>JAZASH010000045.1:0-16352 GCA_036343395.1 Eubacterium sp. | reverse complement strand
GATCCTGGCGATCGACGTGTGGGAGCACGCTTACTATCTCAACTACAAGAACCTGCGCGCAGATTATGTAGCCAAACTCTTCGAGATCATCGACTGGACCCTGGTGGAAGCTAACTACCAGCGCGTGATGTCCAAGTAAAATAAAAAACAGAAACAGGCACCGGCAGCAGCACCCGCAGGGAGCCCGGCAGGCAGCACAGGCCCACAGCACCGGCAGCAGCACCCGCAGGGACCCCGGCAGTGCAGCCCAGCACCCGCAGGAGCCCAGGCGCAGCAGCTGCCGGCCGCCGAAGTGGACGATAACATGAGAGAACAAACCGAAAAACTGGCCATACGGGCGATGCTCGTCGCACTGGCCTTCGTACTGGCGTGGCTGGAGTCGCAGATTCCAACCTTCATCGCCGTGCCGGGCGTCAAGCTGGGACTGACCAACCTCGTCGTCCTCCTGGCGCTGTACCGGCTGAGCTGGACCGATGCGCTGGTCATCAACGTGATCCGTATCGTCCTGGTCGGCCTGACCTTCGGCAGCCTGTTTTCCATGTGGTATTCCCTGGCGGGCGGGCTTCTGAGCGGGATCGGCATGATCCTCCTCAAAAATCTCGCCCATGCCAGACTCGTGATCGTGAGCGTGGCGGGCGCACTCCTCCACAATCTCGGTCAGATCCTCGTGGCCATGGTCGTCCTGGACACGACGTCTCTTTTCTATTATCTGGTGGTTTTATGGATTTCCGGGTTGGTCGCAGGGACCGTTTTGGGTCTGCTCTGTGTCCCGGTCGTAAATCGCGTCAAAAAAATCTAATAAATATGAAATTTTTCCTTGTTTCAAGGCGTTTCTTTTGATATACTAGAAATAGCGAGACTAATTGAAGCGGGGTATGTGATTTTGCTGAGTGAGGAAAGAATCAAAAAAATGATTCGACTTTCCGACTATGAGGCGGGAAAGGGCGATGTCGATCTGCGGCGTACGCGGTACCGCAAGCGTGATTATGTCCGTTTGCAGGTGCTCCGGACGGTAGCCGGTATGATCGCAGCCAGTATCCTGATCCTCGGGGTGGTCGCAGTCTATTATCTCGATCGTATCCCCTGGAAAACCTACGTTTCAGAGGGGTTCTTTACCTGGCATCGATCTTTGATCATCGCCGGTATTCTGGTAGCTTGGCTGATTCTGATGGCGATCGCGGCTCACGTGACGAGACGCCGCAGTCGCAGAGAGTATGATGAATCCGAACTTCGAGTGAATGAGTATGAACAGACGCTCGCTGAGCTTCTGCGGCTCTATGAAGCCGAGAGGAAAGAGGAGGGCGTATGATGGCTACACTATTGATCATCCGGGCCAGGATCCGACACTTTTTCGAGCGTCATTACCTGGTGATTCGCGGGATTCTCAAAGCATTAGCGGTCCTGGTGGTATTGCTTTTGCTGACCAGTCGTTTCCCGGATGGATTCTTTGCGGATATCCGTTGGATATTCCCGATCATAGCGATTCTGAGCGGCTTTGTTCCGGACGCGATCGCGATCATGGGCATCGTGGCCGTGGTCGGTATCGAGGTCTGGCAGGTCTCATCGGTTCAGGCCGTGACCATGCTTTTGATGATCGCTATCTTTTTCCTGCTATTCGGACGCAAGGCCAGGGAGCAGTGGTACATGCTGATCAGCGTACCGACGCTGTCCGCCTGTGAGATGGGCTTCTCCGTGCCAGTTGTATCGGCGCTGGTGGCATCGCCTTCACTGGTCCCGGCGATGGTCATGGGTATCATCGTCCGTTTCAGCCTGGAGGGAGTGGCTGAGTACACGGCGACGGCGCAGCGACTCGCCGGCGATAACAACATTTTTTCACCGCTGCAATACCTGATCAATTACCTCGTATCAAACCGGCTTTTCTGGGTCGCTTTGATCGTATACACCTTGACATTTGTCGTGATCTACCTGCTACGTCGGGCGAACTTCCGATACGCACCGCAGATCGCGATTTTGGTCGGATCCATCGTTCTTTACACGATGGTGATGATCTCAAATATCATCTGGGAGCTGGAGCTGAACCTCATCCTGACCTCGATCCTCGTGATCGTGACGATGGGGATCGCGTATCTGGTGCAGTTTATGCACATCTCGCTCGACTATCACGGTACGAGAAAGCTGCAGTTCGAGGATGATGAGTATTTTTACTACGTGACCGCGATCCCGAAGTACAACGTCGCTGTCGGCGACAAGGTGGTCACCAAGATCCTCCCCGAGGAGATCGACGAGGTTAAGGCCGATCTCAAGGAAGAGGTCGAAAAGGCACTGGCCGAGGAGAGAGCGGAAAAAGGCAAAGAAAAGGAATAAGGCATGGACACGATCATCTCATTTTTCAAAAATTACGTGGCTCAGCTGACGATCCCCAAGGTAAACGTGATCGACATCCTGGAGATCCTGATCATAGCCTACGTGTTTTACCACATCATTGTCTGGGTAAAGGACACGCGTGCGTGGACTCTGCTCAAGGGAATGGTGTTTCTTGCCGTGTTCTATTTGGTGGCAATGATCCTTGAGATGAACGTTATCATATGGATTTTCAACAATGTTATGGTCATCGGTGCCATCGCGCTGGTGGTTATCTTCCAGCCGGAGCTGCGAGGGGCGCTCGAGCATCTGGGGCGGCGTAACATCCTGCGTAACCTCTCCCTGGACAGCTCGGATGAAAAAGGCAAACGCTTCACAACCAAGAGTGTACAGGCGATCGTCAAGGCGACCTACGATATGGCCCGTGTCAAGACGGGAGCGCTGATCGTCGTTGAGAAAAATATCCAGTGTCGCGAGTACGAGAGGACCGGTATCCCGATCAACGCGGATATCAGCTCCCAGCTCCTCGTGAATATTTTTGAGCATAATACGCCGCTGCACGACGGGGCCGTCCTGCTGAGAGACGACCAGATCATCGCGGCTACCTGTTATCTACCGCTGTCGAACAATCTCAGCGTCAGCAAGGATCTGGGGACGCGTCACCGCGCGGGCCTCGGTATCAGTGAGGTTTCGGACTCGCTGACGATCATCGTATCGGAGGAGACCGGAGCGGTATCCCTGGCGATGGACGGCAAGCTTTATCACAAGATCGACGCAGACACCCTGCAGCTCCGTCTGAAGGAGGCGTCCAAGCAGGGAAGCGGTAAAAAGGCGCACTGGTGGCAGTTCCGTAAAAAGAAACGACTGGCGCGTGAGAACAATGCTGCAGCCGAGTCTTCGGTAGAAGAGGAGGTGAGCGAGCGATGAAACAGAGAATCAAGGGAGTATTTACGAGAAATATCGGATGGAAGATCTTATCGATCATCGCGGCGGGCCTTTTCTGGCTGATCGTGGTGAACATCATCGACCCGACGGTCAAGAGAACCTTTGAGGATATCCCGGTCGAGGTCCTGAACGAGACCGCGATCACATCCTCCAACCAGGTGTATGAGATCGTGAGCGGGGAGACCGTGGATGTTACGATCACGTCCAAGCGGAGTCTCGTGGAGCGTCTGAAGCCCAAAGACTTCGTCGCTACGGCGGATCTGGCGGATCTGTCCTCCGTGAACGCGGTCAACATCCAGGTGAAGCTGAAAAAGAATCCGAACAACCTGCCTTACGAGTTGAACTGGAATAACGCCGTCCTGCGCGTTAAGCTCGAGGATCGCGTGACCAAGAAGTTTAAGGTCGACGTGATGCAGGAGGGTGAGCTGGCAGAGGGCTATGTCCTCGGCGATGTCAAGGTAAAGCCGAACATCATCGAGGTGGCCGGCGGTGAGTCCAAGATGCGACGCATCGACCATGTCAGCGTCACGGTGCCGCTAAAAGGCCAGACGGAGGAGTTCTCCATCCAACTGAAACCATTTGCCTATGACAGCTCGGGAGAGATCATCGACGCCACCAATCTGTCCTTCAGTGAGACGGAGGTCAAGGTCACGGTCGGCGTGCGGATCACGATGGACGTGCCGGTCGAGGTGACGACAGAGGGTGTCCCCGCGGAGGGGTACCATCTGATACAGACGGATCGACAACCGGAGAGCGTGCGTGTCTCCGTGGATGATCCGGAAAAGCTGAACGAAGACCTGGTGATCCGCCTCAAGGTCAATATCGAGGGCGCGACCGCCGACGTGGAAAAAGAGATCAACATCGCCAACTACCTCGGACGGGGCTATATCATCGAGGACGATGTCACCGTGATTTCGGTACGATGCGAGATCGGGAAGAGCGGGAGTCGGAGCTTAACGCTGACCGGCTCGGACATCGAGGTGAGAAACCCACCGGACGGCCACTCCGTCGAGTTTACCGATCCGGATGAGCGCTATGAGGTCAAGCTGACCGGGTCCGATGAAAAGCTGAAAAATGTCCAGCTCAAGGATCTCGGCGCCTATATCGACATCGGTCCGTATAAGGACGGTGTGCATAAGGTCACCGTGAACTTTACCCTGCCGGACGGACTGACCCTCTCTGCACCGGTAACGGTGGAGATCTCGATCACGAAGATCGAGGGCGAGGCGACGCCGACGCCTGAACCGGAGGAGACGCCGGACGAGGGCGAGGAGGAAGAATAACCGATACGATGACATAAAAAGGCCCGCTTGTCAGGACGACAGGCGGGCTCTTTGTATGTCTGAGTAATCTTACAACGGGATGTTGCCGTGCTTTTTCTCGACGCTCTCGAGGGCCTTTTTGCCCCGGCAGAAGAGCAGGTCGGCGTAGATCCTCTCGCGGGTGGCCTCCGGACGGATCACCTCGTCCACATAGCCGTGCATCACCGCGATGTGCGGGTTCATGAACTTCTCGTTATACTCATCGATCTTCTCCTGGCGGAAGACCTGTTTCTCCTCCGGAGAGAGATCCTTCATCTGTTTTCCGTAAAGAATATCCGCTGCGCCCTCGGCACCCATCACGGCGATCTCCGCGGTCGGCCATGCGTAGACGAAGTCGGCACGCAGGTGCTTGGAACTCATCGCGATATACGCGCCGCCGTAGGCCTTGCGCAGGATGACGTTGATCTTGGTCGTCGTCGCCTCGGAGTACGCATAGAGGAGCTTGGCTCCGTGGCGGATGATCCCTTTATACTCCTGATCCTTGCCCGGTAAAAAGCCCGGCACGTCGGTCAGGGTGATGATCGGGATGTTGTACGCGTCGCAGTAGCGGATCATCCGGGCTGCCTTATCCGAGGAGTCGCAGTCGAGCACGCCGGCCATGTATTTCGGCTGGTCGCAGATGAGTCCGACGGTGATGCCCTTGATCTTAGCGAAGCCGACGACAACATTCATCGCAAATTCTTTATGAATCTCGAGGAAGGAATCCGCATCGACGATGCCGTTGATCACGTCGTGGATGTCATAGCTCTGATTGCTATGCTCGGGCAGGATATGTGCTAAATCTTCATTAAACACCGCATTTTCCGCGTAGTTTATAGGCTGATTTAACACTTGATCGTCAACTGTGCTCTGGTAGCAGGGCGGCAGAATGCCGATCAGTTTGCGTACCTCCTGGTAGCATGTTTTCTCATCCGGCATGTGGAAGTGAGCCACACCGCTGGTCTGTGCGTGCACCGCGGCACCACCCAGCTCCATCGCGGTGATATCCTCGTTGGTGACGCTTTTGATAACCTTCGGTCCGGTGACGAACATCTGGCTGATATCGTCAATTACAAAGATAAAGTCCGTGATACCCGGTGAGTACACCGCTCCGCCGGCACAGTTCCCGGCGATGATGGAAATCTGCGGGATGTAGCCGGAGGCCATCGTGTTATAGTAAAAAATCTCGCCGTAGCCGGCCAGGGCGTTGATTCCCTCCTGGATACGGGCACCGCCGGAGTCGTTGATCCCGATGATCGGGCAACGGTTCTTGATGGCGAGGCGGATCGCCGTGGCGATCTTGAAGCCGTGCATTTTTCCGAGGGTACCGCCGATTACGGTGAAGTCCTCCGCGTAGATAAAGACGCGCTGACCGTCGATCGTGCCGTAGCCGGTGATGACGCCGTCATAGGCAAACTGGCCCTTTTTGATGTTAAAGGCGTCCTCGAGATTGGTGATGCCGGAGCCGATCTCGCGGAAGGAATCCGGATCGAGGACCTGGCAGATGCGCTCGAGGGCGTGGAGCTTGCCGAGTTTATGCTGTTTCTCCATATTGTATTCCATAGGAACTATCCTCCCTGACATAATATAAATCAGTATAACAAGTTGACATTCGGATGTCAACTTGTTATACTTATGAAGTCTATGGAGGGAAGTCATCAAAATGAATCAGATGATCAAAAATCTTAAGAAATATTCGTTTCTGTTGCGGGAACTTGTCAAAAAGACGATCAAGCTGCGTTACCGTCGCTCGTACCTGGGTATCCTGTGGACGCTGATCGAGCCGCTGCTCACGATGATCGTGCTGACGATCGTGTTTGGACAGCTCCTCGGGCGTGACTCGACGGACGCTGCCTTCGCGGGCGTGCCGTATCCGATCTACGTGCTGTCGGGACGCCTTTTGTACAGCTTTTTCTCGAGCGCGACCAATGCTTCGATGAAGAGTATCCGCAACAACGCATCCATGATCAAAAAGGTTTACGTGCCGAAATACATCTATCCGGTGTCCGGCGTCATCGCGAACTTTTTGATCTTCTTGATATCTCTGATCGTACTGGCAGGCGTCGTGGTATTTTTCCTCGTGAGAGGAGACTATCAGGCTCCGATCAACGGCTATATGCTGCTGTCGGTCGTTCCGCTGATCAACCTTTTTGTACTGGGGATCGGCGTCGGAATCCTGCTGTCGACCATGTGTGTATTTTTCCGCGATATGGAGTATCTGTGGAGTGTCCTGCTGATGCTGATCATGTACTGCTCGGCGATCTTTTATTTCCCGGATCGTCTGGGCGAGGAGGCCGTGATGCTGCTGAAGCTGAATCCGCTTTACGGCATCATCCACAATTTCCGCGTGTCTTTCTTTGGGCATCCCTTTGACGGGACGCTCATGCTCTACACCTGGGGTGTGGCGCTCGCGGTGCTGGGGATCGGTCTTTACGCGTTTTATCGCAAGCAGGATAAATTTATTTTGTATATTTGAAAGAAAATGCACGAGTCGTACGTTATGGTTTGTGTATGAGGCGAAAGGATAATCGATGGCAAACGATATTGCACTTGACATCGACCACGTGAGCATGCGGTTTAACCTCAGCTCCGAGAAGGTCGACAACATCAAAGAATATATCATCAAGCTGGTTAAAAATGAGCTGATGTTCCAGGAGTTCTGGGCGCTGCGCGATATTAGTTTTCAGGTAAAGCGAGGTGAGCGGATCGGCATACTCGGTATGAACGGTGCGGGTAAGTCGACGCTGCTGAAGATCATCGCCGGTGTTATGAAGCCGAGTGAGGGCAACGTCACGGTGCGCGGCAAGATCGCGCCGCTGCTGGAGCTCGGGGCCGGCTTCGACAAGCAGTATACCGGCGCGGAGAACATCTATCTCTACGGCGCGATGCTGGGCTACACCAAGGATTTTATCGACAAAAAGTTTAAGGATATCGTGAAGTTTTCCGAGCTCGGAGACTTCATCAATGTGCCGATCAAAAACTACTCCTCCGGTATGAAGGCGCGTCTCGGCTTCTCTGTCGCGACGGTCGTGGAGCCGGAGATCCTCATCCTCGATGAGGTCCTGAGTGTCGGCGATGCGCGTTTCCGCCGCAAGTGCGAGAGACGTCTGAAGGGAATGTTTGACAAGGGTGTCACGGTGCTTTTTGTCTCACACAGCACGCAGCAGGTGCTGCGCATGTGCAACAAGGGTATCCTGCTCGAGGGCGGACGCCTGATCGCCAAGGGATCGGCCAAGGATGTGGTCAGCTTTTACGAGGCTAAGCTCACCGAGGGCGATGAGTGAGGCCGACCGCGAGGAGACAGCAGACAGCACAGCCCGCGCAGGAGATGGGGCGGACCGGCCGCTCGGTGTGAGCGGAGGATGAGTAACCAATGGAAAGGATAGTTAGGTGTAAACGATGAAAAAAGTAATTACGTACGGAACCTTTGATCTGTTTCATGTAGGGCATGTAAACCTGCTTCGTCGCGCTAAGGCGCTCGGGGACTACCTGATCGTGGTGGTTTCCTCGGATGAGTTTAACGCGGGCAAGGGCAAAAAGGCGTATCACAGCTTCGAGGACCGTAAAAAGATCCTGGAGGTTTGCCGCTATGTGGACGAGGTGCTGCCGGAGTATACCTGGGAGCAGAAGGTGGACGACGTCGTAAACAACGATGTGGATATTTTTGTCATGGGAGACGACTGGGAAGGCAAGTTTGATTTCCTCAAGGAGTACTGCGAGGTCATCTATCTGCCGCGTACGCAGGGGATCTCCACGACCAAGATAAAGGAAGACTTAAAGTGAGTAAAAAAACACTGGGGTATCGGCTTTTCGGCCTGTTTTTCACGTTCTTTCGCCTGTTTCCGCTAAAGGAGAACAAGGCATTTTTGATCGCGACGCACGATGACGGACCGGAGGGCAACATCGCCGTGATGGCGCAGACCCTCAAAAAAAAGCGACCGGGGATGAAACTGGTCTATCTGACAAAAAAGGACAGGGGGCAAAATCCCTTTTCCTTTTTTTGCGTGAAGGCCTATCATATGGCGACGTCCTCGATCATCCTGCTGGATAACGTATTTATGCCGATGGCGTACACGCCGATCTCGAAAAAGGCGACGGTGATCCAGCTCTGGCACGGGACCGGGACGATCAAGCGTTTTGGCATGGATTCGGACGGGCCGGAGGTGGCCAGGATATCGAAAAAAGGCAATAAACGTCTCACCTGGCTGACGGTGAACGGCGAGCGCACCCGAAGGCAGTACGCGACCGCTTTTGGCCTGCCGCCGGAGAAGATCCGTACGACCGGGCTCCCGCGGACCGACCTGCTGATGGATGAGGCGTATATGCAGAAAAAGAAAAAGGACTTTTTCCGTGAGATCCGAAAGATCGTGAAGGACCCGGAGAAACACCGCTACGTCCTGTACGCGCCGACCTTTCGCGATGAGGAGACGGACGACCCGCAGCTGATGCTGGATGTGAAGAGGGTCATCGAGAGTCTCCCGGAGGATGTGATCCTGCTGTTACGGTTTCACCCGTTTGTCGCGGAGTGCTTTGCCTCGCAGGGGGCGCTGAAGCGAGACCTGACCAGGGAGGAGCGGGCGCGCGTGCTCGATATGTCGCTGTATCCGGGCGTGACGACGCTGCTGTCCGTGGCGGATGTGCTGGTGACGGATTACTCCTCGATCGTTTTTGAATATGCGCTGTGCAAACGGCCGATGATCTTTTATGCGTATGATCTCGAGGAATTCGCCAAAAACGGACGCGATTTCTACGAGCCGTATGAGAGCTTCGTGCCGGGGCCGGTGGTACGAGATGAGGAAACTCTCATACACGAGCTGCGCGAGGCGCTGAGTAACGGCGAGGGAACCGTCAAACAAACGGAAAATCGGGACCGGATCGAGACATTTTTACAGGAAAACTACCGACGTCGGGACGGCCGGGCGGCGGAACGTGTCGCGATGTTGGCATTTCGGGAAAAAACTTCTCGACAAAGCGGTTCGAATTTGGTATAATGATCGAGTTGGATCGATTTTCACATTTTAATAAGTAATAAGGAGAGAGGAACTATGGGTAAACTGATGGAGCGTAAGCTCAGTTTTGTCTTTATATTTTTACAACTACTATTCTCTATCGCCCTTGTTGTATTGCTACTGTATGTCGGGTTTATCCCGGATAAATATGTGATCACGGCGGCGATCGTCTGTGTGCTGCTGATGGTCTATCAGGTGTTCTCGCAGATTGCGAATTCGAGTTACATCATCGGACGAGTCCTTGCGGTGGTGCTGAGTCTGGTCTTCGTCGTCGGCGGTTACTATCTGTACACGACCTACAACGCGATGGCACAGGTGTCCGGAGCGAATGTCAAGATCGACGTCATCTCGTACTACGTACTGAAGGATGACCCGGCGCAGAGTCTGAAGGACGCCAAGGATTACAAATACGGAATCCTGTCCGTCATCGACCGTGAGAACACGGACAAGGCTCTCCAGGAGGCAAAGGCCGAGATCGGTCAGGATCTCCAGATCGTCGAGTTCCAGGATTCCTCCACATTGGTCGATGCGCTCTATGCCAAGGAGGTCCAGGTAGCGGTCTTCAACCAGGGCTTCGTCAATACGATCGAGGATCAATATAAGACCTTCAAGACCGACACGAGAGAGCTTCTGCAGCACGAGATCGAGACACAGATCGAGGAGGAGGAAGAAGAAGAAAAAGACGACTACAGCACATCGGTTACGACAAAGCCTTTCATCGTGTATCTGAGTGGTATCGATGTTTACGGCGACCTGTCGAAGACCAGTCGAAGTGATGTAAATATCCTGGCGGTGGTCAACCCCTTAACGAAAAAGCTGTTGCTGGTATCGACGCCGCGAGATTACTTCGTACCGCTATACGACGACAAAGGAAACTCCAAGTCCGGCGGCGCGAGCGATAAGCTGACACATGCCGGTATCTACGGTGTCGAGGTTTCGATGGGAACGCTCGAGCATCTGTACAATGTTGATATCAAATACTTTGTACGCGTGAACTTCTCGTCCGTGAAGCAGATCATCGACCTGCTCGGCGGTGTCAAGGTCTATTCCGACTTTGACTTCATCTCCGACTGGGGACCGTACGGTGCGGGATCACACTACAGCTTCAAGAAGGGCTATAACAAGGTCAACGGTAAAAAGGGACTGGCGTTCTGTCGTGAGCGTCACCACTTCGAGAACGGAGACTACCAGCGAGGACGTGATCATCAGCATATGATCGAGGCGATCCTGAACAAGGTTATGAGCCCGGCGGTGCTCGGTGATTATCCGGCTCTCCTGAAGCAGAGTAAAAAGATGTTCCAGACGAACATGTCAACGAAAAAGATCATCTCGCTGTGTAAGATGCAGCTTGACGATATGGCAAGATGGAAGATCAGTTACGCAAATGCGGCCGGCTCGGGTACCATGGGTTATACCTACTCGATGCCGTCGACCAGACTGTATGTCTGCAGTCCGGATATGAACTCCGTTGCCAAGATCACCAAGAAGATCAACAAGTTTATGAACGAGGTACCGGGTGACGGTACGACCGGTACGGACAGCAGTGGTACCGCCCCGCTGAACGACCAGGGAACGAATCAATAATACCATGTGATAATCATGAAAACCGGGTGAGTCGGTAACGACCGGTCCACCCGGTTATTGCTGTTTTTAAGGAGGCAAACGTGGAAGAGAAAAGAACGATCATCTTTTCACCGCCGGATGTGGGTGAGGAGGAGGCTGAAGAGATCGTAAAAGCGCTGTATTCAGGCTGGATCACGACAGGCCCCAGGACCAAAGAACTCGAAGAAAAAATGGCAGATTTCTGTGGCACCAACCGTATGGTATGCCTGAACTCCGCGACCGCTTGTATGGAGATGACCTACCGGCTTTTCGGTATCGGTGAGGGGGACGAGGTCATCACGACGTCCTACACCTACACGGCGACGGCGAGTGCGGCGTATCATACCGGAGCAAAGCTCGTGATGGTGGATATCCTCGGAGATCGTGTCTATCATGACAAAGAGTACATCGGGCACAGCCCGTATGAGCCGGACTACGACCAGATCGAGGCGCGGATCACACCGCGGACGAAAGCGATCTCAGCCGTGGATATCGGCGGCGTGATGTGCGACCATGAGCGGATCCGCAAGATCGCCGAGGCGCATCGGGATGAGTTCAGCGCATCGGATAATAAGTATCAGCAGGCGCTCGGACGTATCCTCGTTTTCGCCGATTCGGCACACGGTTTCGGGGCGTCGTTAAACGGAAAAATGAGCGGACAGTGCGCTGACTTCACGTCATTTTCCTTCCACGCGGTGAAAAATCTCACCACGGCAGAGGGCGGCGGTGTCACCTGGCTCCCGCTGGATGGCGTGGATGACGAGGAAATCTATCACCAGTACATGCTCCTGTCGCTGCACGGACAGAACAAGGATGCACTGGAAAAAACGCAGATCGGGAGCTGGGAGTACGATATCAAGTTCCCGGGTTATAAATGCAATATGACGGATCTGCAGGCCGCGATCGGTCTCGTGCAGATTAAACGCTATCGGGATCTGTTGAAGCGCCGTCGTGAGATCGTCGAGCGCTACGATGCCGGGATCAACGCGATCAGTGAGCGACTGTCCCGCGAGGTGCCGGGGCATAAGGCACTCCCGATCACGTCGCTGTGTCACTACACGGAGAACTCCACCTCGAGCGCGCATCTCTACCTGATGCGACTGGGGAGCCTGACACACGAGGAGCGCTCCGTCGTGATCACACGTCTGGCGGAGAAGGGCGTCCCGACCAATGTCCACTACAAGCCTCTGCCGCTCCTGACGGCGTATAAGAGTATGGGCTTTGACATCGCGGACTATCCGAACGCGTACGCGTATTACAAAAATGAGGTCACGCTGCCTCTGCATACGTTACTTTCGGATGAGGATGTGGACTTTATTCTGACCTCTCTCGAGGAGGTTTTGAGGGAAACGGTATAGCACCTTGGAGGGATTATGATTATAGGAGGGCTGCAGGATATCTACATCGACCTGATGTCGCCGTGGATTCCTTTTGTATCCCATATTCCCGAAAAATGGCGGCTTCGCCTGATCACCTGGTTGTTTATGGCGGATATCGTGCTTTTTGGGATCGTGCGCTATGTGCTGCGCAGGGAAAGCTATTTTTATAATACAACGCTGGGAATCCTTTTGATGATAGCGATCGCCATCCTGTCTCTGGATCGGGAGCTAAAGAGGATTCACTGGCACCGATCATTATGGATCGCATGGTTCGGTATGTGCATCGCCTTTACGGTTTCGGATGCGATCGTGCCGAAGAAGGTCTGCGGGCTGGGGATCATCCTGGCACTGGTGTTCACGGGCGTATTTTTCGTCTGGCAGAATCACTCCCGCAGGGATCTCCTCTGGGAGGCGTTTAAGCGGTCCGTGCGCTATGCGTTTTGGATCATGACGATCTTTTCTTTTTTGTTCCGGCCGATCTATGAGGGCGGACGGTATGCGGGCATTTTTACCAACCCGAATACCTTTGGCTTGTATCTGGTCGTGATCATCGCGGTATTTTTATCGGATCTGGACTGGGAGACGACGACCGGGAGCTACTGGTATCGAGCGATCCCGACGTATCTGGGTCTGGGGCTGTCCGCGTTTTATCTGGCGCTGACGCAGGCGCGCACCTCGATGGTGACCTGTGCGCTGGTCGCCGTGATGTGGGTGGTCTTCCGACTGCATCGCTCGCGCAAGGAACACCGGTGGCGGGCATTTTTGAAAAATATCCTGATGGTCGTGCTCTTTTCGATCGTGGTGTATCCGGTCGGGCGGCTGACGGTGACGTATCTGCCGTGGGTGATCGGGCATCCGGTTATCTTTGACGGGGAGGTGCTGTATCTCTCCGACGGGAGCAAGATCGAGGATTTCGGCGAGACTGTGATCGCCGAGCCCGATGTGGATGCGGAGAGTATCCTGATGGGCTATATGCCGGCGGCGAAGGTCAGTGAGAAAAAGGATGAGGCAGCTGCGACGCCGACGCCGACAGCGAAGCCGGGGTCGCGTTACGCAGATGATACGGACGCGCCGGAGAAGCCGATCGTGCCGCAGAATGTGGTGGAGCGGTTCTGGTATGTGTTGGAGAATACCCAGGGTCTGAACGCACTCACGACCGGGCGCGTGGAGATCTACAAGGGGTATTATAAACAGTTGAATTATAAAGGGCACCCGAATGTGTCGCTGACGATCAACGGAACGAAGAAGGCGCACGCCCATAACAACTGGATACAGTTTGGGTATACGTATGGGTATTTCGGAATGCTTTTCTACGGGCTGATCACGGTGATCGCCGTCGTGTACTCGATCCGGTATTATCACAGGCGGTCGCGACAAAATGCCAGCTATGCATTTTTGGTGCCGGCGGTCTGTGTGGGCTTCGTGGTGGCGACGGTGACGGAGTGTTTGTTTTTGCCGTTTGAGGTGTTCCCGGCATTTGCGTTTTGGTTTGTGTGCGGGGAACTTTTTATGAAATCGGGCAATATACGAAAAAGGGAGAGAGCTTATGAGTGATGCAAAAATCTACGGAGTGGTTTTGGCCGGCGGGATCGGCAGCCGCATGGGAAATCAGGACAAGCCGAAGCAGTATCTGCTGGTCGGTGACAAGCCGATCCTGATCCACACGATGGAGAAGTTTTACATCGAGAGCGATTTTGAGAAGGTGATCGTGCTGTGTCCGAAGGAGTGGATCGCGCATACCAAGAATCTCGTGCGCAAGTATCTGAAGAACGAGGATGGGCGCGTGGTCGTGATCCCGGGCGGGGAGACACGTAACGAGACGATCATGAATGCGATCGATTATATCGACTCGGAGGGGAATCTCAACGAGGATACGATCATTGTGACGCATGATTCGGTACGGCCTTTTGTTACGCAGCGGATCATCGAGGAGAATATCCGCTACGCGAAGGAGGTCGGCGCGTGCGATACGGCGATGCCGGCGACGGATACGATCGTGATCAGTGAGGATAACGAGTCGATCTCGGAGATCCCGGAGCGCAAGAGGATGTATCAGGGGCAGACGCCGCAGACGTTCCAGGCGCTGAAGCTGAAGCGGCTGTATGAGTCGCTGACGGAGGAGGAGAAGTCGATCCTGACGGATGCGGCGAAGATCTTCGTCATGAAGGGTGAGCGCGTGCATATCGTTGAGGGCGAGGTGTTTAATATCAAGATCACCTACCCGTATGATCTAAGGGTAGCGGAGGCGCTGATTCAAGGAAACATCGAGTAAGCTAAGCGCCGGACGCGGGAACACTGGTGATGTGGTAGTTTGAGGGAACAATATGTTAAATACGGTTTATCGATTAGTCGCGCCGGGAAGGTTCGAGGTAGAGTTTTCCGACGTGGAATTGAATAGCGAAACGGCGATCGTGCGGCCGACGCATCTGTCGATATGTCACGCGGATCAGCGGTATTATCAGGGACTGCGGCCGCCGGCGGTGATGCGGGAGAAGCTGCCGATGGCGCTGATCCATGAGGGCATCGGCGAGGTTGTCTGGGACGGCAGCGGGACCTATCATCCGGGCGACCGGGTGGTGATGGTACCAAACACGCCGACCGAGGACGATCCCGTGGTGGCGGAGAACTATCGCCGGTCGTCACGTTTCCGCAGCAGCGGTTACGACGGCTATATGCAGGATCTCGTCGATATCCGACCGGACCGGCTGCTCGCCGTACCGGACGCGATCGACTCGAAGGTAGCCGCCTTCACCGAGTTGGTCAGTGTCAGCACACATGCGCTGCGACGACTCGACGCGATCGCGCATGAGAGACGCGAGCGGATCGGCATCTGGGGCGACGGCAATCTCGGCTTCCTGACCGCGCTGATGTGCCGCCATATGTTCCCGGAGACGGAGCTGTATATTTTTGGCATGAACCGGTCCAAGCTGATGGAGTTTTCTTTCGCGGATGAGACCTTCCTCACGGCGGAGGTGCCGGAGGATCTCGAGATCGATCATGCGCTGGAGTGTGTCGGCAGTGAGGGCTCACGGCCGGCGATCGAGCAGATCATCGATCATATCCGTCCGGAGGGAGCGGTTGCGCTGCTCGGTGTATCGGAGAACCCGATCGCGATCAACACGCGGATGGTCCTGGAAAAGGGCTTACGATTTTTCGGCAACAGTCGGAGCGGTGTGGAGGATTTCCGTGAGACGCTGCGCGTACTCGAGGAGTGTCCGGAGGTGGCAGAGGAGCTCCACCGCATCATCGGCCATGTCGTGGAGGTGCATACGATCGACGATATGCGTCGCGCCTTCGAGCTGGATCAGCAGAGTAAGACCGGAAAAACCGTGATGGTTTGGAAAAAGTAACCAGGCTGCTGGGGCTAAGCAGCAGTAGTTAAGCAGCTGCAGCTACGCAACTGAAGTTGCTGAATAAAGGAGATAACGTTTTATGGAAAAACCGATTCGTAAAAAAGAGGTGACCTATCGCGGCAACGTGCTGTATATGGTTGTCCCCTGCTACAATGAGGAGGGCGTCATCGAGGAGACGACAAAGCGACTCAGCGCCAAGCTGAAGGATATGATCGCCCGAAAAAAGATCAACGATAAAAGCCGCATCGTCTATGTCAACGACGGCTCCAAGGACGGCACCTGGCGCCTCATCAACAAGCTTTACAAGGAGTATGATCTGGTCAGTGCGATCAATCTTTCCCGCAACCGCGGTCATCAGAATGCCGTGCTCGCGGGACTGATGTATGCCAAGGATCGTGCGGATATCGCCATCTCGATGGATGCCGATCTGCAGGATGATAT
>JAZASH010000044.1:0-16809 GCA_036343395.1 Eubacterium sp. | reverse complement strand
GTCGTATTTCTTCATCAGGTCCTTGGAAAATGCCTTGGAGCCTTCGATGATCGCTGCATTTTTGCGCGGGCCAAAGACGCGAAGTCCTCGTTTTTCAAAGACATCGACCACGCCGCCGACCAGCGGATCGTCCATGCCGATGATGGTCAGACCGATGTTTTTCTCCTCGGCGAAGTCGGCCAGCTTGTCAAACTCCATCGCACCGATGTCGACGCATTCTGCGATACCGGCGATACCCCCGTTACCGGGCGCGCAGTAGATCTTGTCGGCCTTGCTGCTCTTTTTTACGGCGGTAGCGATCGCGTGTTCTCGCCCGCCGCTACCAACGATTAGAATGTCCATAAAAACTCCTCCAGTGTTTTATTCTTCTGCGATAGCATGAGCTCCGTACTATCGCTGCTTAACGATTCCGTTGATAATAGTGATCTTATCGTTAGCGATCAGGTCGATCGCTTGCGGTAGGATCTTCCACTCAGCCTGCTCCATCACACGCTTTTGGAGAACCTCCGGCGTGTCGTCATCGAGTACCTCGACCGCTTTTTGCAGGATGATCGGGCCGGTGTCAGCGCCCTCATCAACGAAGTGTACCGTAGCACCGGTAACTTTGTTGCCGCGCGCCAGGACACTTTCGTGTACCTTCAGTCCGTAATATCCCTCGCCGCAATGCGACGGGATCAACGACGGATGGATGTTGATCATCCGTCCCTCATAGGCTTTAACGAGGTTCTCTGGAAGGATCACCAGGTAACCGCCGAGCACAACAAGATCGATGCGCGCCTTTTCCAACGCATCGACCATCGCCTCACCGAATGCCTCTTTGGACGAAAACGTCTTGGGCTCGATCACAGCCGTTTCGATGCCGGCCTCAGCCGCACGTGTCAATGCATAGGCACCCGGCTTGTTGCTGATCACGAGAGCCAGCTCCGTGTTGGTGATCGTTCCGTCCTTCACCCGGTCTATGATTGCTTGTAAATTCGTGCCCCCACCGGAGACACATACTGCCACACGTAACATGGTTCAAACTACCTCAATCCAATATTTATTTCTTATGGAGTGTGCTTCACTCCATCAATGTAACGCCCTTATCGCCGCCGACGATCTCACCGATTACATACGGTGTTTCACCGGCCGACTCGATCGCTGCAACCGTCTTCTCCACATCGTCCGGATCGACAGCGAGTACCATACCGATACCCATATTGTAGGTGTTGAACATCACCTGCTCATCGACGTTACCGTCTCTCGCCAGCATCTCAAAAATAGGCGGAATCCGGAAGCTGCCAACATGGACATTGGCATGTGTATTCTCTCCCAGCATACGCGGGATGTTTTCATAAAAACCACCACCCGTAATATGTGAGCAAGCCTTGATCACAGCACCGCTCTCACGGATTGCAGCCAGCGCTTTGACATAAATCTTGGTCGGTGTCAGGAGCGTCTCACCCAGTGTCAGGTCACTCTCGAGGCACTCATATTTGCGGTTTAAGGACTCCTCAGTCATGGAGAACACGTTTCGAACCAGCGAGAATCCATTACTGTGGATACCGGAGCTGGCCATACCTATCAGTACGTCTCCACCACGCAGATGCTTGCCGCTGATCATGTCCTTTTTATCTACGATCCCGACAGAGAATCCGGCCAGGTCATACTCGTCAACCGGATAAAAGCCCGGCATCTCTGCAGTCTCGCCACCGATCAGTGCAGCGCCTGACTGACGACATCCCTCTGCTACACCGCTGACGATCTTAGCGATTTTCTGCGGCTCATTTTTACCACATGCAATATAATCGAGGAAGAACAACGGTGCACCGCCGGCACACGCGATATCGTTTACGCACATAGCCACGCAGTCGATGCCGACCGTGTCGTGCTTATCCAGGATAAAAGCAAGCTTGAGTTTGGTTCCGACTCCGTCCGTACCGGACACCAGTGTCGGCTCTTCCATTCCCAAAAATGACTTCATTGAAAATGCTCCGGAAAACCCTCCGATATCCGTCACTACCTCCGGTCGCATCGTCGAGGCAATATGCTCTTTCATCAATTCTACAGCCTTATATCCTGCCTCGATATCCACGCCTGCTTTTTTGTAATCCATAGTGTTTGTGTCCTCCTTGTTTTTACTTGACGATCTTAAAAGTCTTGGTTTTAGAACCTTTATAGTTACCTTTTCCTTTTACGATAATCTTTGCTGTTCCCTTCTTTTTATTGTTCTTGTAAGTCACGGTATAATCGGTTCCTTTTTTCAGTTTATAACCATTGCAGTATACCTTAGGTACCGGCTTGATCTTCTTTCCCGTATACTTATAAGACTTAGCAACAGAAGAAATCGATGCACCGGACAGGGAATCCTTGACGATCTGGAAGGACTTGGTAAAGGTTCCGCGGTAACCGCTTCCCTCGATTGCTGTGATCACGACGCGAGCCGTGCCGACATTTTTGTTATTTGCATAGGTGATGGTGTAATCAACGCCTTTGGTAAGGACGGCATCATCGATGATCACCGTAGGATTCGGTCGGATCGCACTGTGTGTATAAACATAGCCTTTTTTAATGCCGGAAACAAATGCATTTTTGAGGTCCATGCGGAGTGTATTATACTCTTTTCTGGCCTGCACCAGAATAGCATATTTTTTTACCTGCATCTTTTGTTCTTCGGTCAGAGATGCATATGCCTGCTCAGCCGTTTCGATCTTTGATTTGGATGCCGCCGTAACGGTACCGATCATATCGATCAGCGTGTCGACAGCACCGGCCATGTTACCGTTAAGAATCTCGATATTGTACTGGTATACCAGTAGCTTATTGGTATAGGTCGTGCCGACATACGCCTTGACCTGCGCATTGGAGGAATCAAGTGCCTTTCGGATCGCCTCCACCTCCGTGCCGTGCTCAGCCACCAGACCGACACTCAGCTTGTCGATGCGGACGCGAATATCGTAAGCCGTCTCCGCATTCTTACGCAACTCATCAAATGCGACATAATTATAAATGTTATTTTTTACAGTTGCCGGTAACGCTGCGTAATCGGTTTTGATCGGATTGATCTTGGTATTATAGTTCTCACAAACCAGTGCTGCATTCAACTTCAGCACCTCATTGATACGCTCCGTAAACTTGTAGATATCCGTCAGAGTACCTTTCAATGTCGGAAGCTCAGAGATCATATTATCAAAGTTCGGAACATTGTAATACTCGGCTGACAGATCGTTGTAGAGGGTCATTGCCTCTTTATATGCATCCGAAAACTTCTTGTAAGAAGCGTCGTCTCCGGTTTTCGGCATAGCAATCGCTTTGATTTTTTCATTGAGCGTCTGGATCTTTGTGTTGGATCCGGCCAAAAGCTGAAGCAGGTTATACTCTGTACTGGAAACCATATTTTTCTGTGTATCTGTCAGCCTGTCATAAAGGCGATTGGCTTCACTGATCGCTTCCAGCTCACTCTGAGTCGTCGGTGTCTTATCTGTCGGAATACTCTTTAGCTGAGAACGAAACGCCTTTACGGCATTATAATTGTTGAGGAACGTCTTAATGTTCGACCCATTATGAAGCAAACGAATGATTGAGGAAGAATCCGTATCGGAAAGATTCATTCCATTATTTGCAATAGCTTCTAATATGAGTTCAAAATAACTGGCCGAGTCATCATCAACAATAATGTTACCATCGTCATCTTTGAATAATAACTCCAATGTACGTTTATTCTCAAAATATGACTTCTCGATATTATACTTTTTAAGAAGCGTGTTATAAGTATCCAGTTCAGTTTTGATTCTCTTATCACGAATATCATTAGACAGGGTCACATCCTGCGGATCGCCCAGGCACTTAGAAAAAACATCCAGGCCGTCCATACGGACAAACTTTGTATTATACGTAGAAATTGCTGTCTGAGCAGCCAGTATCTTTTCGACAAAATCTGTATAATAGGTGTTAGCCGCTGTGTCCGGAGTCGTGTGATTATTCCATGCAATATTCGCGTCGTTCGCTGCCTTAACGGCAGTTTTTACCTTGTTAGCCTGCTTCAACAGATCAACGATCATCGTAAATGCATTGATATAGTTGTTGGAGTTGTCTATCCTAATTCTTCTGGCAGCAATGACAAACTCATTTCCCTCAATATCAATAACACCTTTTGTCTCGTCAAAGGATTGTACGATATCCGTGATATTACTATTATCTTTCATGAGTTTAAAATCGTTCACGATCTTTTTATACTGCGCATCAAATTCTGTGATCTTATCAATCCGGATGGCGAGCAATCCACCCGTCACGGAAGCCGAGCTACCTGATACCGCCTGACCGCCGATTGCATCAAGTAACTGCTGCCCTTGTTCTTCCGTCGCGGCAAGCACCGTTACCTTCGGTGCGATTCCCAAAATCAGGGACATAACCAAAACAAGTGCAAGACGTCTCTTGCACATCCGAATTCCTTTTCTGAGGGTCTTATTCATATCCCGCACATCCTTTCTTTCTCGGTGTAGGCACCATTTGCCCACACATATTATATTTTACCATTTTGTTAAAGAAATGGCAAGGAAAACTTCACGCCATCTCCCACGTCGTGCCTTCTCTCGTGTCCTTGATCGTTATACCCTTAGATGCCAGTTCATCGCGGATCGCATCGGCGGTTGCGAAGTCCTTTTCCTTCTTGGCTGCTGCCCTTTCCGCGATCTTGCTTTCAACATAAGCCGCGAGCTCAGCGTCGACCTCAGCACCGGCTCCCTCCTCCTCGGCAAAGGCGCGTGCCAGATCGAGGGAAAGCACCTCATCAAATCGAAGTACCAGAGCTGCCTTCGTAGTATCATCGGTGTCCGCCTTCAGGACATCGTAGAGTACCGTGATCGCCGATGAGGTGTTGATATCACCCGCCAGAGCTTCAGCAAACTTCGTTTCAAAAGCGGCATAGCTGTCCGCATCCACGCCCTCCGGCACACGACCGGCTTCTGACGGAGTTAACCGGTCTGTCTCGGCCAGCAGCTTCTCCACAACAGTGGCATCCGGCTGCAATCCACGCAATCTTGAGATCAGCTTATCGTACACAACCGCTACGTTATCGAGTGCCTCATAGGAGAACTCGAGCGGCTTGCGATAATGACTCTGCAGACAAAACAGACGATACACCATCGGATCGTAGTTTTTCTCTGTCAGTGAGGAAACGGTCAGGAACCCTCCTGCCGACTTCGCCATTTTTCCGGAAGAAGTATTCAGATGGTTCACATGGAACCAATAATTGCACCACTTATGTCCGAAATAGGACTCACTCTGTGCGATCTCGTTGGTATGATGCGGAAAAATGTTGTCAACGCCACCACAATGGATGTCCAGAAACTCGCCCAGATGTTTTTTGCTGATGCAGGAGCACTCGATATGCCAGCCGGGATAACCGAGCCCCCACGGACTCTCCCATTTCAATTCCTGATTTTCAAATTTAGATTTGGTAAACCACAGTACAAAATCCGCTTTATTTTTCTTGTTGGTATCCTCCTCCACATCGTCTCTGGCACCGATCACAAGCTCCTCCTCGTTCTGAGAAGAAAGCACATAATAATCCTTAAGTTTTGACGTATCAAAGTAAACATTATCACCGGCAATATAGGCGTAATCTTTTTCCAAAAGCACCTTGATCATTTCAATAAAATCATCAATACAATTCGTCGCCGGATCGACGATGTCCGGCCAGCGGATATTCAGTTTTTCTGCATCTGTTTTAAACGCATCCGTATAAAACTTTGCGATATCCATCACGCTTTTATGCTCGCGCTTTGCACCTGCAAGCATCTTATCCTCACCGGTATCTCCGTCGCTGGAAAGATGCCCTACGTCGGTGATATTCATGACACGCTTAACATCATAACCGATATAACGGAGTGTCTTTTCCAGTACATCCTCCATGATATAAGTGCGCAGATTTCCGATATGCGCGAAGTGATAAACCGTCGGCCCGCAGGTATACATGCTGACCTTTCCTTCGTTAATCGGAGTGAACTCCTGCACCGTTTTACCAAGTGTATTATAAAGCTTTATTTTTACATCCAACATCGTTACTACTCTCCCATTAATTATTAATCATAACAACGTAAGTCATCACTGCTGCAATGGTTTTACCATCGATGATCTCACCATTTTTTATCATAGCTACCACATCCTCGAGGCAACATCGCTCCACCTGTAAAAACTCATCTGCATCCGGATGCGACTCTGTCTGTGTCAGTCCGGTCGCCACAAAAATATCGGTAACCTCCTCGCTGTAAGCCGGCGCCGGTGCAAAGGTCAAAAGCTTGCGGATATCCTTTGCCACATACCCGATCTCTTCCTCCATCTCACGACGCACGGTCGCCAGGCGATCCTCTCCGGGCTCAGCCTTCCCCGCAGGGAGCTCCAGCAGTTCATGATCCACGCCCAACCGATACTGCCGTATCAGGATCAGGCTCCCATCCGCATCGATCGGTAGCACCGCCGCACCTCCGTTATGTTGAACCAGGTCCCACGCCGCCGTCTTCCCATCCGGCAGCTCGATGTCACACTCATAAAAATCCATGACATTACCCTGATACACGGACCGCTTATTCTTTAAATGATACTCACTCATTACAGATTCTCCAAACAATCAATTCTTAAAAGAATGAATCGGTGCCGGGATCTTACCCTTACGCAGGATAAAATCATCACATGAAAACGTATTCACCGGCATGATCGGCGCGCTTCCCAGCAGCCCGCCAAACTCAACCTCGTCGCCGACTTTCTTCCCCTGCGCCGGAATAATCCTCACCGCGGTTGTCTTCTGATTGACCATACCGATCGCCATCTCATCCGCCAGGATCCCCGCGATCGTCGTCGGTTTGGTATCCCCCGGAACCGCGATCATATCGAGGCCCACGGAGCAAACGCAGGTCATCGCCTCGAGTTTCTCCAGCGTCAGCGCCCCCTCGCGCACAGCATCGATCATCCCCTGATCCTCACTGACCGGGATAAACGCACCGCTCAGACCGCCGACTGCCGTCGACGCCATCACGCCGCCCTTTTTCACCTGATCGTTCAGCATGGCAAGCGCCGCCGTCGTACCCGGCGCACCCGCTCTCTCCAGTCCCAATGTCTCAAAAATCTCCGCAATACTGTCACCGATTGCCGGCGTCGGCGCCAGTGACAGATCCACGATACCAAACGGCACACCGAGTCGCTTAGACGCCTCATTGGCAACCAGCTGTCCGACACGGGTAATCTTAAATGCCGTCTTTTTGATCGTCTCGCAGACCACCTCGAACGACTCTCCTTTTACCTGATCCAGAGCCTTTTTCACCACACCCGGTCCGCTGACACCGACGTTGATCACGGCGTCGCCCTCGGTAACACCGTGAAAGGCTCCGGCCATAAACGGATTATCATCCGGTGCGTTACAAAAGACCACCAACTTCGCACATCCAATGGAGTCGCTGTCCGCGGTTTTCTTCGCCGTGTCCACGATTACCTCGCCCATCAGACGAACCGCATCCATATCAATACCGGTTTTCGTCGAGCCGACATTGATCGAGCTGCACACAAACTCCGTCTGCGACAGCGCATCCGGGATCGATTCGATCAGAAGCCGATCCGCCTTGGTCATCATTTTCGAAACCAGAGCCGAGTATCCGCCGAGGAAGTTCACCCCGACAGTCTTAGCCGCCTTATCTAACGTCTTGGCAATCTTGACGAAATCCTCCTTAGTCTGACAGGCCGAACCGCCTACCAGCGCGATCGGAGTCACCGAAATACGCTTATTGACTACCGGGATCCCGAACTCTCTGGCGATATCATCTCCGGTCTTAACCAGATCCTTTGCCATGGTCGTAATCCGCTCGTAGATCTTCTCACACATCTTATCAACATCACTGTCCACACAGGACAGCAGGCTGATTCCCATCGTAATCGTACGCACATCGAGGTTCTGCTTCTCGATCATGCGATTTGTTTCCATAACTTCTCTTTGATTAATCATGACACATGTAACCCTTTCTATCTCCATCCGATGACGGCTGATGATTTATAAAAATGCTCAGATACGGTTCATTGAGTTAAAAATCTCTTCTCTCTGAATCTTAACCGTACAACCGATGTCCTCTCCGAGACCCTCGAGACCATCCGCCATCTCCTGATAACCCTCATCGTAGGCACTCACATCCACGATCATCATCATGTTAAAAAATCCTCCGACGATCGTCTGCGAAATATCAAGGATATTAATACTTTTTTCAGCCAAATAGGTGCAAACCTTAGCTATAATTCCCACACTATCCTTTCCTACTACTGTTATCACTGCTCGTTTCATCGTTCTCTCCTCCTCAATTGACTATAGTAACTAATTATTAACTGCGCGAACGGCAGTAGTTTACTCTCAGCGAGTCGACGCTTCGTCACGAGTCGAGAGTAAATCTACGACCGCGTTCGCGCCCAATTAACTCTATACCGCAATAGGCTCCGTCGGCAGATACCGATCCGCAACGAGCAGCCTCGTCCCACACTGCCGCCACGACTCGCACGCCTCCATCTCATACGCCACCGTATTATACGCCAACTCCGGAAAATTATTCTGCTCACTCAGATGCCCCAGGATCACCGTACTCAATCCCTTATGCACGATCTCCTTGATCAGCCTCGCCGATGCATCGTTCGAAAGATGCCCGCGATCACCGAGGATCCGTAGCTTCAAAGCATACGGATACGGTCCGACCTGAAGCAGATTGATATCATGATTGGCCTCGAGTAACACCACATCACAATCCCCGAGATTCTCGATTACGCGATCATCGTAACTCCCCATGTCCGTCGCGATCCCAACCTTAGCCCGATCCTTTTGTAAGGTATAGCACACCGGGTCCGCCGCATCGTGCGAGATCGGGAATGGATGAATCAGATAATCCGATACCATGAACTCCTCGCCCGATCGGATGCTGTGAAACAGATCCGGCGAGATATTTTTCATATTACATTTTTCCCAGATCTTTTCGATCGTATCGGCGGTCGCATACACCGGCGTAGGGAACTTGCGGAGCAGCGCGCCAAGGCCCGCGATGTGGTCCGAGTGTTCATGCGTGATCAGTATCCCTTCTAAACGGTCGAGAGAGAGACCCTGTTCACAGAGCCCCTCTCTCACTTTTTTTAAGCTGGTTCCGACGTCCACTAAAAAGCCACGTTCGTCGTCGCCCGCATATATACAGTTGCCACTGCTGCCGCTCGCAATCGAATAGAGCTGCATCCTTGTTTCCTCCTTACATGACATTCCGAACCTGAGGTGAATCGATCGTGATTCGGTTTCGTCCGTTCTGTTTTGATGAATACATAGCCCAGTCAGCTCTGGTCAGCAGATCCATCGGATTCTCGCAGGTCTCAGGGAAACTTGCCACACCGGCTGATGCCGTGATCTGGAGCACCTTATCGGCAAACCGAATCGGTGTCTCACGGATCTGTGTATGCACGGCCTGTGTGATCGCGTATACCTGCTCGACCGTTTTGCCGAGGAACGCGATAACGAACTCCTCACCACCGTAACGGCCGGCGATACCGCCATTTCTTACCGCTGCGATATTCAGAAGACGCGATACATGCTTGATCGCCTCGTCACCACACTGATGGCCGTAGGTATCGTTAACCATCTTGAACTTATCAATATCGAAAAGTGCCAGCGTAACGCCGATCTTTTTCTGCATAGCCTCCTGCAGGTACGCATTCAGGAGCTCATTCAGATAACCACGGTTGTAGATACGTGTCAGACCGTCGCGCTTCGCCATATCATTCATCTGCTCATACAGCATCGCGTTGGATACACCCAGACTGATCTGTCCGGCGATATTCTGATAGAATGCCGCGCCATCCATAAACACGTTGATCTTATTTTTCATAACGATCAGGGTGCCGTAGCGGGCCTCCTCTTTTCCGATGATCGGGAGGCAGATAACCGACGGCATATCGTAGCGATCCTCCAGGAACTGGAAGAACTTCACACTCTCTGTCGAAGTGTTCTGCATGTAAAGCTTGGACATAACGAGCATTTCCTTCAGATCGGTCTCAAAGACGGAACGCTTGATCTGATTAGCAAACTCGTCGCCCATGTTCGTAGCGATCGCCAGGAATCTTCCCTTCGGCTCCTCGCCCGGAACCTGGATCGTGTTATCCGGCTCCAGAATGATGATGACCGCATCCATATCCAGACGGATCTGCAGGATGTCGACGATCTTACGCATCAACGGCTCTTTATCCTTAGAGGATGCGATCGCCGATGATACCTCGTTCTGCACACTCATCTCATCGTGAGAACGGTTGATCTTTTTATTCGCTGTCTGCAGCTGGATCTTCTGTGCACCCAGCACGTCGTTAACCTTCTTAATACGATCCTGATGATCCTTTAACTCTTCGTTTACGTTATTCAACGCTTCCAGCGAACGCTGCTGCGCCATGATCTGTTTAAAGAACTCATCGTAGATCCTCGCCAGAGCCTCTCCGATGATGATCGGGATAAACACGAGGACCATGGTAAACGCTACCTCACGAAGCAGGCCGATCAATCCGGACGGCATCGTGTGGATCGCCATCCGCGCACCCAATCCGCAAAGCAGGTAGATAACCAGAAACGTAAGATAATACGAAATACGTTTCATGTTGTCATCGTATGGTACAAATACAAAGCTTTCGATGGTGAAAAGAATCAGCAGGGCAAAGAAAGCGATCGCGATCGGATATGCCTGCCAGTAATAAAACGCTACCGTAACCGCACCGATCCGGAAAATCTGATACACAAATCCCAGCTTGTAGTGCTTTTGTACTCTCTCCGGATCCTTCATCGCTACATGCTCGAAAACGATCATCACAACAAAGCCACCCATAGCGAGGAAGTACTCCCAGATCTGCATCTGGCCGCCTCCGTGTGACTCCAGTGTGATACCGAGACAAGTCAGGACGAAAAGAATCATCGAGACATACAAGCCCACATGGAACTTGTAAATGAATCGGTTTTTGTAAAGCGTGCTCATGATCTTAAGCATACCGTATTCCACCTTTCGAAATATTGATTATTTCTGCCAATAGATTTCAACCGCGTCGCCATCCTTCAGCGCGTCGGTAAAGTTCTTGTCAACGCCGTTGATCCGTGTGATCAGTCGGCTGCCTCCCACCTTTGACATATCAAAGGGATACACATCAAACACATCTACAAAAATGGCCCCTTTTGCCTTGGCAGGGATCGTGATGTCCTCGCCGTTCACCGTGATGTGTGTCGGCTTGCCTGCCGGCTTCGGCGGCTCGACCGCCGGCTTGATCCCGTCGATGCGATCCAGGATCTCCTGATCCGCCGCCTGCGCGGTGGTCATCGGCTCTTCATAGCTGTAACCATACAGTCTGTCATTCAGACCAGGGATGATCTTTCCGTCCTGTCCGAGCTTCGCGGTATCAAACGGAACATCCTCCATCCAGTCCGGAAGTGGCTTGATCGGCATCAACAGCGGGTCCTCCGCCATCGCCTCCTCCAGGGAGGTGTGCTTTTTCGGTCCGTCATCGACCGGCTTCGCAGCCGGCTTCTCCGGCTCCGGCTTTGTTCCCTGTTTCGCTTCCTGCTTCGGCGTCGGCTTCGGCTTGGACTTCTTTTCCGGCTTCGTATCCGCGTAGGATACAACCGGCTCCACATTGATCTCGTCAATCACATCGCCGTTTACCACTCTTGCATTCAAACTGGTCTCTCTGCCGTTCAGCAGGACCTTATCCACTTTTTCATATCCGGCAAAATCAAGGATAAAGCTGACCGGATGAAAATCGTATACCTGGACATCGTCGTCGTCCTTTACCTCGTAGGTCGAGGACTCCGGTACACCGTTTACCTCGACGCGTTTCGGGCAGATAACATCACGACCGTAAAGCTTAACCGTGATCTCCTCTCTGCACTCGGCGATCTGTCCGAGGATGATCGCTCCCTTTGCCCCCTTCGTCGAAGGCTTAAGCGAGATGCTGTCATTTTCAAATACCGGGTCGTTGAGGCTGACCTCTTTGCGGTTTTTGCGTACCATTACGACCTCTCCGCTGTCTCCCTTTACCTCACGCTTCTCACCGTTCACCGTGTAGTAAAGCGACTCTCCCTTAATCGGGAAGAGATTCTCTTTCTTAAATCCGGATGTCAGGCAGGCATCCAGAACCGTAACCTTGCCATTGTCGTATAGCTTAACCGGCTGATCATTCACCGTAACGTGGATGAAGTTGTTGCTCTGCTCATAAGCACTCAGGCAGATACCGATCGGTGTGACCATCATCGAATCCTTGCGGCACTCCTCGCCCGGGAAGTCGATGTTTGTCAGCACGTCAGCTCCGCGGACAGCCACACGCTCTGTCGGGAGTCCCAGGTGGCCGGCCAGCTTCTCAGTGAAGCCCTCCTGCAGACCGCCTCCACCGACAACAAACACGGCGCTCACGCTCTTGCCGCCGTTCAACTCGACGATCTTCTCTGCAATCTTTTTCGTGATATAGGTGACGGCACCGTCCGTGATCGCCAGGACATCCTCGCGTGTCGCACGCAGCGAATCACCGAAAATGTTTTTAAACGTTGCGATCTTACGCTTTGCCGTTTTTCTTTTAATGCTCTCTGCTGTCTCAAAATCCGTCAGGTACTCTCTGGCGATCGCTTCGGACAGCTCATCGCCTGCCAGCGGGATCATACCGTACGCGATAATGCTTCCGTCCTTCACGATGGAAAGATCGGAGGTACCGGCACCGACATCGACCAGAGCGATGTTCAACAGACGGAACTTCTCCGGAATAGCGACATTAATCGCTGCGATCGGCTCGAGTGTCAGGCTCGCTACATGCAGGCCGGCGCTCTCGACAGCCGCATACAGTCCCTCGACAACCTCGTCCGGCAAAAATGTCGCGATCAGGTCCATCGCGATCGACTTCGCCGGATGCTGCTCCAGCATGTCCATCTGGTAGCCGTTCAAAAAATATCTGGCCGGGGAATAGCCGACACAGAAAAACTTCTTTTCCTTGTGATCCACATCCTCGCGGATCTCCTCGTAAGCCTTCTCAACGCCGGTCATCTCCATCGAGCGAAGGTGATCCGTAGTGACCTTCGTCTCCTCCGGGAACTCCATCTCAACGTGAACCTCACGTGTTTTCAACACGCGACCGGCTGCTGCGATGCTGACCTCACTGAGCGTCTGCTGCAAACGCTTTTCCAGTGCCGTCTTTACCTCGACGATCGTACGGGATACGGTCTCTATATCATGGATCTGGCCATCGATCACGGCGCGTGTCGTATGCTCGATCGACTCCTGCGCCACCACAACAAAACGGTCCACGCCAACGCGGTAGCCGACAGTACCTACGATACTCCTCGTGCCGATATCCAGTCCAAATACATATCCTTCGTAATTGTTATCCACGGTCTTCTCCTTGTGGCTCGCACACATTTGGCTTATTATAACATATCTTGCCTTCTAATAAAAGCAAAAATCACAGTTTTCGTAAAATTTCGTAATCTATTCATAAGAAATTCAACCGCTCTACAGCTGTGGAAAGCATGCGTCAGTGCGCTTCCTCCCAGTTATCCCCCTGACCGACCTCCGCGATGAGCGGAACAGCCAGCTCACAGGCCCCTGTCATCTCCTCGGAAAGGATACGTTTCACCTGTTCTTTTTCATCCAGAGCCGTCTCGATCAGAAGCTCATCGTGAATCTGCAAAATCAGGCGGGATTTCAGGCCTTCTCGCTTTAATCGCTCCCATACACGGATCATCGCAATCTTGATGATGTCCGCCGCTGTCCCCTGGATGGGGGAATTCATCGCGACTCTCTCTCCGAACTGTCGCTGCATGAAGTTTTTGGACGAAAGCTCGGGGATCGGGCGTCTCCGCCCAAACATCGAGGCAACATAGCCCTGCTTTTTCCCGTCTTCTACGAGTTTTTCCATAAAGGCATGTACGCCCGGATAGGTCGCAAAGTAGTCCTCGATATACTGCTTAGCCTGCTTTTGCGTGATGTCCAGGTCACGTGACAGGCCAAAGCCACTGATTCCATAAACAATACCGAAGTTTACCGCTTTGGCGTTTCTACGCTGCAGCGGAGTGACCTCCTCAAACGGCGTGTGAAATACCTGCGACGCCGTGATCCGATGGATGTCCGCATCCTGCCGGTAAGCCTCGATCAGGCGCTCATCGCCGGACAGATGCGCCAGTACACGCAGCTCGATCTGCGAGTAATCCGCATCCAAAAAGGTATACCCGTCCTCCGGGATAAAGACGCGACGGATCTCCCGCCCCAGCTCCATCCGGATGGGGATGTTTTGCAGGTTCGGCTCGGTACTCGAAAGACGCCCTGTCGCCGTGATGTTTTGGTGGAACGTCGTACGGATCCGTCCGTCCGCATCGATAAAGCCATCCAGACCGTCTGCATAGGTCGATTTCAGCTTGGTCAGCTGCCGGTACTCCAGGATCATCTCGACGATCGGATCCTCGAGACGCAGCTTCTCCAGCACCTCTGCTGAAGTCGAGTAGCCGGTTTTGGTCTTTTTTCCGTAGGGCAGACGCTTTTTCTCAAAAAGGATCACGCCCAGCTGCTTGGGCGAGTTGATGTTAAACTCCTCGCCGGCATTTTTATAGATCTCCTGTTCGAGCTCGTCGATCCGCTCACCGAGCCGTTTCCCGTAGGCTCGGAGCGCCTCGCGCTCGATGCGGATGCCGTACTGCTCCATATCGTAAAGCACGAAAACAAGCGGCATCTCGATCTCATAATAGAGCTTGTCGCTTTTGATTTTCTTTAGTTCTTTAGCAAAATACTCGTAGGCCTTGGCGTTAACCAGCGCGCAGCCGGCCATATACCGGATGAACGCGTCACGATCCTCGCGGAAAGCCACGGAAACGGTCTTTTTCCCGAACTCCTGCGCATAGGTACCGATCGACATCCCCAAATACGCGGTCGCGATGTCCTCCTCGGAAAAGCTCTTATCGATCGGACGCACGAGATACGCCGCAAGATTGGTATCAAAGCACTGTTCCGGCGTCAGATCCGGAAAAAACGACAACACCGACTTCAGATCGTTGGCCACCAGGCGGGAGCCTTTTTGTGCCTTGGTCGTCAGCTGCTCCGTCACCTCCGCCTCGCTGAGTTTATCTCCGATCTCGAAAAATGCCAGCTTGTCATCTCCCGCCGCGATCGCGATCGCCACCAGACCGGACATATTGACTTCCGGCGAAAACAAGGTCATCTGGCCACTCGCGTCCGCTGCGGCACCCTCCTCACGGAGGACCGGATGGATCGCCAGCACCTCTTTTTTCGTAATCGTATCCAAAAATGTCGAAAGATCCTTAGCCGAGTCCGAGATGATCAGGCCGTCCAGATTGATATCATGGCCGCCGACGCCCTGCTCGAAGCGGGCCAGGATCGACTTAAACTCGAGCTTTTCGATCTGTTTATGCGCTTCGTCATTGAAGATATCTCCGACCTCACAGTCCGTGGGGCGGATTTCGAGCTTGCAATCTCGTTTGATGGTCGCCAGCTTTTTACTGAGCGTGGCCATCTCGGGGTGCGCCTGGATGTTGTTTCGCGCACGGGTATTCTCGATCTCATCGGCATGCTTAAGGACTTCCTCAACCGTGCCGTATACGTCTAAAAGCTTGATCGCCGTCTTCTCTCCGACGCCGGGAACGCCCGGGATGTTGTCCGAGGAGTCGCCCATCAGTCCCTTTAGGTCGACGATCTGCGACGGGGTTACGTGAAAATCACGAATTACCGCGGATTTGTCGTAGTCAAGGACCTCGGTTTTGCCCCCCTTTGTTTTGGGCTGGAGGATACGGATATCGTCCTCGACCAACTGGAGGAGGTCCCGATCTCCGGAAACGACCGTCACGGTCAGGCCTGCCTTTTTGCCCTCTGTAGCCATCGTCCCGAGGATGTCATCCGCCTCGATCCCCGCCTGCGAGTAGATCGCGATCTGCATCGATTTCAGGACGTCTTTAAGAACCGGCATCTGCTCAGCCAGCTCATCGGGCATGCCTTTGCGGGTGCCCTTGTATTCGGCGTACATCTCATGTCGGAAGGTCGGTGCCTTTTCGTCAAAGGCGACCAGAACATACCTGGGAGACTCGTCATCGAGGAGTCGAAAGAGAATATTCAAGAAACCGTAAATCGCGTTGGTATGCTGCCCGTCACGGTTGGTGAGATCGGGCACGCCGTAGAAAGCGCGGTTTACGATGCTATTGCCATCGATCAGCATTAGCTTTTCAGACATGGTTACACTCAAATCCCTTCATAAATTACAATACGTTGTATCTCAATTTGTTAATTATAACAAAATATGGACAAAAATGCAAGCAAAAAAATGTCCCGCCACATGCGGATGGTGGGGCGACGCGGTGTATCCTCCGCGTTTCCCGCCACATGCGGATGGTGGGGCGACGCGGAACAAGAAAACAGTCCGGTGGACTGTTTTCCCGCGGAGCCGACCGAGCGAGTTTGCGAAGCAAAGCTCGCGAGAACTTGAACCCGTGGGTTTGGGGCATCCGAAGGATGCCAAACAAAAAGAGCTATGGTCGAAGACCATAACTCTTTTTGTTTTGGTGTTATGCGGATGGTGGGACTTGAACCCACACGATGTTGCCACCGCGAGATTTTGAGTCTCGTGCGTCTGCCAATTCCGCCACATCCGCAACTGATTCGCAACGCACCTATCTTATCATCCTTTCCCGACGATGTCAAGGAAAAATATCATCCCAATTTACGACGGTGGATCCCACGCCGCATAGAGTGTCATATCCGAATTAATATTCGTGATAATATCTCCGGCGTGATACAGCGTTCCATAACC
>JAZASH010000043.1:0-17029 GCA_036343395.1 Eubacterium sp. | reverse complement strand
GAGTCAGGACCGTCGCATGGGGACACCGTTTGAGCCGGATGTAGAGAAAAAGGAACGGCCGGAATTTGCGATCGGAAAGGCAGAGGTGCTGACGGAGGGCCGCGAGGTTGTCCTGTTTGCGGTCGGTGATATGGTGAAGACGGCGCTGGAGGTGTATGAGGCTCTGCGCGAGGAGATGATCCGCGTGACGGTGGTGAATATGCGCTTCGTGAAGCCTTTTGATGAAGAACTCGTGAGGGAGCTCGCGTCGCGGCATACGGTCGTCGTGACGATGGAGGATAATGTGGTGACCGGCGGGTTTGGTGAGCGCGTCGGGGCTTTCTTGCAGCGGGAGCGTGTCGAGGTTAAGGGTATGTTGACGGTTGCGCTGCCGGATGAGTTCGTGCCGCATGGGACGCGCGAGGAGCTGCTCGCCGCGTATGGTCTTGATGCAGAGAGTGTTATCGAGAGAATACGGTCTGTTTATAAAGATGTGAGGTAAGGTATTTGGGTAAGGAGAGACTGGATGTGTTGCTGGTGAACCGCGGGCTGTGCGAGTCGCGGTCGCAGGCGAAGGCTGTGATCATGGCGGGTGAGGTTTTTGTCGATGGGCAGCGCGAGGATAAGGCCGGCGCGTCGTTTGCTGAGGAAGTCAATATCGAGGTTCGGGGCAAGAAGATGCCTTATGTCAGCCGCGGCGGGTTTAAGCTGGAGCACGCGTTGGAGGTGTTTCCGCTGACGGTCGAGGGACTTACATGCATGGATGTAGGGTCGTCGACCGGCGGGTTTACCGACTGCATGCTGCAGAACGGCGCGGTGAAGGTGTACGCGATCGATGTCGGGACCAACCAGCTCGCCTGGAAGCTGCGTCAGGATGAGCGCGTCGTCGTGATGGAGAAGACCAATATCCGATACGTGATGCCGGAGGACATCGGCGAGGCGGTGGATTTTGTTTCGATCGATGTGGCGTTTATTTCGCTCGAAAAGGTGCTGAAGCCGGTGCGCGCGCTGATGAAGGATGACGCGCGGATGGTGGCACTGATCAAGCCGCAGTTTGAGGCCGGGCGTGAGCAGGTCGGTAAAAAGGGTGTTGTGCGCGATCCGAAGGTCCACAAAGAGGTGATCCGGCGTGTCCTCGGATATGCGACGGAGGCCGGCTTTACGATCTGCGGGATCGATCACAGTCCGATCCGAGGCCCTGAGGGCAATATCGAATACCTGCTGTGGCTGGAAGCAGGAGAGCAGCCGGCGGACGTGGCAGAGCTGCAGGCAGGAGAGCAGCCTGCGGACATGGCAGAGCTGCAGGCAGAAACAGCCGGGCAGAGTGTGGCAGAAGAAGCCGGGCAGGGCATGTCGGAGCAGCCGGAGATGGCACCGGTTCCTGATAAAATAGAGCAAGTGTGGGAGCCGCGGATTGACGAGCTGGTGCGGACGGCACACGAGACGTTATAAGCTCATTTTTTTAGCATTTTTCATTGACTTTTCGGGGGTAAAGGGTGTATAATATAGTTGTGAATATGAGTGTGACAGGATAAATAATATCAAGTCATTTTTCAGGAAGGAAGAGGTCGGATGAACGCAGTTATGGAGCGCCGTACAACGACTATGAGTTTTGCACAGAGGGATGCGATCCGCCAGGCCGGAGCGACATTGGCCGTGGAGGATATGTATTATCCGCAGGAGTACATGTCGGATCTTAAGGATCTGGCGATGGGACGGATCTCCCGTGAGGAGTATCAGGCCAGGATCGCCGCGATGTGAGCCAAAGCGCAGAGGATGCAGCGGTGTGAGCCGGAGCGCGGAGATGCGGGCCGGAGCGCGGAGATGCGGGCCGGATCGCAGCGAGCGCAGCGATGCAAGTCAGAATATAGGGATATGATGGATGAGAAGTGTAGATAAGTACGTATACCCGGGCACCCGGGTTCTCATCAACAAGTTTAACTGCCGTGATGCGGAGAAACTGAAGGAGTTAGAATCGAGGTCCACGATGGGGAATCTCGTATACCTTCAGTTGCACCCGATCAACGGCTCTTTTGATTTTCAGCACCTAAAGGACATCCATCGGTTTATTTTTCAGGATGTCTATGACTGGGCGGGCAAGGTCCGCACGATCGATATCGGGAAAAATAACCTCTTTTGTCGTGCGATGTTTATCGACGATTACGCAAAGGAGGTATTCGGTGATTTTTACTCGTCCTGTCAGGAAAAAAAGGACGATCGGGCGGCCTTCGTCACGACGGTCGTCAACCACTTTGCCGACCTGAACGCTTTGCATCCCTTCCGCGAGGGGAACGGGCGGACGCAGCGCGAGTTTACGCGAGAGCTCTGCCTCAACTGCGGGTATGTGTTCGATCTGACGGGAACCTCCTTCAAGGAGATGATCAAGGCGAGTGTACTGTCCTTTGACAAGGGCGATAACTCCAAGCTGCAGCGCATTTTTGAAAAATGCATCGTGCCGGTGGAGGAGTACCGTGACCTCCAGGAGCGGCTGGCCGGTGTCACGATGATCTTTTCGCCGGATGATGTATGATGTGCTGTCTCGTGTGCAGCCGGGGCAAAAAAGGGGGATATGAAGGATGCCGGGAGTGATCCCGGTTTTTGATTTGCACTTGCAAGAAAGCACGATCTGTGGTAAAATATTTTAGTTATGTGTAGGGGGCGAAAGCCGTCCGTGAACGGAGGAAGGAGTGACGGTATGGATAATATCGTAATACTCTTTGATGAAAAGAAAGAACCCGGTCAGGAAACCGCCAACGAAATCAAGCGTTATCTCGAGAACGAGGTCGGCTCCGTACGGATTGTTTCCGATGCGGCAGAGGTGGCGCGCGGGGGTGCGGATATCGTGCTCGTGCTGGGCGGCGACGGGACTGTGATCCAGGCGGCCAAGCAGGTGGCAGGGAAGAACATCCCCATCCTCGGTATCAACTTCGGGACACTCGGATTCCTCACGGAGGTGGAGCGGCCGCGCCTGCACCACGCACTCGATGCGCTGTTAAAGGGCAACTACGAACGGGAGACCCGTATGGCGCTGACCTGTCAGATCCGGCAGGGCGATGCGACCCGCACGGTGGGACCGGTTATCAATGAGTTTGTCGTCTGCAAACAGGACTTCGGTCATATGGTGACGACCAGCGTTTATGTGGATGACAACTACGTCGACACCTACGCGGCGGACGGGATCCTGATCTCGACACCGACCGGCTCGACGGCCTATAACCTGTCGGCGCAGGGACCGATCCTGGCGCCGGATATGGAGGCGCTGATCATCACACCGATCTGCCCACACAGCCTGAGTAAAAAGCCTCTGATCGTATCCTCGACCTGTACGATCCGGCTTCTGATCGATCGCACGAAGGCGGCGTTCTCGGACTCGGCAGCGATCCGCGGCGACGGCCTGTTGCTCGGAGAGGCGACCACGGGGGATCAGTTCATCATCCGCAAGTCCTCGGACTCGTTTGATATGATCCACATCGGAGAGGTCAATTTCTTTGATAAAATGCGAGTGAAACTCGGATAAAATACACTAGGAGGAAGAAAAATGTCAGGACACAGTAAATTCAGCAACATCAAGCATAAAAAGGAGAAGAACGACGCCAAGCGCGGTAAGATTTTTACCGTGATCGGTCGTGAGATCGCCGTGGCGGTTAAGGAAGGCGGCGCCGATCCGGCCTCGAACTCCAAGCTTCGCGATGTCATCGCCAAGGCGAAGGCAAACAACATGCCGAACGACACCATCGAGCGCGGCATCAAGAAGGCAGCCGGCGACGTGGATGCCGTCAACTATGTTACCTGCGTATACGAGGGCTATGGTCCGGGCGGGACGGCGATTATCGTCGAGACACTGACAGACAATAAAAACCGTACCGCAGCCAATGTCCGCAACGCCTTTACCAAGGGAAGCGGCAATGTCGGCACGACCGGCTGTGTATCGTATATGTTTGACGAAAAGGGTCAGATCCTGGTCGATAAAGAGGAGTATGAGACCGATCCGGATGACTTTATGATGATGGCTCTGGATGCCGGAGCGGAGGACTTCAACGAGGAGGACGACTCTTATGAGATCCTGACGACACCTGCGGATTTTTCTGCTGTACGTGAAGCGCTGGAGGCAGAGGGCGTACCGATGGCGCAGGCGGAGGTGACGATGATCCCGCAGAACTATGTAGAGCTGACAAGCGATGAGGACAAAAACCAGTTCCAGCGCATCCTCGATCTTTTGGACGACGATGACGACGTGCAGAACGTCTATCACAACGCGGATTTGGAGGAGGATTGATCGATGCCCATCACACAGTTTTTAGAGAAAAATGCGAGCCTGTATCCGAACGATGTCTGCCTGGTAGAGATCAACCCGGATATCCAGGAAAATCGCCGGGTAACCTGGCGTGAGTACGACCTGATCGAGGGGAATCCGATGAGTCACTATCGTCGTGAGATCACCTGGCAGGTATTTGACGAGAAAGCCAACCGCTTTGCGCAGCTCCTCATCTCGAGAGGCGTGCGCAAGGGCGATAAAGTAGCGATTCTTTTGATGAACTGCCTGGAGTGGCTGCCGATTTACTTCGGTATCCTCAAAACAGGCGCTCTTGCCGTGCCGCTGAACTTCCGTTATGCACCGGATGAGATCGAGTACTGTCTGGATCTCGCCGAGGTCAATGTCCTGGTTTTCGGACCGGAGTTTATCGGTCGTGTGGAGGAGATTGCCGACTCGATCAGTGTCAATCGTCTGCTGTTTTATGTGGGCGGTGACTGCCCGAGCTTTGCCGAGGATTATGACAAGCTGGCAGCGAACTGTGCGTCTCTTTCACCGGGGATTCCGATCACGGATGACGATGACGCAGCGATCTATTTTTCATCGGGAACTACGGGCTTTCCGAAGGCGATCCTTCACAAGCATCGCGCGCTGGTGCACTCCTGCAAATGTGAGCAGATGCACCACGGTCAGACGCGTGACGATGTCTTTTTATGCATCCCGCCGCTCTATCATACGGGCGCTAAGATGCACTGGTTCGGCTCACTTCTCAGTGGGAGCAAGGCGATCCTGCTGCGCGGTGTCAACCCGCAGACGATCCTGGAGACGGTGTCGAACGAAAAATGTACCATCGTATGGCTTCTGGTGCCGTGGGCACAGGATATCCTGGTAGAGCTGGATGCCGGACGGCTAAAGCTCGAAGACTATAAACTCGATCAGTGGCGTCTGATGCATATCGGTGCACAGCCGGTACCGCAATCCCTGATCAAGCGTTGGAAGGAGTATTTCCCGAAGCACCAGTACGATACTAACTACGGTCTGTCCGAGTCGATCGGACCGGGCTGTGTCCATCTGGGTGTCGAGAATATCCACAAGGTCGGCGCGATCGGTGTGCCGGGCTACGGCTGGGAGACCAAGATCATCGATGAGGCCGGCAACGAGGTTGCACAGGGCGAGGTCGGCGAGCTGGCGGTCAAGGGCCCGGGTGTTATGATCTGTTATTATAACGACGAAGAGGCGACCAACGAGGTACTCCACGACGGATGGTTGTACACCGGTGACATGGCTGAGCAGGACGAGGACGGTTTTATTTATCTGGTCGATCGTAAAAAGGATGTCATTATTTCCGGTGGTGAGAACATCTATCCGGTTCAGATTGAGAACTTCATCAGCAAGTACGAGCCGGTCAAGGATGTGGCGGTAATCGGTCTCAAGGATGACAGACTGGGAGAGATCGCGGCTGCCATCATCGAGCTGGTGCCGGATTCGAGCTGCAACGAGGATGATATCAATAACTTCTGCAAACAGCTGCCGCGTTACAAGCGTCCGCGCAAGATCTTTTTTGCCGACGTACCGCGTAATGCAACCGGCAAGATCGAGAAGCCGAAACTCCGCAAGATGTATCAGAGTGAGCATCTGGTGGATGCGCAGAACAGAGGATGAGATTCTTCCTTGCAAAATACGGCATAATATGTTAGGATAGTTAATGTAGGGGAGTTTTCTTGGATACTGACGATTTAATACTGACAGAGAGGTAGAGACATGGGAAGAAAAGACGATGAATTAAAATCGCTTCGCGCTAAGGTGGCAAACCTGGAAGCATCTTTGGCTGAGCAGACAACCAAGGCTGAGATGTTTTATCGCATGATCGAGTCATTGAATAAGGAGTCACATCTGGCAATCTGGATCTGCTATTATAACGAGAAGGGTGAGCAGACGGAGATCAAGTTTACTGATGAGATGCGCCGTGTCCTGGGTTACAATAAAAATGAACTTCCGGATACGATGGATTCGCTGGGTAAGATTATGCATCCGGATGACAATGATATCGTGTATGCGGCCTATGGTAACGCCGTTACCAATCGTAACGCCGTGTATGATGTAGATTATCGTCTTTTGATGAAGAGCGGTGAGTATCGTATGTTCCATGCGGCCGGTGAGTGCCTGCGTCGCAAGGACGGAACACCGGAGGTCTTCATCGGAACATTTACCGATATTGAGGATCGTGTCCGCACCGAGGAGCAGTTGGTGCATGACAATCGTCGCAGCCTTGCGGTTGATAAGATGATGTTGGAGGGATCCTGGAGTATGGATCTGACCAAGTATGCGATCGACGATGTAAACTCTCCGATGGTATATTCCGATCAGTTTAAAAAGATCTTGGGCTACAGCCCGAATTCTTCTGAGTGGCCGGATATCATGGGGACCTGGATCACCAAGATCCACCCGGATGATGTCGAGGGTGCCTCGGCAGCGATGGGTAAGCAGTTGTCCGATCCGTCAGGCACGACCGTTTTTGATATGGAGTATCGCCTGAAGCATAAGAACGGTGAGTGGATCTGGGTACGTGCATCCAGTTATGTTGTATGGGAGGGACGCACACCGGTGATGGCTGCCGGAACGATCCTGGATATCAGTGAAGAGAAGAAGCACGAGAGTCAGTTCGAGGAGGATCTGGAGCCGGCTATCACTAACCTGAACGAGAGTATCTCTGAGGTGACCAAGGCGGTTGAGGATGCTTCCAGAGAAATGCAGGAGGTGGCAAAGAGCCAGTCTGAGATCGCGGAGCAGAGTGCTTCGATTGAGAAGTCTGTCGACGACTCGATGGAGATCATCAAGATCATCGAGAGCATCGCAGCACAGACAAACCTCCTTTCACTGAACGCTTCTATCGAGGCGGCGCGTGCTGGAGAGGCAGGTAAGGGCTTCGCAGTCGTAGCCAGCGAGGTACAGTCCCTGGCGAGCTCGACGCAGGAGACCACTAGCAACATCTCCGAGATTCTCGGTGGCATGAACGCATCGATCAAGGATGTCATGACTCGCATCAACGAGATCAGCGACAGTGTCACGACGCAGAGCGCCAATATGCAGGAGATCAACGCAACCATCGAAGATATCCGCGGCCTGGCTTCGAGCATCGAAGAAATGAGTGCCGTGCTGTATAAGTAAGACATGTTTTACGAGCCCCTGTCGTTTTCGGCAGGGGCTCTTTTCACGAAAACAGATCAGAAGTCCGGTGATTTTTATGAGGGGACCGGCAAAGAGGAGAGATAGACGTGTTTGGTTATGTAGTGATCAACAAACCGGAGCTGAAGCTCAGGGAGTATACGGAGTATCAGGGGTATTACTGCGGGCTGTGTCATATGCTCAGAGAAAAATACGGTATGACGGCAGGGCTGACTCTGACCTACGACATGACATTTTTAGTGATGCTTTTGGGGGCGCTGTACGAGCCGAAGCTCGAGATGAAAAAGAGGCATTGTCCCATCCATCCGATCAAAAAAAAGCCGATGATTCGCTCGGAGGTGACTGAGTATGCGGCGGATATGAATATCCTCCTGTCGCATGGGCATTTGCGCGATGACTGGGAGGATGAGAAAAAGGCGATCGGCCTCGCGGGGAGTGTGGTTTTCGGCAGGCGGGCGCGCTTCGTCGAGGAAAAATACCCGCGCCAGGCTCAGGTGGTCGTGGACTCACTCCAAGCCCTGAACCGGATGGAAAAGGAGTATCTGTATCATTGGTCCCAGGCGCAGCTGACACCGGACTGGCAGGTGAAGCTCGGTTGTGAGATGCATATGGATCTATCGGCGGATATCGATGAGGTATCTCGGCCGTTCGGGGAGCTGATGGGCGAGCTTTTCGTCTGGCGGGAGGATGCGTTTGCGCCGATCCTGCGGCGGTTTGGCTTTTTCCTCGGCAAGTACATCTACATCCGCGATGCGCTGGATGATCTGGAAAAGGACCGCAAAAAGGGCTGTTTTAACCCGTTTTTACACTGCGATATGGACGAGGAGACGGAGGCGCAGATCCGCGCGATCCTCGACGTGACCAGGAGGTCGGCGATCATCGAGTTTGAAAAGCTCCCGCTGGAGCGTGATATCGCGATTTTACGGAACATTCTGTACGAGGGCGTGCAGATGAAAATAAACCGGAAAGAATCCCGGTGAGACCCGGCTCCGATTCTTGACAAACGGAGCGAAAACACGTATAATCTTTCCGTATGTTGTTTTTCGGACAGCATGAGAAAACGAGAGTGCGTACATTTTTCAGAAATGGGAGATTGAACATATGTATAATGATCCTTATCAGGTGCTCGGGGTCAGCCGCAATGCGTCGGACCGCGAGATCAAAAAAGCCTATCGGACCCTGAGCCGGCAGTATCATCCGGACAGCTATGTCGATCCGGCGAAAAAGGAACAGGCGGAGGAGAAGTTCCGCCAGGTCCAGGAGGCGTATAATCAGATTGTCAATGAGCGTTCCGGAAAGGGCGGTGCCGGGTATACGGATTACTCGACGGAGACGGAGGAGGATCGTCACATGATGGCGGCGATGAACTACATCCGTGCCGGCAAGTATAACGAGGCGATCAATGTCTTAAACGGCATCAGTAACCGCAATGCGCGCTGGTATTATTTCAGCTCGGTGGCGAACCTCGGACTCGGAAACACCTCGGTGGCTCTCGACTACGCCAAGCAGGCGACTTCGATGGAGCCGAACAATATGGAGTATCAGCAGTATTATCAGCGCTTGCAGAGCGGAAATGCCTCTGCGAGCAGCTTTGGCGGGTCACCTTTCGGCGGTGGCTACGGTGGCGGTTACGGCGGCTATCGCGGCTACGGTAACTACGGCGGCGGCTACGGCAATAACAACGGCAGCTGCGGGACCGGCAATATCTGCTGTGATCTGTGGTGCGCGGATACCTGCTGTGAATGTATGGGAGGAGATCTTTGCTCATGCATGTAGATCCTGAGAACAAAGAGGGAAAGAGTCGTCCTGAAAGGCCGGGCATGTCTGTGGCGGAGCGTACCCGTATGATCGCAACGCTCGGTGTGATGGCGGCGGTGAGTGTGGTCTTTTTGGTACTGGGCACACTGATCTCGATCAACACGGTGTTTTTTACCGCGTTGGCCGCGTTCCTCGTGGGGATCGCGGTGGTGAGGTATCACTTCGCAGCGGGCGTCATGTTATTTTTCGGATGCGGGATCCTGGATCTGATTTTGAATCCGGATAAATTCCACGTGTTATTATATCTGGCGATGGCCGGTTTCATCCTGCTCGGTGAGGGGAGCTACAAGCTGCTCGAAAAGCGTATCGCCGATCCGCGGCGGAGGAGTCTGATCCATCTGATCTGTCGTATCGTGGTATTTTTTATCGCCTATATGCCGCTGGCTATTTTTATCCCGCGACTGTTTCTGACAGAGGAAGCGGTGACCCGGTTTTACGGATATGAGTGGATCTACTGGGCGCTGCCGGGTGTCGGTGTTGTGGCCTTTGTGGTATATGATTTGGCGTATTTGTTCGTCAAGAGAACGTATATGCATCTGTTTCGTTTATAATGGATTTTTGATACAGAAGAAACCAGTTGAGAGGAGATGAGCGCGTGGCTTCAGAGAAGGAAGAATTCGTCACGAAGCTATATGTGCCGACGGGAGAACCGATCCGTAAAAATGCACACGTCACGATCTACAAGGTGCGTTGCATGAAGGAGCCGGGGAGGCCGGAGGCACTTTTAAAGCTCTATCATAATAAAAATTGCGCCAAGGTATATGAGCGTTTAAAACAGTTGAATTATACCGAGTGGCCGCGGGTGCACGATGTCAAGTTTTTTGACGGCAACACATTGGTTGTCGAGGACTATCTCAAGGGTGCGACCATGCAGGAGATCATGGAGGGCAAGCGTGCGCAAAAGGCCAAGTATACCGAGGCCGAGGCGCAAAAGATCATGGCCCGGATCACCGAGGCGGTCAAGGTACTGAATGAAATCCAGCCGCCCCTGTCACATGGGAATCTGAAAAAGAGTAATATCTTTATCACCAGCGGCGGGCATGTGAAGTTTTTGGATTTTGAGCCCGCGGACCCCAAGAAACCGCGGTTTAATCTCTTTGAGTTTTTGGGGCGTTTGTTCCACGAGTTATTGACGGGCCGCGAGCCAAAGGGGAAGGTCTCCTACGAGGGACGTTATAAAAAGGTCATCGAGAAGTGTCTCGAGGTCAATCCGGATAAGCAGTATACCGACATTATGGAGATGCAGGAGGATGTCGAGGAAGCCAAGGAAATGGAGTACGAGGAGCCGGAGAGTGAGGATGTGATCACGCTCGGTATCCCGTATGTGTTGACACTGCCGTTTCAGGGGATGTTTCTGGTTTTGGAGTGGATTTTGTTTTCGTTCTTTTTCCAGAAAAATAATACGACCAATGCGGCGTTGTTTGGTGCGATCTTTGGTGTGCATTTGTTGATTTTTATCTGGCGCCGGTGGAAGTTTATTCATGATGCCGATGTCAGGTTGGATCACGTCAAGCTGATTTTTCCGATCTTGTTGTTTATAGCAGTCTTAGCTGTGATATACATCGGAGTGGGACGATTTATCGTGCCGATTACGTAAGTGTCGTACAGCTTCCTGTTTGAACAGTTGCACTCGGGACCGCTCACGCTCGACGAAAAACACGTCGAGCTGCGCTTACGAATGTCCCTCGTCACAACTTTCAAACAGTCAGCTGATATGAGTTACTGGTAATCGGCGACAACAAATCAAATAAGTAAAGCAGTTGCGACGAAGAAACTACGCACGCGAGGAGTCTTCAGACGGGCTCCGAGCGAAGTACGTTTTTCGGAGCAACGGAAATTTAGGAGGAAATAATAACCGTGAAAGATAAATTGGAAAAGATTGTCAACGATGCGCTGGAGCAGATTAATAACAGCGATAGCGTTGACAAATTAAACGACATCAAGACGGCGGTGCTCGGGAAAAAGGGCGAGTTAACAGCGGTCTTGAAAGGAATGAAGGACGTGGCACCGGAGGATCGACCGAAGGTCGGTCAGATGGTCAACGATGCCCGTCAGAAGATCGAAGAAGTTTGGGATGATAAGAAGACATCTTTCGAGCGCGCACTCCGTGCTGAGAAGATGAAAAAAGAAGTGATCGACGTGACACTGCCGGGACGTCAGCTGGCTCGTGGTCACCGTCACCCGAACACGATCGCCCGTGAGGAAGTCGAGCGCATTTTTGTCGGAATGGGCTACGAGGTTGTCGGCGGTCCGGAGATCGAGTATGACTACTATAACTTTGAAGCATTAAATATCCCTGAGGGACATCCGGCAAAGGACGAGCAGGACACCTTTTATATCAACGATAAAATCCTGCTCCGTACCCAGACCTCCTCAGTACAGGTACACGTGATGGAGAAGGGCAAGCTTCCGCTGCGTATCATCTCTCCGGGACGCGTGTTCCGAAGCGATGATGTGGATGCGACGCACAGCCCGTGCTTCCATCAGATCGAGGGCATGGTCATCGACAAAAACATCACCTTTGCGGACCTGAAGGGAACGCTGGAACTGTTTGCACAGAAGCTTTTCGGTGAGGACACCAAGGTTAAATTCCGCCCGCATCATTTCCCGTTTACGGAGCCGTCGGCGGAGATGGATGTATCGTGCTTTAAGTGCGGCGGCAAGGGATGCCGTTTCTGCAAGGGCGAGGGCTGGATCGAGATCCTCGGCTGCGGTATGGTACACCCGCATGTATTTGAGATGAGCGGTATCGATCCGAACGAGTACACCGGCTTTGCGTTCGGTGTCGGACTCGAGCGTATCGCGCTTCTGAAATATGAGATTGACGACCTGCGTCTTTTGTACGAAAACGATATCAGATTCTTAAATCAGTTCTAAGGAGATAAAAACTATGAATACACCATTATCATGGATACGTGCTTATGTGCCGGATCTTCAGTGCACAGAGCAGGAATATATGGATGCGATGACGATGTCCGGGACCAAGGTTGAGGGCTATGAGAAGTTCGATGCCGACCTTGACAAGATCATCGTAGGAAGGATCCAAAAGATTGAAAAACATCCCGACGCGGATAAACTGGTTGTGTGCCAGGTAGAGATCGATGAGGCCGGTCAGACTGTACAGATCGTGACCGGTGCGCCGAATGTCAAAGAAGGACAGAAGGTACCGGTGGTACTCGACGGCGGACGCGTGGCCGGCGGTCATGACGGGACCAAAACACCGGGTGGTATCAAGATCAAAAAGGGTAAGCTTCGCGGTGTGGAGAGCTTCGGTATGATGTGCTCCATCGAGGAGCTCGGCTCGTCCAAGGAGTTTTATCCGGACGCAGCGGAGGACGGGATTTATATCCTGAGTGATAACGAGACCTATAAGGATGCGCCGGTGGGTGCCGATGCGATCGAGGTGCTCGGTCTCCACGATGCGAATTTCGAATACGAGGTAACCTCAAACCGTGTGGACTGCTTTGGCGTGATCGGTATCGCCAGAGAGGTGGCAGCGACCTTCGATAAGGAGTTCGTTCCGCCGGAGGTAGTCGGATCGGACAGTGGCAGCGTACAGGGAGAGACGGCGGCCGATCTCATCGATGTTGAGATCCAGGCACCGGAGCTGTGCTCCCGTTATATCGGACGTGTGGTAAAGAACATCCGTCTGAAGCCGTCACCGGAGTGGATGCAGCGCAGACTGGCTTCGTCCGGGATCCGTCCGATCAATAACATCGTAGATATCACCAACTACGTAATGGAAGAGTATGGCCAGCCGATGCATGCGTTTGATTATGATACGCTGGCAGGCCATAAGATCATCGTTCGTCGTGCGAATGACGGCGAGAAGTTCGTCACATTGGACGGACAGGAGAGAGAGCTGGATCACGATACCCTGATGATCTGTGACGCGGAGAAGAGCGTTGCTATCGGCGGTATCATGGGCGGCGAGAACTCCATGATCACGGACGATGTAAAGACGATGCTGTTTGAGGCGGCTTGCTTTGACGGCACCAACATCCGTCGTTCCGGTAAAAAGCTCGGTATGCGTACCGACGCTCAGGCGAAGTTCGAAAAAGGTCTGGATCCGAACACCGCACTCGAGGCGATCAACCGCGCCTGCGCGCTGATCGAGGAGCTGGATGCCGGCGATGTGGTACCGGGTGTCGTTGATCAGTATCCGAGAAAGCGTGAGCCGATCGAGGTGCCTTACGATGTCGATAAGGTGAATGCGCTGATCGGATTTAACCTGACCGAGGATCAGATGTGTGCGTACTGGAACAAGGTTGACCTGACTCCGGATAAGGAGAGAAAGGTGGTCCATGTACCGACCTGGCGTCAGGATATCCTGGGTCTTTGTGATCTGGCTGAAGAGTGCGCCAGATTTTACGGCTATGATAAAATCCCGACCACCCTGCCAAAGGGTGAGACTACGATGGGTGGTATTTCACCGCTTCGTGTCGCTGTGGGATATATCCGCGGTACGGTAGAGAAATATGGTTTCTCCGAGGCAATGACATTTTCCTTTGAGTCACCGAAGGTGTTTGATCAGTTACTGATCCCGGAGAACGATGACCGGAGAAAGGCGATCGAGATCGCCAATCCGCTCGGTGTGGATTACTCGATGATGCGTACGACACCGCTGAACGGAATCCTGACCTCGTTGTCGATGAATTATAACCATCGCAATAAAGATGTCCGTCTGTATGAGATCACCAAGGTGTATCTGCCGAAGGCACTTCCTCTGACGGAGCTGCCGGATGAGCGACAGATGCTGACCTTGGGTATGTATGGGGCAGGAGATTTTTATGATATCAAGGGCTGCGTAGAGGAGATCTACTCGATCGGTATCCGCGAGCGTGTGGACTACCGTCCGAATCCGGAGCAGCATCCGTACCTCCATCCGGGCCGTCAGGCAGAGATCGTGATCGACGGTACGGTGATCGGTTATCTCGGTCAGATCCATCCGGAAGTAGCCGGTAACTATGACATCAAGACCGATGTGTATATTGCAGTTTTGGATCTGCAGCTGCTGGCAGATCGCGTCCGTGAGGAGATCAAGTATGAGGGACTGGCACGCTTCCCGGCTGTCACCCGTGATATCTCACTCGTGATGAAAAAGTCCGTACTTGCCGGTCAGATCGAAGAGATCATCCGCAACAACGGCGGCAGTATCCTTGAGGACTACAAGCTCTTTGATATTTATGAGGGCGAGAATGTCGGACCGGATGAGAAGTCTCTCGCGTATACGATCCGCTTCCGTGCCAAGGACCGCACGCTGGAGGACAAGGACGTTACGGAAGTGATGGATAAGATCTTAAAGAAACTCGAAGAGCAGGGGATCGTCCTGCGTAGTTAACGGTTATAAATAGTGAGGAATCATGAGCAGGAGAAGAAGTAAGCGCAATATTCAGTTTTCGAACCGAACGCATCCGAGGATCGGGATTATCTCCCTGATCTTCGGGAGTGTTGCGCTTATTCTTCTCTTTGTTTTATGTATTATTTCAGGCGCTGAGAGAGGTGAGGCCGGTGGCTGGATCGGTGTTGCCGGGATCTGGACGATGGTGCTGGCGATCGTCGGTTTTGTGTTTGCGGCCAAGAGCTACCGGATGGAGGATATCTACCGGATCACACCGACATTAGGGTCTGTTTTTAATGGTGTGGTTGTCGTGGTGATGATGCTTTTATACGTCGTCGGTGCGGTGTAAAAACGGGGGATGAGTGCGATGTTACCGGGAGTCTATCAGGCTGAAAAAAAGGACGGCACGGTGTACTACCGGAGCTCGATCACCTATAAAAATAAGCACATCAGTCTCGGTAGTTTTGCCGATGAGGAGAGTGCGCACCGGGCGTATTTACTCGCCGGTGAAGTGACCTCCGATGCCTCGATCGCGATCGAGGATTATCACAGAGATCATCCGCTCGCGTTTAAAAAATGGGTGGTCCTGATCAACTATCGCGATAACGATATGTACGTCAAAACACCCATCTATCTGAAGGAGCGTTTTTTTTATTATTATTTTGCGCCGGAGGATTATCTGATCTTTGACAGTGATGATTTGTTTTATTATTCGACGCATTCGATCATGCGTCGGGGAGGCCATTTATTTGTTGCCGATTTCGGCATGCAGGTCAACATTTTGTCTCGCTACGGGATCAAAAACTTTGCCGTACCCGGGCGGGATTATCAGTTTATCAACGGCAATACGACCGACTTTCGATCGGCGAATATTAAGATCATTAACAGTTATCACGGCGTGCTCCGGATCGAGGCGGGAGCCAAGGATATATTTGAGACTAAAATTCATCTGAACGGGGATATTTTAGTCGGTCGTTATGACACGGAAACGGAGGCGGCTGTCGCGTATAATAAGGCGGCAGATACGCTAAAAGCTTTGGGAGTCACCAAGGAGTTTCCGGAGAATTATATTCTGGAGTTAGACAGTGCCGGATATAAGGAATTGTATCAGCAGGTAAAGGTCCGTTCCAAAAAACTGCTACGTCTCGGCGAGGCATTTTTATCAGAAAACGGGGCGAAGAATACGGACCGGTAGGTACGTCAGAGGAGTATATAAATGGAGTTCAGACCATGTATTGATATACACGAGGGACGCGTCAAGCAGATCGTCGGCGGTTCGCTGGAGGACGGAAAAGGGGCAAGTGAGAACTTCGTCTCGGATCGGGATGCCGATTATTATGCAGGTCTGTATCGGGCGAGAGGCCTGGCAGGCGGTCATATTATCCTACTTGACAAAGCGGGTACAAAAAGCTATGATAAAGACCTTGAACAGGCGGAGAAAGCGCTGGCCACGTGGCCGGGAGCGCTGCAGGTCGGTGGCGGGATCACGCCGGAGAACGCGGAGGATTTCCTCGATATGGGAGCGTCTCATGTGATCGTGACGTCGTATGTGTTTGACGGCGGGAAGATCCGTTACGATCGACTGGATGAGATGAAGTTTGTCGTCGGGCGTAATCGCCTGGTTCTGGATCTGTCTGTGCGACTGCGCGACGGTGCGTATTATGTTGTGACCGATCGTTGGCAGAAGTTTACCGATGAGGAGCTGACGCCGTCGCTGATCACGTCGCTGTCGTATCACTGCGATGAGTTTTTGGTTCATGCAGTGAATGTCGAGGGGACGGGGACCGGCGTCGATGAGGAGTTGTTGCGGATCCTGGCGAGGTCGTCGGGAAATCCGATCACCTATGCCGGCGGGGTTTCGTCTTTTGAGGATATCGAGACGATCCGCGAGATCGGCGAGGGAAGGATTCATTTTACGATCGGGAGCAAGCTGGATCTGTTCGGCGGGCACCTGGCGTTCGAAGATGTGATTGATTACTGTAAATAGATTTTCCGGGATGCAAGGATAGTATAGGAGGAGAAGGATAATGGAAATCATGTATCAGAGTACGAGAAGTAACGGGGAGAAAGTGACCGCGTCACAGGCGATCCTGAAGGGATTGGCGGATGACGGGGGCCTTTTTGTGCCTGACGCGATGCCGAAGTTTGAGGTACCGCTGGGGAACCTGAAGGATATGAGTTATCAGGAGACAGCGTATGAGGTGATGAAGTTATTTTTCACTGATTTTACCGATGAGGAGCTGAAGGCTTGCATACGCGGGGCGTATGATACAAAGTTTGATACGGATGTGATCGCACCGCTCGTGAGTGCAGCTGAGGCCGGCAAGAGCGCCGGTAAGGCGGATACGGATGCAGCGGGAGAGGACGCGTATTACCTCGAGCTTTTCCACGGCAAGACGATCGCGTTTAAGGATATGGCGCTTTCGATCCTCCCGTATCTGATGACGACAGCG
>JAZASH010000042.1:0-18517 GCA_036343395.1 Eubacterium sp. | reverse complement strand
GGATCACGGCTTTTCCTTTTTTCAGTCCTTCGACCGTAACGGTAGAGGTGTCTGCCTTTGCCTTTGCGACACCCTGTCCCTTGATCACCTTGGCCGTGACCTTTTTCACGGTACAGGTTCTCTTACGTTCGATCGGCACCTGCTTACTCTCACCGGCTCTCAGAGACACCTTACTCTTGACCTTGACCGATGCCGCGTCTGCGCGAGTATCGTTGATCACGCCTCCGAAAGCTAACAGCAGGCATGAGATACCGATCGCACCTGCGATACGCGTAACCCGATTGTTTTTCATAATACTTCCCCTCCTCTGTTCCCACACTCCGTCCCATCCGGACACGGGAGAGAAAACGTTAACGCTCTCTCATTCGCAGACCTATTATATCATATTATTGGGAATACGCAAGCATTTTTCACCCGTTTTTCCACATGACAAAACCGTGGTTTTTTTTGTTTTACAAATACACGCATCTGTGCTACAATGACCCGTGGATGAAACATCAACCCGCAGGAGGAAGAATCGATGTCAATGAATTATACGTCTTATACGCTGACCGCCGAAACGATCGTTACGATCACCCGGGAGATAGCGGACTACGTAAACACACTCGGCGATAACGCGGCCGATGCCACACGGATCCGCCTGACCGTAGAGGAGCTGCTGCTGCGCATCCTGAAAAACCCGGACAGCGAAAATGAGGTCCGGATCGGTTACGGAAGGAAATACGGCAATCATCTCCTCCGCATCGACTTCGAGGGGGCACCCTACGACGCCACGGAGGATGACGATGACGAGTGGAGTTCCCGCCTGATGAGAAACCTCGGGCTGTCTCCCTCCTGGTCCTATAAGAATAAAACCAATCAAATCTCACTGATGATCCGGGAGCGCTCCAAGATGAGCTCCCTGCTCAAGATCCTCCTCGCGCTCCTCCTTTCTGTGATCGTGGGGATCTGTGGGCAATCCATCCCGGACGATATCCGTCTCAACATCCGGAGCTATGTACTGGAGCCGGCCTCATCCGCCTTTCTGGGTCTGCTCAACACCTTTGCCGGTTTCATGATCGCCTTTACGATCTGCAGCGGTATCCTCGGTATAGGTAATACCAACGCACTGAAAAAAGCAGGAAAAAACGTCCTCTTACGCCTCGTCCTGTTTTCCTTTGTGCTTTCGACCGCATCCATCCTGCTCTCCATCCCGATTTTGGGTGTGCAGATGGTCGGTTCGTCGGGAGCCGGCGCCGCCAGTCCGGACCAGATATCCAAGATGCTTTTCGGCATTTTCCCCAAGGATCCGATCACACCGTTTACCACCGGAAACTCGATGCAGATCATCGTTATCTCCGTCCTGATCGGCTTTGTTTTGCTTTCCCTGGGCGAGCGCGTCCGCCATACCGGCCGCATCGTCGACGAGGCCTCTCTGGCACTCCAGCATGCAACCAGCACCGTCTGCTCTCTGATCCCGGTCTTTGTCTTTACGGAGCTGACCACGATGATCTGGAAGCAGGATGTCGGTGAGCTTCTCTCTCTATGGAAACCGTTATGTCTCGTTACGGGGCTTCTGTTTCTCTACGGAGGCGTGATGCTTTTTCTTACGAGCTGGCGTCTAAAGCTCTCACCCGGGCAGTTGCTCCGCATCGTTATGCCGGCTTATATCGCCGGTCTGACGACCGCATCCGGTGTGGCAACGCTTTCCGTCAGTATGGAAATCTGTGAGGAAAAACTCGGGATTGATAAAAATCTGATCAAGTTTGCCTATCCGATCGGAAATGTGATCTGTAAGTACGCGACGCTGGCCTTTGTCTGTGTCGCCTGCACGAGCATCGCCTCCACCTATGACGTGTCTGTCTCGATCACATGGATCATTGTCGCCGTGATCTCCTCGACGCTGCTGACCTCGGCGGTCGCCCCTGTCGTAGGAGCTACCATGACCATCTACGCGATCCTGATCGCACAGCTCGGACTGCCACAGGAAGGCATCCTGATCGCCGTAGCGCTCGATGTCGTCGTCGACTATCTCTGTACCGGATTTAATGCGATACTGCTGATATTCCAGATGAGTTCCGTCGCTAAACGGATCGGAAAAATAGAGTCGGTTCAGGAAAGATGAGCGACTAAGAGGTCCATTTCCTCCTCGGTCATCCCCCTGCCGGCGAGATACTCTCTCACATATTTCTGAGGATCGCGGCGTTTATAGCGGCGATCCAAAAAAGTCATCTTCAGATGCTTTTCTACATTCCCCTTGATCAGGAAATCCCAGCCCTCCTTATCCTCATCCATCTGGTGAAGAAAGGTGTAGGAAAGCATAAAATCATTTACAATCTCATCATACGACGCACCCATCAGTGCACCGATCCACGCACAAATACAGCCGGTGCGGTTTTTCCCCTGATTGCAGTGGATCAGGATCGGCGTCGGCATCTCGATCATTTTTCGGAAGCACTCGATCATCCCGTCGACAAACTCGACGGAGTTCATATCGGTGGTCAGATGGTTTTGATAGACTCTGTTGTCATCCCACATTTTTTTATACAGAGAATCCGGGTCCTCTTTAAATCGTCGCAGGATCTGCTTGCGCGTATTCTCGAGATTGATCACCGAAGCGATGTGATACTTCTCCAGCATTTTAGCCGCATAGATCGAGCGGTTGGGATAAAGCTTGTAGAAAAGCGGATTGCTGCTACGATAAAACGTGTTCTTGCGGATATTTCCGATGGTAAGTTCGCGGAAGTTTGAGAAATGTTCATCGGAAACGAAGTTCTCCCGCTCATCCGAGTCGAGGTACTGATGAGCCTGATAGCCCTTTTTATAGCCGCGTTTTTTCGCCAGAAAAATCCATACATCGTCATCTACCGAAACCCCGTAGTCTTTGGCAAACTGCCCGAAAAAGCTGGTGATCGTGGCACGGTTTTTATTCTTTTGGAGTTTCAGAAACGGCACGCGCAGATCGACATCCGTCCTCTTGCGACACACCGGCATCCGGATCTTCTCTCCGGCAACACGAACAAGGACAACATCCATCAGATGGATATGCCGCTCAAAAAACAGATTGTACTCGCAAGCCAGGATCACATCACCCTTCTCAGTGATCTCCCGGATCTTGGTATGTACGATCGGTATGTTGTTGCGAAACCACTTGATCAACACCGTTACAAACTCCTCCATAAAGAATACATACACAGTTATCATATCATTTTTCTTCCTTTTTTTCAACGCCTTTTCCAAAAACTGTTGTATGGGCCACTGTTTCATGTTATACTCAGGTCAGATGCAGTCAATCTCTGTTACACCATGGAGGGGATCCTATGAACATCATGAAAAAAGTCCATCTGTACAGTCTGACACTCGCGATCGCGCTTTTCATCGGTCTCTCGATAACCTCGGGACCGGATGCGCAGGCCAAAGCCAAATACTACAAGATCAGCGGCCAGTGGGTCGGCTTTGAAACCTCGACGGGTCGACTGACCTGGGGTGCCAAGCTCTCTTATATCCCGAAAAAGGTGGCCGGTAAAAAGGTCAAGATCCTGGGCAAGTGGTGCTACAGCGGCAACACCAAGGTAAAAAACATCACCATCCCATCCTCGGTAACAAAGATTGAAAAAGGTGCTTTTTACGGCTGCCCGAATCTGAAAAAAGTAACGGTTCCGAAAAAACTCAAGCTCGGTGACATCGAGAAAAAGAGACTCTTTTGGGAGTGCAATAAACTCGAAACCGTCGTGAATAATTCCGATAAGAAATGGAAGGCGCGGATCAAAACCTTCAAGGACACCCTCGCCTATCTGAAAAAACAGGACCCACAGTACTACGTCGACAACGTCCGTTCTTTTAAAAATCAGTGGATCGTCGATGAAAACGGCGATCGCGTCGACTACACGGACGAGGCCTGGGATGTCGTTGTCAAAAAGGCGACGGCTCTGACCAGGGACTGCACCACCGATCGTCAAAAGGCAAAGGCGATCAGCAAGTGGATCGTCAGCTATCTCCATTACGATGAGAAGTGGATGGAAAAGTTCCAGGAGTGGCGCAAAACCCACGATGAGGACAAGGAAGTTTTCCCGTACAAAAAGGTCACGGATGCCTACGGCCTGATCATGTGGGAGCCGGCCGAGCACGACGGCGAGACGGCGATGACGACCTGCGGCGGCTACGGCAATCTCACGCAGGCACTTTTCTGCGCAGCCGGGATCCCCTGTGTGCACGTGCACCGTGTACAGAAAAAAGGCGAGAAAATCGACCATGTATTTAACGTTGCCTACATCGGTGGCAAATGGATCTGGATCGACAATACCTACTCGGATAAAACCCTGAACTACTTTGACTGCGGCATCGCCGGTTTCGCTGCCAGCGATCATCGCTGCGACCGTCTGAACCTCGAATACCTGAGTGATCTGAAAAAGAACTCCGTCGCAGCATCGGTCGCGGCCAATGATAATACCGAATATGTCAAGGTCGACGGCAAATCCTGGGGGATCAACCGGAGCGAGGGCTCGATCGAATGGTTCCCCCGCGACTTTACCGGACCGTCGGTCCCGACCGAGCTCGACGGGATGAAGGTCACCAAGATCGGAGACTACGCCTGCACCTACCGCGACAATATCACCGAGCTCATCCTCCCCGAGGGGATCCAAACGATCGGTGCCGGTGCTTTTCGCGGGAACCATCGTCTGGCAACGCTGACCGTCGCCGCCTCCGTCAAGACCATCGGCGATTACGCGTTTAATAACTGCGATGAGCTGGAGACGATCACCTACAAGGGTTCACAAAAGAAAATCAAGTTTGGCAACTATGCGTTTCGCGGTTGCTATTTTTTACATCCGGACTTCTCTAAAGCCTACAAACAGGGCATCTATTACAAGCAACTTCACGAGGTCGGTCTGACCGGTGATCTTGCCAAGGACATCCTCGCGATCGGCCGTTCTCAGCTTGGCTACCATCAGGGAAACAGTGAAAAAGAAATGCACGGCTACAACAAACTGGGTGGGGAATATTATTCCGAATACAATTATTTTTCCGGCTTGCCCGACTGGCAATGGGGGATGAAAAAATACGTCAAACAGGAAGATTATCAGTGGGGCTACGGCGGCTGGTGCGGCAACTACTGTGACTGGTGTCTGAGTATGGCCGGGATCCCGCTCGAGAGCTCTGCCTACTACGATCAGGACAAACGGATCAAGTGGAAGGACACCGTCTACGCCGGCGGAAGCTATACGATCAAGGCAGGCGACGTCCTGCATTTTTCCGCCGGACACTACTGTCTGGTCGAGTCCGTCACAGTCGATGGGAGCAAGGTCAAGATCAAAACGCTGAACGGCAATCCGGATGTCTCCCGACTCACCTATAAGCTCAACAAATCAAACGGGAAAAACAGTGAGAATCACAACTACGACCTGGATGAAATCTATCCGCTGGATCCGTCCGCTGCCAAGGATGTCAAGCATTATACCGTAACCTTTGACGCCTGCGGCGGCACGTGCGACACCGCCTCCAAAACCGTGTATGAGGGAGGCTGCTACGGTCTCCTGCCCAAGCCGACGCGTGCGGCATTTACCTTTCAGGGCTGGTACACCGAAAAGGACGGGGGCGGCAAGCAGATCTCCTCGTACCGAAATGTCTGGCTTGACAGCAACATCACGGTCTATGCCAAGTGGACGCTGGGCGACGAGCCTGCCTACCTCAATATCGACACCTATGTGAGCAAAGCGCCGAAGCACTCCAGCATCCTGGATCAGTTTGCGCGAGTCTATCTTACTAAGAGTACCATCTCTTATACAGCGCTCAAAAAGAAGGCGCAAAAATCCAAGATCAAAAAGAAAAACGGCAAAGGAAAAATGACCTTTACCAACGTTACAAAAGGCGACAAAAAGAAGTATATCAAGATCGCCAAAAACGGAACGGTCACCATTAAAAAAGGTGCCCCGAAGGGCACCTATGCCATCCATGTAAGAGTCGAAAAATACAAGACCGTTAACATGACGCAGAGCACCGTTTATATCACGGTAAAATAAGCTCCCGGATCTTCGTGAGCAGTTCACCGGCCTCCTCATAATCGAGATCCGATACCAGCTCACAAAGCTTCGTTATCTCCTCGCCGATCTCTCCCTCAAACCGGTAGGTTTGCAACCTGCCGGTACAGGTTTCGGCACGTGTCAGATCAAAGTCTTCGATCGCCGATGCCAGCTCCTCCAGGATCGCCGACACATCTTCGCTGTCAACCTCCTTATCCGGAGCTGCCTTCTCCTCTACATACGGCCTGAGATATGGCTTTAAGGCATTCAGATCCGCGAGAACACTCGGTGTGTATTCACGGATTTTATCGAGATTTTCACTATCTCCCAGCTTTTCCAATGTATAGAAATTATCCGCCAGTTCCATCGCGCCGATCATCCGACAGGTCGTCTTCATGGCGTGAACCTCTGTCGTATACGCTCGGATATCCTCGGCCTCCATATGCCCACGGATCGAGTCACTCTTGTCATCGATCAACTCGTGCACCTCACCGAGGAGCTCGGTAAACAGAGCCGGACTGCCGGAGTTCTGGATCCCCTTTTCCGTATTGATCCCCGGTATATCGACATCCACATCGTGGTCCGCCTGTACGGCTGAGAGGCTCTCCGCTACGGAAGCCAGTGTCACCTCGGACTCATGGATCTTCTCCTCCGGGAGCCACTCGTGGATGCAACGGACGATATCTTCAAAGCGGACCGGCTTGGACAAAAAGCCGGAGAACCCATTCTCTTCAAACAGCTTTTGCGCTTCGATGGTCGCATTGGCGGTAAGCGCGATCACAGGGAGCTTTCGCATCGCCTCCTCAGGTTGCTTTCTCAGCTCCACGATGGCCTCGATCCCGTCCATGACCGGCATCATATGATCCATAAATACGATATCGTAGGTATTCTCATAGATCATATCCAGAGCCTCCCGCCCGTTCATCGCATTGTCGATCGTGAGCTCCAGCGGTCGGATCAGCTCAGAAACGACCTTATGATTCATCGGCATATCATCCACGATCAGCACACGGGCCTCCGGTGCCGTAAAGAAACTCTGCGAATCCCCGACCGATCGATCCCGTGTTTCACCGCTCAGAAACGCACATAGATTCTTGAAATAAATCGGTTTATTGACATAGGCAAACGCCTCGCTCGGACGCTTTCTGAGCATCGGGTTTTGCAGATACGCGACACGACAACGTCCCTCGAACCGACGGTGAACATACTCTGCCAGATCAAACACATCCGTCAGGAAATAGTCGTACTCCATACCGGACAGATCCTCTCTGTCACGGATCGATACGACATCCAGACCGAGTGTCTCGGTAATCTTGACAAAGTTGGATCGCTCATACGGATTATCCACATAGTAAGCACCCTTCAACTGCGCAAAAGAAGGATCCATGTTGGACGCCGGTGTCGAATCTACGATCCTCTGTTTCAGGTTAAAATAGAACCGACTTCCCCGTCCGTATTCGCTCTCTACGTGGATCTCGCCACCCATCAGCTCGACCAGCTCCTTGGCGATGGCGAGTCCCAGGCCGGTTCCCTCGATGCTGCGATTTTTCTTGGTGTCCACCTGCGAGAAAGAGCGGAAGATCCTCTCGAAATCCTCCTCCCGGATACCACGGCCGCTGTCGTAGACGGAGACGATGAGTTCGACCTCCTGCTCATCACAGTGCTCAATCTCGATCTGGATCCGCACAAAGCCGTACTCGGTATACTTCGCCGCATTCCCGACGAGGTTGGTCATGATCTGTGTGATACGCTTGACATCGCCGCGCATTTTTGACGGGATCGTCGGCGGGACATCATAGATCAGCTCGACCGGCTTGCCGCCGATGTAATTCAAAAACAATACAGAGAGTTCACGCAACAGATCGGTAAACTCGTATTCCTTTTCCTCGAGCTCCATCTTACCGGACTCGATCTTGGAGAAATCGAGGATATCGTTGATCAGTGTCAGGAGATGTTCTCCGGAGTTATTGATATCCTGCACATACTCGTGCGCATGCTCCGGCAGATCCTCCCGGAGGAGGATATCGGTCATGCCGACGATCGCGTTCATCGGCGTACGGATATCGTGCGAGATATTGGACAAAAAGGTCGACTTGGCCTTATCCTGCTCCTGCGCACGGAGCGCCTGCATATCGGCTTCTTTTTGTCGGGCAACCACCTTTCGAAACAGGCTGAACAGAATGAACAACGCGATACAAATCACGGAAAACTGGATAACACTGCTGTTTCGCAGCGGCGGGTTGACGATGTCGTCATCCAGCCCCGAGAGTTCCTTTAACCGTTTCTCCGCGAGGAGACGTGCCCAGACATTGGTAGAGAAAAACAGCAACAGCAGCATGATCAGCCACATGATGGTGGACTTTCCGAAACGGTTTTTCTGATCCTTGGAAAACACGCGCCAATAATACAGAATCCCTAAAAAGCTCCAGATCGAAAGCATCAGGTACGACTCCGTAGACAGCGTGTGGTCCGCAAAAAAATTCGGGAGCAAAAGCAGGACCAGGATCAAAAGCGAAAGGATCACACCGATCAGACCGACGATCCGCCGGGCACTGTGCTTAGGCAGGGTCCGAAAAGCACAGGCCGAGATATACGCATAGACAACCGCCACGGTAAGCGTCGACACATCGGCATTCCATCCGATGACGGCGCGGCCGAGAAACGGAATCGGGACCGAGATCGCGATGACGAGGAGCACGGCTTTGATCGGCACACCGTCCTCACTGACCTGCGAAAAACGCTTCGGGAGCAGCTCGTACTCCGCCGTGACGCGGATCACGCGACTGGCGGAACGATAGAAAACGAGAACCGAGGAGAGGATCGCTGACATCGTCGCGACGACGAGCAGCTTGGTCCCCCAGGGGCCGATCGCATGGATGGCATTAGCAAATACGGGGATATCCTCGATACCGGTACCGTTTTTAGGGAGCGACCCGTGGATGACGGGGTCCCATTCCTGAGCGCCGGCACCCGGCGTAGAGCCGGCCACGATCGTGAGAAATACATAAACAAACATACCGCAGACAACAGCAACAGCGGCATAGGTAAAAATCCTGCTGACAGAAAACTTGGACTCACCGACGGCATGCGTCACCGTCTCAAACCCGACAAACATCCACGGTGCCAGGATAAAAATATTCAGGATCTGTTTTGCCGGTGTATCCCCACCGGAGGAAAAGATATTGGTAAAAGAAAGCGAGATTCCGTTTTTTGCGATAACGAGAACAAAAATGATCACGACAGCTGTGACCAGACACAGGGCAAAGATTATACGCAACAGATTGGCCAGACGACACCGAAAGGCGACCAAAAGGCCCAGCAGGACCAAGATGCCGATCGTAGCCAGCACCTCACCGAGGTAGACGTCATAGCCGGCGATCCGATAGTGAAAACCCCATTGGAGCGTATCGCCGACAACATAACGGATCATCAGCGCAAAGGCCGTTGCATTGGCCCACAGCAAAGACAGATACGCCAGGATCAGACACCACACCGTCAGAAACGCGTGGTCCTCTCCCATGATATGCCGGGTGTACACATAGGAGCCACCGACCTCCGGATACTGCCTGACCATCGCGGAATAATTGGAGCAGATGATCAGTGCAAAGCACGCGGCAGCCAGGATACCCAGGATCGAGCCGACCGGTCCGGCATCCGGCAGAAACCGGCTCCCGGTCAGGATAAAACAGCCCCATCCGATCACACCGCCAAAGGACAACGACCAGACGGAAAGTCCGTTAAGGTATTCTCTGTTTTTTGCTTTTTTCATAAATGCGACTCCTTCGCCCCGGACAGGTGTGCAACAACACCTAAAGTATATCACGGAAAGACCGCATCTACAAGCACTTTTTCATTGACAATATGACGTATTTGGGATATGATGAAGTATACGGAAAGGAGGTACTATGAAGCCACAGATTGTTGTCGTGGATGACGATCCCATCGTCCTGAAACGGGCCTGGAACATCCTAGATGAAGCCGATATGAAAGCCGTCGTTTTGAAGAGCGGAATTCAGTTGCTGGATTACGTGCGTGACAATCCCGCGCCCGACCTGATCCTGCTGGATATCAGTATGCCGGAGATGGATGGTTTTGAAGTACTAAAGGAACTCCGCAGCCGCGAGGAGGGAAAGGACATCCCTGTAATCTTCCTCACCGGTAACGAAGAAGACTCGATCGAGGCCAAGGGCCTCGAGTACGGAGCGATCGATTATATCCGTAAACCGTTTATCGCCAACGTCCTCGTGCTCCGTGTCAAAAATGTCATCGAGCTGGTACGTCTCCAGCGCGATCTCCAGCATGAGGTCGAGGTCAAAACGCGCGAAAACGAAAAACTCCTGATCCATGTCGTCGCATCGCTGGCAAGTGCGATCGATGCCAAGGACGCCTATACCAACGGCCACTCCACCCGCGTGGCAGAATACGCGATGGAGATTGCCAAACGCTACGGCTATAATGAAGAGAAACAGGACGCCGTCTATATGATGGGTCTTTTGCACGATGTCGGAAAGATCGGTGTCCCCGACAGCGTGATCAATAAACCGGGACGCCTGACCGATGAGGAGTTCGCCATCATCAAAACCCACCCCGAGGTAGGCAGCCGCATCCTCGAGAATATCGCCGAGATGCCGAGCCTTTCTACCGGTGCCAGATGGCATCACGAACGCTACGGAGGCGGAGGTTATCCGGACGGGATCGCCGGTGACGAGATTCCGGAGGAGGCACGGATCATAGCCGTAGCCGATGCCTACGACGCGATGACGAGCAATCGCAGTTACCGCGTTGCCCTCAGTCAGGAGACCGTACACGATGAGATCGAAAAGGGAAAGGGTACCCAGTTCGATCCGGCGTTTGCGGACATCATGCTTCAGATGATGGATGAGGATACCGACTTTACCATGCGTGATAAAAAAATGATCGAAAACGAGTGACAAGATCAAGCTCAGTAAGTGACACAGGAGGCTACACAGATGGAGTACAAATTGCTGGTAATAAGCAATGAAAAATCATATTTTACAGACTCGATGATCACCGCTCTTTCCGAGGCGAATATCCGGTGCACCTGTATCGAATGTGATATCAAGGCAATCGAGGCATCAAAGGATCAGGCGGATATGGTATTGCTGTATGTTAATGATGCCGTCGTCGATCTGACACGTGCACTCGTATTCCTCAAGGATGTCTGTGCAGACGACGCCAAGAGCCTGTATCTGGCCGGCTATCAGGAGCAGGTGGATAAGGTCTTTTCCGTGATCCCTCGAGATCTGGTCAAGGGCTCCTTTATGCGTCCCTTTGAGAATAAAGCGATCGTTACGGAAATTCTCGCCGAGGCCGAGGAGGTACAAAAGCGCATGAGCGCGAAAAAGATCCTCGTCGTTGATGACGACGTGACATTTTTAAAAATGGTGAAACGCTGGCTGATGAACAAATATCAGGTGACGGTGGTCAAGTCCGGCACGCAGGCGATCAAATACCTCGCCGGGCATCGTCCGGATCTGATCCTGATGGATTATGAGATGCCGATCACAAACGGTACCCAGGTGCTGGAGATGATCCGAAGCGAACCGGATTCTGAGGATATTCCGATCATTTTCCTCACCGGAAAAGCGGATAAGGAAACCGTCATGCAGGTGATGAACCTGAAACCGCAGGGGTACCTGCTCAAATCCATGAGCCAGAGAGATATCGTAGATTCGATTGATCGTTATTTTGAAACGGAAAAATGGCAAAACTTTCTGATGTGATAACCGATACGATTCACCCGTAAACCGAGCATCCGTGACAGGGAGGAAACCATATGGCAGACCGAAAAAAAACAATCCGAGCGACAGTATGTGTTTTTATACTGTCACTTTTTTTTACAGGACTGGCTGCCCCTGTCTCCTATGCGGATGAATCGGTCCCGCAGCTGACAAATCAAAAAAACACCGTCCGCGTGGGCTACTTTGAAAACGAGATTTTCCAGGAGGGTGCCGAGGAGGGCGCCGTCCGTCAGGGCTATGCGTATGATTATTATTGCAAGCTCTCGGAGTATACCGGATGGAACTATGACTACGTATACGGCAGCTTTGCCGATCTGTACCAGATGCTGCTCGACGGAGAGGTTGATCTGTTGGCCGGGCTGGCAAAGACCGATGAACGCACCTCGATCATCGGCTATCCCGAGTCTGCCATGGGAAATGAAACCTATAACATGATCAAGCATGCTTCGGATGAAAGCATCACCAATTCCTACGAGACCTTATCCGGGAAAAATATCGGCGTGCTGGACAGCGCGATGGTGGGCGTCCTGAATAAGTTTCTGACCGAGCACGACCTCACCGCCAACGTCAAAAAGTATCCGGATCAGCAGCGCCTGTTGGATGACTTCGACGCGATGAAGGTCGATGTGATCGTATCCGAGAGTGACGGTACCCACGAGCGTGAGAACTCCGAACTTCTCTATGCGTTCGGAACCTCGGATTATTATTTATGTGTCAACATCAAGCGCCCCGATCTCCTCAAGGAGTTAAACTCGGCCCAGGCACAGCTGGCCGTAGAGGAGCCAAACTATATCCACTCTCTTCAGATCAAATATTATTCCCAGAGTATTTCCAGCCGAACCCTGTCCAGTGTTGAAAAGGAATGGGTCAAGGAGCACAACGCGATCACGGTCGGCTATCTGAACAACTACCTCCCCTACAGTGATACCGATGAGGACGGTTCGGTAAAGGGCCTGATCCGTGATTTCTTCCCGTCTGTGATCGATGCTTTGGGAATCAAAGATATGAAGATAAACTATGTCGGTTATGATAATTATGACGACATGGTTTCCGACGTACAAAAGGGAACCGTCGATGTGATCTTCCCGGTCGGCGGCGGCCTGTATTTCTCCGAGGAGAACGGCATCTACCAGTCCACGGCCGTGGTATCCTCGACCACCGAACTCGTGTATTCCGGTGAGTACAACGAGGAAAAAACAAAAACCTTTGCGATCAATGAAAATAACCGGATGCAGTATTTCTATACAAAAACGCATTATCCGGATGCCGAGTTTAAATACTACACCACGATCGAGGAGTGTCTGGAAGCGGTGATGAACGGCGAGGTGGGTTGCACCACCCTGAACGGGATCCGTGCCAACGACATCCTGAAAAACCGCAGCTACCACTCGCTCTCCATGAAACCGATGAACGACAACGACGACCGTTGCTTCGGTGTGTGTATCGGCAACGAGGGTCTGCTCAAGCTGTTAAACCGCGGCGTCAGTCTGGTCGGGACGGATCAGGCACAGAGTATAGCATACCGCTATGTCAACGATCTGTACACCTATTCCTTCTTTGATTTTGTTTTTGATCATGTCTGGATTGTCATACTGATCCTGCTCGCACTGGCGACCTTGATCGTCTTTTTTACCGCCCGCGAGTCCCGACGGTCCAAGCGTGCCGCCAATGAAAAGGCCGTAGCCGCTGAGATCCTCGCTGAGAAAAATACCGAACTCGCACACGCGGTCAGCGTTGCCGAGGATGCCAACAAGGCCAAAACCTATTTCCTCTCGACGATGTCACACGACATCCGTACCCCGATGAACTCGATCCTGAGTATGAACGAGATGATCCTGAGGGAGTGCGAGGATGACGATATCCTGATGTACGCCGGGCACATCCGATCCTCAGGTAACACCCTGCTCGGCCTGATCAATGACATCCTGGACTTCTCCAAGATGGAGGCCGGCAAGCTCGATATCATCCCGGTCAACTATGAGATGTCCTCCGTGCTGAACGACCTGGTCAACATGGTACAGACCCGTGCCGAGGAGAAGGGCCTGCACCTCTCTCTCGACGTCGACAGCGACATCCCGAATTACCTCTACGGCGATGAGATCCGCATCAAGCAGGCGGTGACCAACCTCCTCACCAACGCGGTCAAATACACCAACGAAGGCTCGGTATTTTTCACGGTCGGTTTTGAAAAATGCCCCGACGAGGAGGACGCCGTTTTCCTCAAGGTCAGCGTCCGAGACACCGGCGTCGGCATCCCGGAGGAGGATATCAACACGCTGTTTATGGCGTTCGAACGCTCGGATGAGGCAGACGCCAGAAACATCGAGGGAACCGGACTCGGACTCACGATTACGCAGTGCCTGCTCCGCATGATGGACAGTACGCTCAATGTCGAGAGTGTCGTAGGCCGGGGATCGACCTTTAGCTTTTCCGTCAAACAAAAGGTGGTCGACTGGGTTGTCGTCGGCGATTACGAGACCGCTTTTCGTCGGTCGATGGCTGAGCGTAAACGGTACCGCGAAAAGTTCACGGCACCGGAGGCCTGCCTGCTCATCGTGGATGATACACCGGCTAACCTGGTGGTGATCCGAAACCTGTTAAAGCGTACCCAGTTAAAGATCGACACCGCAGACAGTGCCGACGGCTGTATCGATCTCGCCACAAAGAAAAAATACGATATTATTTTCCTGGATCATATGATGCCATATAAGGATGGTATCGAGGCGCTGAAGGAGTTAAAGGCACTCGAAGACAATCCGAATCAGGACACACCGACGATCTGTCTGACCGCGAACGCGATATCGGGAATGCGCGATACGTATCTGGCGGCCGGCTTCGATGATTATCTCACTAAGCCGATCGATCCGGATCGACTGGAGGATGCGATCATCCGCTATCTGCCGGATGATAAGGTCCAGCCGGCCTCCGACCAGGAGGACGAGGAGGATGTCACGCTCCCGGCCGGTCTGGATCAGATCGAGGGCATCGATATCAATGCCGGACTGGAGCACTGTGGCAGTGTGGCTGCCTATCTCGATGCGATTGAGGCATACTTGGAGACCGTCCGTATCAACGTGGATGAGATCACGGATTATCGGAGCAAACAGGATCTCGAGAACACCACCGTCCGGATTCACGGGATGAAGAGCACTGCGCGCGTGATCGGTGCACTGTCTCTGAGCAAGTTTGCCGAAGAGCTCGAGGAGGCTGGCAAGGCAAAGGATGCCGATACCATAGAGAAGAATATTGATCGTTTCCTCGCGGACTACCAGGCGCTCGGCGAGGCACTGGAGGCCGTGATGCGCAAGGATACGGCCGGGGAGGATGACCGCCCGATGCTGTCCGAGGAAGAGCTCACGACTTATTATGATCGGATCCGTGCACTGTGTGACTCAGCGGACTATGATGAGATCGAAACGATTGGGGAACACCTGAAAGCGTATCAGATTCCGGAGAAAGAAAAAGAGCGTGTCGACCGCGTGATCGAAGCGATCTCCATGCTCGATTTCGATGATCTGGATGAAATATTATAAAAAATATGGAGATTAATATGGACGAGGTCAGAAGGGCCGTAGAAGCATAGCTTGGGTAACTGCGATACAGAGGTAGGGATCCTCGATCACTGGGGCATCCGCCCGATGCTCATCATCGGAACGATCGTCTGCGGGATCGGCGCCGTGATCGTTATGGTTGCGATGTCAGCTCATTCTGATTAGCCAATATCTCTCCCGACACATTGAGTCCGTCACGGAAACAAATAGATTGCATCCGGAACATACAAAAGCGCGTCTGGGCCGAGTGAAGCAATGAGAAGCGCGTCTGAGCCGAGTGAAAAAGCGCCATGCGCTTTTCCACTCGGCCCGCGGCGTTCGCCGCATGTAATCTAAAAGAAGCGTGTATCGACGAGTAAACTCGTCATACACACTTCTTTCCGATTACGCGCTTCTCATTGCTTCGCGAGAGCTGCTGACGAGACTTGAAAATGTAGCAGTTTGGGAACCCCCGAAATCTCGCCGTTCCCAGACTCAATATGCGGTCCTGACCGCACTATGACCACTTCATCATAATAACGGTCGATTTTTCGTTTTTATGACCACCATATGACCACCGTTCGTTCCACTTCTCATACCACCATGCCCGAAAAATCGGACACATTTCAAACACATCCATTACGTAAAATGAGAATTGAAAAAGTAGCAGCAGTCAAACATAGCGCTTTTCCGTTGTTTTTCAGTTTTCAATCGGGACAATGACCACCATATGACCGTTTTAACCATCTACGCACCCATCGTCTTGACTGCATCTTCAAGCTGAATCGCCTGATCTTCATCCGTCTGGTGCAAAAGGTAGTAAAATCCCTTTGTTGTAGCAATATCCTTGTGTCCAAGCTGTTTTGTAATGATGTTTTCGCTGACCTGGTTGTCAATCAGATTCGTCGCATACGTCTTCCGAATCGCATGAAAACGCTTTCTGGTGATACCAACCTGCTCGCAGATTCTGTTAAGACGCTTTGTCAATGTCGCACGAATCACCCTGTTGTGGTTCTGTGATCCCAGGAACATCCAGTCCTTTCCTGCCAATTCCGGATCGGCGATGAGCTGCGTCACAACACTGACCGCCTCATCCGACAAATAGACCTCGCGATTTCCGGCATCGGTCTTGGGTTGATCCAAAACGCCTACTCCACCGATATTCGTCTCTGTCCTCTGGATGTGAAGATACCTTCCGCGAACAAAATCCGTTTTTTTCAAGGCTACAAGCTCTCCTGCCCTCAATCCCGTCAGGAAATCAAGGAGAATCGCACGATTCAGAACATCCGGATTTGCCCGGAGATAATCCATAACCTTCTTCAGCTCATCATCCGTGAAAATCTCATTGATCGGTTCGTAACGATTCGGAGCAAAAGACTTTCTGCTGATCTCAAGATTGTCGAGCACCTCACGGATTGACAATTCAGTAAATCCGTGGCGCCTCGCATACTTCCAGATGCCAGTCACAAGGATTTTCAGTCCATTGAAGGTCTTTGCAGTCAGATTTTCTTTAATGATCTCATCCTTCAAAAAGTCGTCAATCTCGCCCTCGGTTATCGGTTTGATCGGCCGATCCGCCATCCCTGAGCGAATGAAGAATCGGTTGTAATCCTGTAGATACCGAAGCTGCGTCGACGGTCTGACTTCCTTGTGATCAACCTTGCCTTGAAGCCATTTCTCGAAAACATGGTTTACAGTTACCTGATTGTCTTGATTCGCATAAAGCTCACCCAGTTTGTCTATAAGTGCTTCTTTCGTAGCATACTGAAGAGTTTTACGCTTGCCATTGACATCCCGATAATGCGTCGTCCACTTGCCTGTTCCGGGCGCTAACCATATCGCGTGTCCATGGTTTCTCTCGATCTTATCCCTGACTCTTTGTCTCATAATCTCGTCCCAAATGTCAGGATGCGCAAGGATATATTGCTGCATATCTATTTTATCATATTCAGTCTCTTCGGTCAACATATCTTTCCCCTTTTTCCTTGCTTTTTCGTGGTTTTTTGCTTCTTTTGCTGATTGTGTCATCTGCTGTTTCGGATACCGATTTCATCGGAAACAGACTTGATGATTCGACCATACAGATCCTCATCGTGCAGATGTCCAATAAGGCTTACAGATCGGCATCTCTCAATCTTCTGAATATTGGTCGGATTGACATTCATATCCCTGTGAAGCCCGCTCCCCAGTCCCGGAAGGTCGCAGGAATGCTTCTTTAACCGAATATCCTTCTCGCCGAAAGAACGTGATTTCGACTTGAATATCGGAATCACCATAAGAAAACGATCTCTGGAGGAGTTCTCCTCCCCAACTACCAAAGCCGGATGGCGCCCCTGGACGTGTGATCTGACCGAGCTAGTCCCGAACTCGACCATCACTACGTCGCCGGAGTGCAACAACGTATAGCGACTTATCTTCATAATCAGATACCTCCTGTACTTGATACATCAATTCTATCAAACTCACTTTCAAATCTTGCCCCGCCGGAGGGACAAAATGAGTCATTTTTCAATTTTTCCACATCCGACAGGGCAAACACACATCAATTCTTCGACCTGAGCATATCTCCGGCTTCATTCCGGATCTCGACAAGCTTCTCGTGAGGGAGCTGCTCGATGAGGCGAACGATGCCCTGGATCAGATACTGCCTCTGCCACTCGAGGTTCTCTTCCTCATAATCCGTGAGCAGTGCAGGGTAATCTGCCCTGCAACCAGTGATCAGATAGTTTGCAGACTCCTCCAGTTCCATTGCGATGCAGAAAAGCTCGCCGACCGTGATCGTGGTTGATCCGTTCTCGATACTGGAAATCCGCTTGCGATTACAACCGGCTACCATATCCGCCAGTTCGTTCTGTGAGAGTTTCCTTGCCTTTCGTACCTCCTGGATACGCTTGCCGAGTGCTGCGTAGTCATCCTGCGTGTACTCGAACTGTCCTTCATCGTTGATCTCAAAAAGTCTCATGGTTACCACCTTTCTTCTGGTGGCCAAACCGCGGACAGAGTCCATGGCTGCACACGAGGCGGTACCCAGAGAGACACCCTGAAAAAGGCGCACGTCAAGAAAGGGTTAATCGCCTCATCCCTGCATTCCGACTGCCTGTCAGAATGCTGAGATATGCAAAACCCTGTCCAGATTGGCCTTCTCCAGACATGTTTAGTTGTGTTGGTTTACGGGTTACATTTATATTATGGTAAACTCTCTCAGTTTTTTTACGCTGTGAGAATG
>JAZASH010000041.1:0-20125 GCA_036343395.1 Eubacterium sp. | reverse complement strand
CGTTTGGTTGTCACCTACGACGAGGCACGAGCGACGGAGCTGATCGAGGATCTGCGGATGTACGACCGCGAGGTGATGTACTATCCGGCTAAGGATCTTATTTTTTTCAGCGCGGATGTGCACGGACAGGCGATCACACAGGAGCGACTGGCCGTTATCCGTCGTCTTCAGATGGGCCTGCCGACCACGATCGTGACGACGATCGACGGAGGGATGGATGCCTGTCTGCCCTATACCTATTATAAAAAACATGAGCTCCGCCTGCGCAAGGGCGACACGCTGGAGCTGCAGGCCTTCACCGAAACGCTGATCGAGATGGGCTATGAGCATGTCGGCCAGGTCGAGGGCGAGGGGGATTTTTCCGTCCGCGGTGGGATCATCGATATCTATCCGGAGACGGAGGAGACCGCTTTTCGTATCGAGCTGTGGGACGATGAGATCGACAGCATCCGGAGCATGGATGTGGAGAGTCAGCGCTCGATCGAGCAGGCGGACGAGCTGACGATCACGCCGGCCTCGGAGATGATGCTCTCGGCCGAGCGCTCGGAGGAGGGTAAGGAGGCCATCCGTCGGGAAAGTGAGGAGCGGATCGCCGCCTTTAAAAAGGCGGGCGAGAACGAGGCGGCGGAGCGGCTGCGCCATACCATCGATACCTTTTTAAATGCGTATGAGACCTATCACGGGATGGTCAATCTCGAAAGCTTCATCCGGTATTTCGCACCGGAGGAGCCGGTATCGTTTTTTGATTATTTTGAGGATAAGGACACGCTGGTTTTTATCGACGAGCCGGCGCATGTTTTGGAAAAAGCAACAGCGGTCGAGACTGAGTTTCGCGAGGCGATGCAGATCCGTCTGGAGCAGGGCTACATCCTGTCCGGACAGACGGATATCCTGTACTCGTGTGAGCAGGTGCTGGCGAAGCTGAAGCGGTATCCCGTGGTGCTGATGAGCGCGTTGGACTTCCGTGAAAAGGCCTTTGCCGTGAAGCATACCTTTCGGTTTCACATCCAGGGAGGGACGTCGTACAACAGTGATTTTAACCTCCTTACCCAGGATCTGAAACGCTATGTGAAAAACAAATACCGTGTGCTGATCCTGTCGGCGTCTCAGACCAGAGGACAGCGCCTGGTGGAGAATTTCTCCGACTATGATATCCTGTCGTTTTACGACGGGACGATGACGCATAAGCTCCTGCCCGGCGAGGTGATGGTGTCCAAGGGGAACCTGCGCCGCGGCTTCGAGTATCCGGACCAGCAGTTCGTCGTGCTGACGGAGAGTGATATCTTCGGTGCGCGTCGTAAAAAGAAAAAGAAAAAGCGCTACGACGGCGCTTCGATCCATAGCTTTAACGATCTAAAGGTCGGTGACTATGTGGTGCATGAGAGCCACGGACTGGGGATCTACGAGGGCATCGAGAAGATCGAGGTCGATCATATCATCAAGGACTACCTCAAGGTTTCCTATGCGGAGGGGAGTTCGCTCTACGTGCCGGCGACCTCGCTGGAGCAGCTTCAAAAATATGCGGGCGCGGACGCCAAGCCGCCGAAGCTGAGTCGACTCGGGGGAAATGAGTGGAAAAAGACCAAGTCCCGTGTCAAAAAGGCGGTCGAGGAGATCGCGGAGGAGCTGGTCGAGCTCTATGCGAAGCGACGTCAGAACCGCGGGCATCAGTTCGAGCAGGATACCGTCTGGCAAAAGGAGTTCGAGGAGCTCTTTCCCTATGAGGAAACCGAGGATCAGATGCATGCGATCGAGGATGTCAAGAGGGACATGGAGAGCGATCGGATCATGGATCGACTGATCTGCGGCGATGTCGGCTACGGCAAGACCGAGGTCGCCATCCGTGCGGCGTTTAAGGCTGTGATGGACGGACGGCAGGTGGCCGTGCTGGTACCGACGACGATCCTCGCCAGCCAGCATTATGGGACGTTCAGCGAGCGTATGAAGAGGTTTGGCATCAATGTCGAGCTTCTCTGTCGCCTGCGTACGCCGGCGGAGCAGCGAAAGACGGTAGCCGGCCTGAAAAAGGGCAGTGTGGATGTCGTCATCGGGACGCATAAGCTCCTCGGCAAAACGGTGGAGTTTAAAAATCTCGGCCTCCTGGTCGTGGATGAGGAGCAGCGCTTCGGCGTGCGGCATAAGGAAAAGCTGAAGCTTTTGAAGGATACAGTGGATGTGCTGACGCTGACGGCGACGCCGATCCCGCGTACCCTGCATATGAGTCTCGTGGGAATCCGGGATATGAGTGTGCTGACCGAGCCGCCGGAGGACCGGATGCCGATCCAGACCTTCGTGATGGAGCGGAGCGATGAGATCGTCCGTGAGGCGGTCCTGCGTGAGGTGGGACGCGGCGGACAGGTATACTATATCTATAATCGCGTGAATAATATAGAAACGATCACCGCTAATCTAAAGGACCTCGTGCCGGAGGCGACCGTCGCCTACGCGCACGGACAGATGACGGAGCGGGAGCTCGAGGATACAATGTATCGCTTTATCGAGGGCGATGTCGATGTCCTCGTGGCGACCACGATCGTGGAGTCCGGACTCGACATCCCGAATGTCAACACGATCATCATCGAGGATGCGGATCGGTTGGGACTGTCGCAGCTCTATCAGCTGCGTGGACGCGTCGGCCGAAGTGGTCGTGCCGCGTATGCGTTTTTGATGTATCGCCGGGATAAGCTCCTACAGGAGGTGGCGGAAAAGCGTTTGGCGGCGATCCGTGAGTTCACCGAGCTGGGGTCCGGTTTCCGGATCTCGATGCGGGATCTCGAGCTGCGTGGTGCGGGAAACCTCCTCGGCACCGGACAGCACGGGCATATGGCAGCGGTCGGGTACGATCTGTACTGCAAGATGCTGGAGAAGGCCGTCCGCAAGCTAAAGGGAGAGGCGCTCCCGCAGGAGGACTACGAAACAAACGTCGATATTAGGGTTGACGCATTTATCCCGGTAGGGTATATTAAGAATGAGTTCCAGAAGCTCGATGTCTATAAGCGGATCGCTGAGGTCGAGACCTCGGAGGAGGCCGCGGACATGCGTGAGGAGCTCCAGGATCGCTTCGGTGAGGTACCAAAGAGCGTCGAGAATCTCCTTACGATCGTTTTGATGAAGAATCGGGCGCACCGGCTCTATGTCACAACGCTCGAGGAGAACGAAGACGAGATCCGTGCCGGCCTGTACCCGCAGGCGGCGATCGATCCGATGCGGATCCCGGGCCTGATCCGGGCGGCAAAGGGAAAACTGTTATTTGACCCGGAGAGAACTGTGCTGCGAGCCGGCCATGAGGTCAAGCTCCCACCCTATTTCCGCTGTCGCAAGGACGCGGACAGCCTGACCGAGGCGGAGTGGTTGCTGGATCAGCTCGAGCAGATAACCGATACGGAAGATAACGATAAAAAAGAAGAAGATCAAACAGAAACACTGTAAGATATTAATATAAAAGAGAGGAACAAGCGAGAATGAGTTTATTTTTGAAACGAAAAAAGAGGTTATTTTCTATGGTGATCGTATGCTTTTTGGCTGCATCCACCTGCCTGACGGCGTGCGGGTCCGAGTCAGAAGAGACGACGGAGACGACACAGGCAAATGAAGAGCCCAAGGATCACGAAAAGACCGTTCCGGTGGAGAACAGCTCGATGAAGGAGGACTCAACGGTGATCGCGGTGGGACAGACCGCGGTGTCCTACGCCGAGTACAAGTCCTACTATTATTTTATGGAGAGCCAGTATAACGCCCTCCTCGGCGACCAGGTCTGGAAGCAGAGTGCCGGTGGCAATAAAACCATCGGACAGGAGGCGATCGAGGATGTACTCCGTATGATTATCCAGGTCAAGGTGATTGTCAAGGAGGCGGCAAAGCAGGGGATCACCCTGGAGCCGGATGAAAAAGAGGACGCCGACTACAACGCACAAAAGCTGTATGACAGCCTGGGCGAGGATGTCACGAAGGAAGCGATGATGAGCGTCCCGCTTTTAATGGAGATTTTTGAGGAAAACAAGCTGGCCGAGAAAACGTACCGCGTAGTCACCGGACAGGCGGAGACAGGAGTTTCCGGTACGGGACTGAGTGCGTATCGTGTACAGCTGTTGTTTAAGAAGGCAAAGGATGACGATCGTGAGCAGGTCAGATCCGAGGTCGAGAACCTGCAGAAAAAGATTGCCGGCTCCGATAAGAACTTCTATACGTATGCAAAAAAAGAATCCGATCTACCCGAGGTTGAGTACGTGATCGGATCACTCGATGAGAGAAAGAATCTCTGGATGAGTGTGACGAGTCTCCGAAACAACGTGATCAGTCCTGTGATCGAGGAGTCGGATGGTTTTTATATCGCGATGGTTTTGGAGAAGCCAAACGACGAGATGAATACCGAGTATCAAAACCAGGTAGTCTCCGAAAAACAGATCGAGGCATTCCAGAAAAGCTATGAGGAATGGTCCAAGAATTATGATGTAGAGGTCAGCGACGCACTCTTGTCCGACTGATCCACACGTCCGTAAAGCTTCGTCATCGCATAGATCCGGGCAGCCAGCTTGTCGGTGAAGGCATCCTTTTTCATGCGCCACACCCAGTTGGTCCCGATCGTGGATGGCGTGTTGATCCGTGCGTATCCCCCGAGGCATAAGAAATCCTGCATCGGGATGATGCACAGGTCGGAAACACTGCTTTCCGCCAGCTCGATCAGACGCCAGGTGAGGCGTTTTCTCGAGGTAAAGCGTGAAGCACCCAAATAGCGCAGCGCGACATTTTTATCCACCGGTGCGAGCGAACGCCACCAGCTATAGGTCGTTTCGTTGTCGTGCGTACCGGTATAGACGACCGAGTTACGCTCGTATTTATGCGGCAAATAATCACTGTCTTCGCGGGAGTCAAAGGCAAACTGCAGCACTTTCATCCCCGGGAAGCCGGAGTCGGCCAGCATTTCTCTGACAGAATCTGTCAAAAATCCCAGATCCTCCGCGATCACGCGGAACTCTCCCAACTCACGTCTTGCAGCACGGAAAAGATCCAGGCCCGGGCCCGGCATCCAGGAGCCGTTGCGGGCTGTTTTTTCGCCGTACGGGACGGAGTAATAGGACTCGAAACCACGGAAGTGATCGATTCTTACGATGTCATACCACTCGTAGACATGGCGGATGCGGTTGATCCACCACGCAAAGCCTGTTTCCATATGGGCCTCCCAGCGGTACAGCGGGTTCCCCCAGAGCTGACCGTCGGCAGAGAAGGCATCCGGCGGGCAACCGGCTACGGCTGTCGGGACACCGTTTTCGTCAAACTGGAAAAGATCCGGATGCGCCCAGGTATCGGCGCTGTCCAGAGCAACATAGATCGGGATATCCCCGATGATCTCGACGTGGTGCTCGTTGGCGTAGGTCTTGATGGAGCGCCACTGCTTGAAAAACTCGTACTGTAAGAACTGATAGAACATGACGTTATTCATCAGTTTATTTCGATAGGTGACCATCGCCTCCGGATCGCGGTTGCGGATATCGTCATCCCACTCCAGGAAACTGACACCGCCCAGGCTGTCCTTGATCGCCATAAAAAGCGAGTAGTCCGGGAGCCAGTCGGCGTTGGCCTGTACAAACTCATTATAATCCGGATCGGTCTCGATCCCGCTGTTATCAAAGGCCTTTCTGAGGAGCGCGAAACGGCGCTGATAGATCAGGTCGTAGCGGATAAAGTGATCGTTGGTCCCCTCAGAGGCGGACTCACATTCTTTTTCTGTCAGGAAGCCCTGTTTGATCAGCTCGGAAAGCGAGATGAAGTAGGGATTACCGGCAAAGGTCGAGAAAGACTGATAAGGAGAATCTCCGTAGCCGGTAGGGCCCATCGGCAGGATCTGCCAGTAGGTTTGGCCGGCTTTCTCGAGGCAGTCGATGAAGTCGTAGGCTGCCTGATCAAAGCATCCGATCCCAAAACGGGACGGGAGGCTGGCGATCGGCATAAGTATTCCGCTTGCTCGTTTCATGATATCTCCTTACGTGGTCGTTTTTTTAAAAGAAGGCGGTGTTGTCACGCTCGACAACCACCGGTGCCTGCTGGAATTCGTTTGGCAGGGTGACGCGGTATTTACGCTGGAAGATGTTGCGATAAATATCCGCCGCAAACAGATCCTGCTCGTAGAGCGCTCGCGCGTTCGCGCTGAGTCGCGGCAGATCGGCTGCCAGTCGTGTCACTACCTGTAGTTTCGAATCATCGTTGTAAATTCCCGGCTCGTCGATCCCGGCACCGCGCAGCTCACGCAGCAGATGACCGGCTTTTGCATTCAGTCCGAGCAGGTGCAGATAGGGGAGCGTGGTGTCTGTCTCCTCCAGATGGAGACAACACTGCATCAGGCATCGACGCAGGCGACTTTCGGTAAAGGCCTTCGTCTTGATCCGCTCGATCAGGTCGGTCGCACAGGTGAAAGAATCCAGTTCGTTCAGGATCCGGCCGAAAATGTCGTTCGACATGTCCTTGGCGGTACCGTCGACCTGAGAGATATTCTTGATCTCTCCTTTTCCGCGGATCAGGTCCCGCAGAGAATAATAGATCAGATCGGAAAAGTCATCCAGGACCAGATGCGGGGTGTTGCTCTGGTTGATACCGGCACGGATCGCTGTCGAGGACGGATAACGTTTGAGCGACGGGTTGGTCGCGTCACGGTAGTCCTGTCCCTCGCGAAGCAGCGTCATCGGTGTCAATGGGCTTTTCAGCTTCAGTAATGCCAGGCAATACTCGATCCCGAGGATGTTGTTCGGCATCGAGAAAAACGGCTCGTCGATATCGGCCTCGCCGATCACATTGATCAGGGCCTGCGCACGGGCGTCCGGATAGGATTTGCCCTCGTGCAGCTTTTCTTCCAGCATCGTCTGGAACTCGGAACGGGAGTGGTCCTCACGCTCGAGGGTCTCAGCCACCTTGAGGAAATGATCGATATTTCCCTGCTCGCTGCCAAAGCAAACGTGTGTGACAAAACCGAGCTCGGTTAATGCTTTGATCCCGCCGTAGGCAAAGTCGCCGGCCGATGAGAGTGAATATCTCACCGGGAGTTCAAAGACGAGATCCGCCCCGCCTTCCAGGGCGTCCTGCGTACGCGAATATTTATCAAAAATAGCCGGCTCGCCGCGCTGTACAAAGTCACCGCTCAGGATGACAACGGCGTAGTCTGCGTCTGCCATCTCCTTGGCCCGCCGGATCTGATAGGCGTGGCCGGAGTGAAAGGGATTGTATTCCGCTATGATACCAACAACATTCATTTGGAAACCTCCTGTATTCAGAACATGCCGGTGGATCAACATATGTAAACACTTTCTCTATTATATACGATTTTTCCGTTTCTGTCAAAAAACTTCAAAAACTTCTTGCGGTGAGATTAAAGTGATGATATAGTAAGTGTGTTGCGTATTATGACTGACTGAACCGGAGGGTAAAAATGGGCGGATTTTTCGGAGTTGTTGAAAAAAGAAAAAAATCGGATTGTACATTTGATCTGTTTTTCGGAACAGATTATCACTCGCATCTGGGAACCAGACGCGGCGGTATGGTGGTGTATGGCGAGGACGGATTTGACCGCGCGATCCACAATATTGAAAACGCTCCGTTTCGGACCAAGTTTGACAAGGATATGCACGATATGGAGGGCTACATGGGGATCGGTTGTATCTCCGATTATGAGCCTCAGCCTTTGATCGTTCGCTCGCATCATGGGACGTATGCGATCACAACTGTCAGCAAGATTAATAATGTCGACGAACTGGTCGAGAAGATTTTTTCCAACACCTCACTGCACTTTTTGGAGATGAGCGGTGGTGAGATCAATGCGACCGAGCTGGTGGCAGCGATCATCAACCAGAAGGAAAATCTGATCGACGGTATGCGCTATGCGCTGGAGGTCGTAGACGGTTCGCTGACGATGATGGTGATGACACCGAAGGGGATTTATGTCGGCCGAGATAAGCTCGGACGTACACCGGCCTTCCTTGGTGAAAAAGAGGATGCGTACTGCATCACATTTGAGGATTTTGCTTATCGTAACCTGGGTTACCGCGACCTGAAGATCCTGGGACCGGGTGAGGTCTGTGTGGTCTCGCCGGAGGGCGTAAAGACGCTGGTAGCACCGGGCGAGGATATGAAAATATGTACCTTTTTGTGGGTTTATTATGGATACCCCTCCAGCTCGTATGAGGGGATCAATGTTGAGGAGATGCGTTACCGTTGTGGCGCGTGTCTCGCTAAGCGTGACACGGTGAAGCCGGACATCGTAGCCGGCGTGCCGGATTCGGGTACCGCGCATGCGGTCGGATACAGTAATGCATCCGGGATTCCGTTCTCCAGACCGTTTATCAAGTACACACCGACATGGCCGCGATCCTTTATGCCGACGATCCAGAGTAAGAGAGATCAGATCGCCAAGATGAAGCTTCTGCCGGTCCATGATCTGATCGAGGATAAGAGCCTGCTTCTGATCGATGATTCGATTGTACGTGGGACGCAGTTACGAGAGACTACAGAGTTTCTGTATGAGAGCGGAGCCAAGGAGGTTCATATCCGTCCGGCGTGTCCGCCGCTCGTATACGGATGTAAATATCTGAACTTCTCACGCTCGCGCTCGGAGATGGATCTGATCACACGCCGTGTGATCGCCAAGCTTGAGGGCACGACCGATGTTCCGGAGGAGACGCTGCAGGAGTATACGGATCCGAACTCGGAGAAGTACGAGAAGATGATCGAGGAGATCCGCAAGGAGTTGAACTTTACGTCGCTGCAGTATAACCGGCTGGATGACATGCTCGAGGCAGTCGGGTTGCCGGCGGAGAAGCTGTGTACGTATTGTTGGGATGGAAAAGAATAAGAGAGCTCACTCTTTTACTTTTTCTTAGGTAATTTGAGGTACTTTTTGTTTATGTTCTTTTTCAGGACATCGAAGATGTAATCGTAATTGAAACTGCCACCGCCGGCGGAGCGGACGCCGTGGGTGTCGGCGAGCTTGCGCGTGTAGTGCTTGAGCCAGTAGACGCGGATGTCCTGGTGGCCGGGCCGATAGTCGGTGACGGTCGGGAGCAGCTTTGGCTTTTTGATGGACACCGTGAAGGTGTCGTTGAGCATATCCTCTTTTACCTCAAAGGTGAGCGACAGGACGGCTCCGATCAGGTTGTCGGATTTGTCCTGGCCGGAGATGAAGTTCCCCAGCGAGTACGCGCAGAAGGCTTTCCGACCCTTGCTCTTCACCCATTCCGCGGTCTGTACGACGTGCGGATGTGTACCGATGATCAGATCCGCACCCCAGCCGGTCAACTGCTTGGCCAGTGCGCGCTGCGATTCGGTCACCTCATGACGATCCTCATTTCCCCAATGACAGCTGACGACAACGACGTCGGCTTTTTTTCTTGCCAGCTTCACCTGTTTCTTTATAACGTCTGTTTCGCTCAGGTAGATCACTCGATATTTGGAGTCGGACGGCACGGTGAGGCCGTTGGTACCGTAGGTATAGGATAGAAATGCGAATTTTACACCATCCACTTCTTTTATCGCAATCTTATCATATTTATTATTTTTCACCACTCCGCTTGTGACCGTATCGTCCGGCATGGACTTCCAGAACTCCACGCTTTCCGCCAGTCCCTCTGCCTTTTGGTCGTAGGTGTGGTTGGTGGACAGGTTAAAGATCCGGAAATTGATATCGTAAAGATTTCGTACCACATCGCCCGGTGACGAGAAGCAGGGGTAGGTGCTCGGAGGCAGGGTATCTGTGACCAGAGTCTCCTGATTCATCCAGTTCATATCCGTTCTCTTGAAAAAGGCTGCGACCTTTTCGTAACAGAAAGAAAAGTCATAGGATCCGCCGTCGGCACGTGCCTTGGCTTGTCCGTAGAGCTGGGAGTTGATCAGGTTATCGCCGCAGGCGGCGAAAGTGATCTCCGTGATGTCGGGCTCCAGCTCGTCATCCTCGGTCGCGCCTCCGCTCACGGCAGGAGAAACGCTCGTCCCGGATGTGACCGGGAGCGGTGTGACCTGGGATACCACCGTGGCATCCTCTGTGGGGGCTGTCAGCTTGTGGACAGCCAGCCAATATCCACCAAAGCCTGTCGCTGCGCAACCCAGTAACAGCAACAGGACGCATAAAAACTTTTTCATGTAGTAGTCGCTCCTCTCGGATTCTGTGTGATGACTCACGGATGTGAAAACCTTTCACATCCTGATGTATCATACCATAAAATCGTCATGTTTTCAACTTATCCTTGTTTTTTTTTCGAAAATGATGTATATTATAGGTATTGTTTTATTATATTAAATTATAGAAAGAAGGAATCAGAATGGAGAAGCAGAACATTGATTGGCACGGCATCGGGTTTTCGTATCAGAAGACCAGAGCGCGTTATGTGTCAAATTTCAAGGATGGCAAGTGGGATGACGGTCAGATGACAGAGGACGATACCGTCACGATGAGCGAGTGCGCCGGCGTACTCCAGTATTCCCAGAGCTGTTTCGAGGGACTCAAAGCGTATACGACCGAGGATGGCCGTATCGTGACGTTCCGTCCGGATCTGAATGCGGAGCGTATGATCGATACGACAAAGCGTCTGGAGATGCCGCCTTTCCCGGCGGATCGCTTTATCGACGCAGTGAATAAAGTCGTCGCAGCAAACGCAGACTACGTACCGCCGTACGGATCGGGTGCGACTCTCTATCTGCGTCCGTATATGTATGCCAGTGGCCCGGTTATCGGGGTTAAGCCGGCAGATGAATATCAGTTCCGTCTGTTTTGTACACCGGTAGGTCCGTACTTTAAGGGCGGAGCAAAGCCGATCACGATCCGTGTATGTGATTTTGACCGTGCGGCTCCTCATGGAACCGGACATATCAAGGCCGGTCTCAACTACGCGATGAGTCTGCATGCGATCGTCGATGCGCATAACCAGGGCTTTGATGAGAATATGTATCTTGATGCGGCTACCCGTACGAATGTCGAGGAGACCGGCGGCGCCAACTTCCTTTTTGTCACCAAGGATAATACCGTGGTAACACCGAAGTCGAACAGTATTCTTCCGTCGATTACCAGACGTTCCCTGATGTATGTAGCAGAGAAGTATTTAGGTCTGAAGGCTGAGACACGTGTGGTTCCTTTCGAAGAGGTTAAGGAGTTTGCTGAGTGCGGTCTGTGCGGTACGGCAGCGGTAATCTCTCCGGTCGGCAAGATCAACGACCATGGCAAGGAGATCTGCTTCCCGAGCGGTATGGACGAGATGGGACCGATCACAAAGAAACTGTATGATACACTGACAGGTATTCAGATGGGCCATATTGAGGCGCCGGAGGGTTGGATCCACGAGATTCCGCTGAACGACTGATCGTACTTGACCCGACGGGGGTGCGGTCATTTTTGTGATGGAAAGAAATGGGTAAAAGATGAAAGGAAAACACGAAGAAAAAGAGCCAAAGGTCAGAGATAAGAACTCTTTTGCGATCATCAAAGTCCTGATGATCGTGTTTGTCGTGTCCGGTTTGGTCGGACTGATCATATCTGAGATTGTCCTGCCCCGGGATATGGATAACTCCGAGTATTTTTGCGAGGAGTTTACCCCGCAGTGGACGCGGGTCATGTCTGACGGTACCCGTGAGCCGGTGGATGTCCCCGGCAGACTCGGCGCGGCAAAGGGAGAACTCGTCCGGATCGAGACAAAGATCCCGGATAAGCTGATCGAGTATGGATATCTGAGTGTGAAGTCGTCCCGTCAGGACGTAAATGTCTACGTGGATGATGAGCTGAGGATGCGATATTCTACAGAGGAGTATCGCCCGTTTGGAGAGACCAGTCCGTCGTGCTATGTTTTTGTGAAGTTCCGCCCCGGCGATGAGGGCAAGACCCTTGCGATCGAGTACGTGACAAACTCGCCGTACTCCGGTCTGATCAAGGAGATGTACTACGGAAGCCAGGCCGGTATCTGGATGGATCTGATCAAGCAGGGTGGTGTCGAGCTTTTCTTCGGTATTATTCTTTTCCTGCTTTCCGTGATCTGTATTATCGTCAGTCTGGTACTGCGATTTGTATATAAGAGAAAAGACGACAAGGGCGACCTGATGTACCTGGGCTTCGGCGTGCTTTTGGCCGGCCTGTGGGTGATCGCGCAGTCGGCATTCCGTCAGGTGATCTGGCCGAGTATTTCTGCCATATCCAACATGACGTACTTTGCGTTGATGATCATGCCGTTGCCGTTTTTGATCTACGTCGATCAGGTCCAGTTGCATCGTTATCACAAGCTGTATCAGATCGAGGCAGTGATCGCGGTTGCCGATACGGTATTCTGTTCGCTGTTACAGTTGACCCACGTGATGGATTTTATCTACACGATCTATGCGATGTTCGCGGTGATCGGGATGTTTGTCGTTACTATGGTCGTCACGGTGGGACTGGATATACGAAATAAACATGTCAAATCCTATATGCAGATCGCGATTGGTCTGGCCGGTGTCTGTGTGGCCGGTGTGTTCCAGATCATCTTCTATCTGTCACAGCCGATGTATTTCGGTGGCATCGTGCTCTGCGCGGGATTTTTGTTCCTGCTCGTCATGGCGGTCATACGTCTCCTGAGAAATGCGATTATCACAGAAAACGAGCGTATGGAGGCGATCCAGGCCAACAAAATGCAGGAAGAATTCCTCGCCAATATGTCGCATGAGATCCGTACTCCGCTGAACGCGATCATCGGTCTGAACGAGATGGTTCTGAAGGAGTCTACGGAGGAAAGCGTCAAGGCATACTCCAACGACATCAAGGGAGCCAGTAAGACGCTCCTCGGCCTGATCAACGACATCCTCGATTTCTCAAAGATCGAGTCCGGTCGTGTTGATCTGCAGCCGGTGAAATACTGGACGGCATTTTTGCTGACGGACAGCTACAACCTTATCGCCAAGCGCGCCGAGGAGAACAATGTCGAGTTGCGCGTCGAGGCAGATCCGGCTGTACCGGAGCAGCTTTTCGGTGACGAGACACGTATTCGTCAGATCATCACAAACCTTTTGACCAATGCGGTCAAGTATACCAGCGAGGGCTCGATCACGCTGAAACTCCACTGGAGAAAAACGAGTATAGAAACGGCGATGGTACGTATTTCTGTGGCGGACACCGGTATCGGTATCCGTCCGGAGGATCAGGAAAAACTGTTCCAGTCCTTCCGCCGTGTGGATGAAAAGAGAAATCGAAATATCGAGGGTACCGGCCTGGGTCTGGTCATCTCCAAGCAGTTGGTAGAGCTGATGGGTGGCCGTATCTGGGTGAAGAGTAAATACGGTGAGGGTTCCGAGTTCTTCATCGAGTTCCCGCAGAAGATCGTTTCGGAACGTGGCATGGGCAAATTTGTCCCGCACGCAACCGGCCTGGATGAGGAGATCATCCAGAAGAGCACCAACTTCACGGCACCGGAGGCGCGTATTCTCGTGGTGGATGATGTCGAGACTAACCTCAAGGTTGTGAAAAATCTCCTGAAGGACACCGAGATTCGTATCGAGACGGCTCCGGGCGGACAGGAGTGTCTGGATATGACAAAGAACACCGGCTTCGACCTGATCTTCCTCGACCACCGTATGCCGGAGATGGACGGTATCGAAACGCTGCATCATATGCGCGAGCGCCAGGACGATCCCAACGAAGAAACACCGGTCATCATGCTGACCGCCAATGTCGTCGCCGGCGCCAAGGAAAACTACCTGCGCGAAGGCTTCACCGACTACTTAACCAAGCCCATCCGCCAGTCCGATTTGAAGCAGATGCTAATTGATTATTTGCCACTCCACAAAGTGCATAAAGCAAGCGAATAAAAAAGTCTCCGGGATGTGCATCCCGGAGACTTTTTTATTTTGCTCATAATCGGTTGTGTCAACTTTACTCTACCGTATACGGCATCAATGCCACATGACGAGCTCTCTTGATCGCTGCTGTCAACGCACGCTGATGTTTCGCACACGTTCCCGTCACACGTCTCGGAAGAATCTTACCTCTCTCGGACAAGAATCTCTTTAACTTAGCGGTGTCTTTGTAGTCAACATACTTGAACTCTTTGTCAGCGCAGAAAGCGCAAACCTTTTTTCTTCTACGCGGTGCACGACGGCGGCCTGCCGAGTCGCTCCGCTCTTTCTGAAATGCCATAATAGAATCCTCCTAATCAAATCACCGAATCAAAAGAAAGGAAAATCAGCAGTGGCGTCGCTGTTGATATCAACGAAGTCATCACCGGCATCTCCACCCTGAGGCGTCGGAGCCGGGATCGGATTAGCGCCGCCTGACACGCCTGCGTCACCCGATGCAAATGCATCCGAAGTCGACTTGCGCTCTGCGAACTCGACCTCCTCAGCGATGACACGCACGCTGTAGACCTTTTCTCCGTTCTTGTTGGTATAGTTATCGTTTTCTATACGACCGGTAAGCAGCATCCGTGATCCCTTGTGGAAATATTTCTCCACAAATTCTGCCGTCTTACCAAATGCAGTACAATTGAAAAAATCGGTGTTATCCTCACCGTCTCTCTGGAAACGGCGGTTGATGGCGATGGAAAAACGAGCAATCGCCATATTCGATCCCTGAGAATAGGTGATCTCAGGATCGCGGGTAAGATTACCCATCAAAATCACTTTGTTCATAATAAGACTCCTTTCATTCAACTATCGCCGGTTGAAGTGCCGGAAATCGCCTTATTCGAAATCAATCCTCTTCGGCTTTGACACACAAGTATCTCAGCACGTTGTCCATAATGCGAAGTCTCTGCTCGAGCTCAGCCGGCATAGCGGTCTCAGCATCGAACTGGATGAAGTAATAGAAACCCTCGTTCATTTTCTGGATCTCATACGCCAGCTGTTTCTTACCCCAATCATCGACGTTCGTGATCTGTCCGCCGAGTGAGGTGATCGCTTCTTTGGCCTTCTCTACAGTGGCCAGGCGCACTTCATCTTCAACTTTAGCACTAACAACCAGAGCTAATTCATACTTTTTCATAGCTGTTCGCACCTCCTTTTGGTCTCTGGCCCTTCCTCGATGGGAAGAGCAAGGAAATATACATCACGGAACACCATTATACAAGTAATTTCGGAACTTGTCAACCATTTTTTCGAGGGTTCGTGCTTGCGTGATATCGTAAACTGTGTTATAATAAGAAAGGTTGCGGTTTGGCGATCGGATTGGAGGTACGACTATGAAGAGAGTGGCTTTTTTGACCAGTGGCGGTGACTGTCAGGCGTTGAACGCTACGATGCGAGGCGTGGCAAAGGCGCTTTACAACGCCGATCCAAAGACGCAGATCATCGGAATCCTTGAAGGCTATAAAGGATTGATGTACGGAAACTATAAAGAAATGACACCGCTTGATTTCTCCGGAATCTTGACAGAGGGCGGCACGATCCTCGGATCCTCGAGACAGCCCTTTAAAAATATGCGCAAGCCCGACGAAAACGGGATGGACAAGGTCAAGGCGATGGTAGACACCTACCACAAGCTCAAGCTCGACTGTCTGGTCATTCTCGGCGGAAACGGTACCCAGAAGAGTGCCAACATGCTCCGCGAGGAGGGGCTCAACGTCGTCGGCCTGCCTAAAACGATCGATAACGATATCTGGGGCACGGACCTGACCTTCGGATTCCACTCGGCGATCGAGGTGGCGACGAATGCGATCGACTGCATCCACACGACGGCATTTTCACACGGACGTGTGTTTATCGTAGAGGTAATGGGACATAAGGTCGGCTGGATGACGCTCTATGCCGGTATCGCCGGCGGCGCCGACGTGATCCTGATCCCGGAGATCCCGTATGACATTGACAAGGTGATCGGTGCCATCGAAAAGAGAACCAAGGCCGGCAAACGTTTCTCTATCCTGGCAGTTGCTGAGGGCGCGATCTCCAAAGAGGACGCCCAGCTTTCGAAAAAGGAGCGCAAGCAGCTCCTGAAGGATAACCCGTATCCGAGCGTATCCTATAAGATCGGAGCGCAGATCGAGGAGAGGACCGGTCAGGAGATCCGTATCACCGTGCCGGGACACACCCAGCGAGGCGGCAGCCCGTGCGCGTACGACCGCGTGATCTCGAGCCGACTGGGAGCCGCTGCGGCCGAGCTTATTTTGAAGGGGAAATTCGGATATATGGTAGGCTTTAATGGCTATGATATCGTACCGGTACCGCTGGAAGAAGTGGCCGGCAAGCTCAAGATGGTTGAGCCGGATTGCGAGATCATCCGCCAAACCAAGAGCCTTGGTATATCCTTTGGAGATTAATTATGGCGTATCAGGCACTATATCGTAAATACAGGCCGAAGACCTTTTCCGATGTAAAGGGGCAGGAGGCCATCGTCACCACGCTGAAAAATCAGCTCAAGTCCGACCGGGTGGGTCACGCCTATCTGTTTTGCGGGACCAGAGGTACCGGTAAGACGACGGTGGCGAAGATCCTGGCCAAGGCGATGAACTGCGAGAACCTGACCGACGACGGCCCGTGCGGCGAGTGCGCTCGCTGTCAGTCGATCGAGGACGGATCCTCGATGAATGTGATCGAGATCGACGGTGCCTCCAACAACGGTGTGGCGGATGTCCGTCAGATCGTCGATGAGGTCAACTACGCACCGATCGACGGCGGCCGCAAGGTCTACATCATCGACGAGGCGCATATGCTGACGGAGAACGCGTTTAACGCCCTCCTGAAAACACTTGAAGAGCCTCCGTCGTATCTGACCTTTATCCTGGCGACGACCGACCCGCAAAAGATCATTCCGACGATCCAGTCGCGTTGTCAGCGTTATGATTTCAAGCGTATCCCGGTGCAGACGATCACGGACCGCCTGCGCGAGCTCCTGGATCAGGAGGGCGTCGAGGCCGAGGATCGCGCACTGACCTATATCGCCCGCGTCGCAGACGGGGCACTCAGAGATGCGCTCAGTCTTCTCGAGGAATGCATCTCTTATTATTTCAAAGAAGCACTTACCTTTGACAAGGTTCTCAACGTGGTGGGCAGCGTCGACCAGACAGTCTACCACACGATGACGCAGGCCCTGATCGAGGGCGAGGTGACCCGGGTGGTTGGGACCGTGGACGAGCTGGTCTCCACCGGCCGTGACCTGACCCAGTTTGCCAAGGAATACATCTGGTATCTGCGAAACCTGCTGATGGTCAAGTCCTCCAAAGATGTCGAACAACTCGTAGACTTGTCAAACGAGAACATCTCCATCCTCAGGGACTACGCATCCAAGCTCGAGGAGGAGCAGATCATACGGTATATCCATGTGATGTCCCGCCTGGTGGCCGATATGCGTCACAGTGCCAACCGACGTGTCGAGTTCGAGATCGCGCTGGTGCGTCTCTGCCATCCGCAGATGGAGCGAGACTACGACTCTCTGGTCGACCGGATGAAAACGATGGAGAGAGACCTGGAGAAGCTCCAGGATCGACTCGAGGCAGGTGTGTATGCGACGGCGGCACCGGCACCGGCGGCTCCTGCAGCAGCGGGCGCGACGGCAGCACCGACACCCCCGCCGGCACTGAAAAAGCTCCTGCCGGAGGCGGTACCGGACGAGGTAAAGGAGATCGTAGCCCAGTGGAAGCATGTTGAGCAGACCATCCTGGCTAAGGGACAGGGACTGATCGGAGTCAACCTGGAGGGCGTCGTCCTCTCGGTAGACGACAACGGATGTCTGGTACTCGGCTTCCGTGAGCCGGTCGCACTGCGGTATTTCCGCGATGATAAGGAAAACCTGGAGACCCTGCAGGAGATCATCGGCGAGGCGACCGGTAAGCAGGTACGACTCGTCGTCAAAGATATATCCGATGCCCGCGAGCGGGTAGCGATCGAGGATTTAAGAGAGATTTTGAAAAATATACCAATCGAGGAGGAAGATTAGATGGCTAGAAGAGGCGGAGGATTTCCGGGCGGCGGCGGTATGCCGGGAAATATGAACAACCTGATGAAGCAGGCGCAGCGGATGCAGCGTCAGATGGAAGAAAACCAGAAGGAGATGGAGGAAAAGGAGTACGAAGCCAGCGTAGGCGGCGGTGCCGTGACGGTAAAAATGTCCGGAAAGAGAGAACTCCTCTCCGTGAAGCTGTCCGAGGAGGTCGTGGATCCGGATGATATCGAGATGCTTGAGGATCTGATCGTAGCAGCGGTGAACGAGGTAACACGCCAGATCGATGAGGACAGCTCCAAGTCGATGGAGGCACTGACAGGCGGTATGAATCTGGGAGGATTTCCGTTTTGATAAACTACTACAGTGACTCGATCAACCATCTGATCGAGGAATTGGCGGCGCTCCCGGGGATCGGACCGAAGTCCGCGGGACGGCTCGCGTTCCATATTCTCGAGATGCCGGAGGAGAGAGTAAAGCGTTTGACTGAGACCATCCTTTCCGCCAAGCAGAAAACCCGTCTGTGTAAGGAGTGCTTCAATCTCTCCGACGGGGAGGTATGCCAGGTATGCGGCAATCCCAAGAGAAACCATAAGGTCATCATGGTGGTGGAGGAGCCTTCGGATCTGGTCGCGTATGAAAAGACCGGACAGTACGAGGGGGTCTATCACGTCCTCCACGGAGCGGTCAACCCGATGATCGGCGTCCAGCCGGAGAATCTCAAGCTAAAGGAGCTCCTGCAGCGTCTGGCAAGAGAGGATGTCGAGGAGGTCATCGTGGCCACCAACTCCACCGTCGAGGGCGAGGCGACAGCGCTGTGGATCAGCAAGTACGTCAAGCAGGCCGGCATACGGGTCACCCGTATCGCCAGCGGCGTTCCGGTGGGCGGAGCACTGGAGTACGTCGATGAGATGACATTATTCCGTGCCCTGGAGGGCCGGACAGACTTATAGAAACGAGGAAACGAAAACGTGGTAATGCCGGTAGATCCTAAAGAAAAACGAAGCTATATTATCCTCTGGATTCTGACAGGAGCGATCATCCTCTTCGGAATCGGAGGATTATTACTTTTTTCGTATTTTTATAACAACCAGTGCTACACCCATTACCAGACCGTTTCCGAGATTGAGCGCAGCGATTCGAACAATGTCACATATCAATATTTTCAGAAAAATCTTCTAAAATACTCAGGTAGCGGTATCAGCCTGGTCGACACCAAAGGGAAAACCCTCTGGAACGGCGGTTTCGAGATGAAGCAGGCGCAGGTCGATACCTGCGGGGAGCAGGTGCTCGCTGCCGATGTCGGAGGCAATTCCTTCCATATATATAATGGAAAGGATGAGGGTGTCGGGATGGAGACAACCTACCCGATCGTCCGCGCCAAGGTATCCGCGCAGGGACTGGCGGCCGTACTCGAGCAGGATACCGACTCCAATACGCTCAAGATCTACAACCCCTCTGCGAATACGACCAAGCTCCTGGTCGAGATCCCATCCAATGTCAGCGAGGAGGGCTATCCCCTCGACTTTGACATCTCGCCGGATGGCAGCTCTCTCGTGATTGCCTACATGGTGGTAGACGGGACCGAAGCCAAGTGGCGTGTGAACTTCTACAATTTCTCTGATATCGGTCAGGATAAAAATCTCCTCGTGGGCGGCCACGAGTACGACAGTGAGATGATATCCAAGATCAGCTTTATCGATAACGACCGCGTCGTGGTCTACCGCGAGAGCGGGTTTGATGTCTACGCAGATATGAGACGGCCGAAGCCGATCCTGGAAAAGACCTTTAAACGGGCGATCCTGAGCATGGCTGAGAGTGAGAAATACATCGCGGTCGTGACGGCGGATGACTCGCTGAAGAAAAAAGAGTTAGAGGTATTCTTACCGACCGGAGAGCCGGTGCTGGAGTGTCCGATCAGCTATGATTACTCGGAATTTCGGATCTACGGAGAGGAGCTGTATTTCTACAGCGGCCATCATATCGATATCGTGCGGATCAACGGGGATCCGAAGTTCTCCTGTGACTTTGACACGGAGATTACGGGCGTTTTCCCGGGGAATAAATCGATCGAGTACATCCTGGTCGATCACAACAGCATCCAACGGATCCGGATGAAGACACGATGACGGCCGGCAATCCCGCCTGTGCGACTGCTGTATGTCATACGTGACAGAGAAAAACCCAAGAGGAGTAAACCGATGTCTACTATTATAATAGAAATCATTGTTTTGTTGATCATCATCATATCGGCCGTGGACGGCT
>JAZASH010000040.1:0-20570 GCA_036343395.1 Eubacterium sp. | reverse complement strand
GGTCTTTCCCGTGATCGTGCCGGATTCGACGTGCGAGATGTCCACTACTCACACTACGGACGTATGTGCCCGATTGAGACGCCGGAGGGACCGAACATCGGTCTTATCAACTCCCTGGCATCCTATGCAAAGATCAACCAGTACGGATTCGTTGAGGCACCGTACCGCAAGGTTGACAAATCCGATCCGGAGAACCCGCGTGTTACCGACGAAGTGGTATACATGACCGCGGACGAGGAGGATCGTTACTATGTAGCACAGGCGAACGAGAAGCTCGACGACAAGGGATATTTCATCCGTAAAAATATCTCCGGTCGTCATCGCGATGAGATCTCCGAGTTCTCACGTTCGCAGATCGATTATATGGATGTATCGCCGAAGATGGTATTCTCCATCGCGACCGCGATGATCCCGTTCCTTGAGAACGATGACGCGAACCGTGCGCTGATGGGATCCAACATGCAGCGTCAGGCCGTGCCGCTTCTGATGACCGAGGAGCCGGTAGTAGGTACCGGTATCGAGATGAAGGCAGCGGTTGACTCCGGAAACTGTGTCGTAGCAGAGAACCCCGGTGTCGTTGAGCGTTCTGAGTCCAGCCGCATCGTGATCCGCAGAGAGGATGGCGAGCTCGATGAGTATCGTCTGCAGAAGTTCGTACGTTCCAACCAGGGAACCTGTATGAACCAGCGTCCGATCGTGGATGCCGGCGAGCAGGTCGAGGCCGGTCAGGTTATCGCCGACGGTCCGTCCACATCCGGTGGTGAGATCGCCCTGGGTAAAAACCCGCTCATCGGATTCATGACCTGGGAAGGTTACAACTACGAGGATGCCGTCCTGCTCAGTGAGCGTCTGGTGCAGGAGGATGTCTATACATCCGTACACATCAGTGAGTACGAGACAGAGGCCCGCGATACCAAGCTCGGACCGGAGGAGATCACACGTGATATCTCTACGGTCGGTGAGGACGCACTCAAGGACCTCGATGAAAACGGAATTATCCGTGTCGGCGCTGAGGTACATGCCGGCGATATTCTGGTCGGTAAGGTTACGCCGAAGGGCGAGACAGAGCTTACCGCTGAGGAGAGACTTCTCCGTGCAATCTTCGGTGAGAAGGCAAGAGAGGTTCGCGATACCTCGCTCAAGGTTCCGCATGGTGAGTTCGGTATCGTCGTAGATACCAAGGTGTTTGACCGTGCAAACGGAGACGAGCTGCCGCCGAACGTAAACCGCAGCGTGCGCGTCTACATCGCACAGAAGAGAAAGATTCAGGTCGGCGATAAGATGGCCGGTCGTCACGGAAACAAGGGTGTCGTTTCCCGCGTGCTTCCGGTAGAGGATATGCCGTTCCTGCCGAACGGACGTCCGCTCGACATCGTGCTGAATCCGCTCGGTGTGCCGTCCCGAATGAACATCGGACAGGTCCTCGAGATTCACCTTTCGCTCGCAGCCAAGGCACTCGGCTTTGACGTATCGACACCGGTCTTTGACGGAGCGAACGAGGTCGACATTATGGATACTCTCCAGCTGGCAAATGACTATGTCAACACCCCGCTGGATGATTTCAAGAAAAAATACAGAGACATCCTGGATCCGGATATTATGAAGTTCCTGATCGAGAACCAGGATTACCGCAAGGAGTGGGAAGGCGTGCCGATCCGCGAGGATGGAAAGGTTCAGCTTCGCGACGGACGTACCGGAGAGTTTTTCGACGGTGAGGTTACGATCGGTTTCATGCACTACCTCAAACTCCACCATCTGGTTGACGACAAGATCCACGCGCGTTCAACCGGTCCGTACTCACTGGTAACCCAGCAGCCGCTCGGTGGTAAAGCACAGTTCGGTGGTCAGCGTTTCGGTGAGATGGAGGTTTGGGCTCTCGAGGCATACGGAGCAGCATACACACTGCAGGAGATCCTGACCGTGAAGTCCGACGACGTGGTCGGACGTGTAAAGACCTACGAGGCGATCATCAAGGGCGAGAACATCTCGAGCCCGGGTGTTCCGGAGTCGTTCAAGGTGCTCTTAAAAGAGCTCCAGTCACTGGCACTCGACGTAACAGTGCTTGACGAAAACGGCCAGGAGATCGTGATGACGGAGGATACCGAGGTCACCGATATGAGCGCTCGTGAGTATATGAATGAAGACAGCAATTATTCCGGACGTGAGGATTCGTACGACTCCCACGGAGGATACCGTGTCAGCGATGATCTGGATGGATTAAACGATGACAGTATCACGATTTCGGATTGATCCGATCGTAACGGATAAACCTGTTTGACGATTCATACAAATGAAAGGATGGTAGTAAGGATGCCTCAGATGGATGATAGCAATATGATTACATATGATAAAATCAAAATTATGCTCGCTTCACCGGAGAAGATCCGTGAGTGGTCACGCGGTGAGGTTACCAAGCCGGAGACCATCAATTATCGTACCCTGAAGCCGGAGCCGGACGGACTGTTCTGTGAGCGTATTTTTGGACCCAGCAAGGACTGGGAGTGCCACTGCGGAAAGTATAAGAAGATCCGCTACAAGGGTAAGGTCTGCGACAAGTGTGGCGTAGAGGTTACCAAGTCCGGTGTGCGTCGTGAGCGTCTCGGTCATATCGAGCTGGCTGCACCGGTATCACATATCTGGTATTTTAAGGGAATCCCGTCCCGCATGGGACTGATGCTCGACCTGTCACCGAAGGTACTGGAGCGCGTGCTCTATTTCGCCGCTTATATCGTGCTGGATTCGGATATCGCAGATCTGCCGGCAAAGACAGTCCTGACCGAGCCGGAGTATCAGGAGGCCCGTGAAAAATACGGAGACAGCTTCCGCGTCGGCATGGGTGCGCAGGCCGTACAGGAGCTGCTGGAGCGTATCGACCTCGACAAGGAGGCCGCTGAGCTCAAGGACGAACTGGCAACACTTTCCGGGCAGAAGCGTGCCCGTATCATCAAAAGACTGGAGGCTGTCGAGGCATTTTTAGAGTCCGGCAATCGTCCGGAGTGGATGATCCTGACCGTGATCCCGGTAATCCCGCCGGATCTGCGTCCGATGGTACAGCTCGATGGCGGTCGTTTTGCGACCTCCGATATGAACGATCTGTATCGTCGTATCATCAACCGTAATAACCGTCTGAAGCGTATGCTCGAGCTCGGCGCACCGGATATCATCGTGCGCAACGAGAAACGTATGCTCCAGGAGGCAGTCGATGCCCTGATCGATAACGGCCGTCGCGGTCGTCCGGTCACAGGCCCGGGTAACCGCCCGCTGAAGTCTCTGTCCGAGATGCTCAAAGGTAAGCAGGGACGTTTCCGTCAGAACCTTCTCGGTAAGCGTGTCGACTATTCCGGACGTTCGGTTATCGTCGTAGGACCGGAGCTGAAGATCTATCAGTGCGGTCTGCCGAAGGAGATGGCGATCGAGCTTTTCAAGCCTTTCGTTATGAAAGAGCTTGTTGAGAATAACATGGCGCAGAACATCAAAAACGCCAAGAAAAAGGTTGAGAAGTTAGAGGATGATGTGTGGGATGTACTCGAGAAGGTCATCCGCGAGCATCCGGTTATGCTGAACCGTGCGCCGACGCTCCACCGTCTGGGTATCCAGGCATTTGAGCCGACGCTGGTAGAGGGTAAAGCGATCAAGCTGCATCCGCTCGTATGTACGGCGTTCAACGCCGACTTCGACGGTGACCAGATGGCCGTGCACCTTCCGCTTTCGGTAGAGGCGCAGTCCGAGTGCCGTTTCCTGTTGCTCTCACCGAACAACCTGCTGAAGCCGTCCGACGGTGGTGCCGTAGCGGTACCGTCGCAGGATATGGTCCTCGGTATCTACTATCTGACACAGGAGCGTGGTACGACGGTCGGAGACGAGACACCGGAGCCGGGCGAAGGCAAGTATTTCAAGGATATGAATGAGGCGATCATCGCCTATGAAAACCACGAGATCACACTGCATGCACGTATCAAGATCCGTCGTTACGGTGAGAATGCCGACGGCGAGATCGAGTCACGTGTGATCGAGTCTACACTGGGACGATTCATCTTTAACGAGGTGCTCACACAGAATCTCGGATTTGTCGATCGTTCCGACCCGGATAACTTCCTGAAGCTCGAGGTAGACTTCCATGTCGGCCGTAGACAGCTCAAGGAGATCCTGGAGAAGTGCATCAACAACGAGGGCGCGACCAAGACAGCAGAGACGCTGGATGCGATCAAGGCTCTCGGTTACAGCTACTCCACGAAGGCAGCGATGACAGTATCGATTTCCGATATGGTCGTACCGCCGGAGAAAAAGGAGATCATCGCAGAGGCAGAGAGAACGGTAGATGAGATCGGTTCTCTGTACCTGCGTGGTATGATGACCGAGGAAGAGCGTTACAAGACGGTCATCAAGATGTGGGAAGACGCGGATAAGAAGGTCACCAAAAAGCTTATGCAGGGCCTTGACCGCTACAACAATATCCATATGATGGCGGATTCCGGTGCCCGTGGTTCGGATAAGCAGATCAAGCAGCTCGCCGGTATGCGAGGCCTCATGGCAGATACCAACGGTAAGACGATCGAGTTGCCGATCAAGTCCAGTTTCCGTGAGGGTCTGGATATCCTCGAGTATTTCATCTCGGCGCACGGTGCCCGCAAGGGTCTGTCCGATACGGCGCTGCGTACCGCCGACTCCGGTTACCTGACACGTCGTCTGGTTGATGTATCTCAGGAGTTGATCGTCCGCGAGACCGATTGTCACGAGTCCCGTCCGGATGAGGAGATCCCGGGTATGGAGGTCGCTTCCTTCATGATCGGTGATGAGATGATCGAGACATTGAAGGAGCGTATCACAGGACGTTATTCCTGCGAGACGATCACCGATGACGAGGGCAATGTCATCGTTAAGGCCAACCATATGATCACACCGAAGCGTGCTGAGCGTATCGTTGCCAAGCAGGAGTTCCAGATCCCGAAGGATCTGCAGGACAACGTCGATGCTCTCCGCAGCCAGTTGGATGAGCTCAAGGCAGAGTTGAACGCCGAGGGCGCTGAGCTGACTGAGAAGCAGCTTGAGAAAAAGAATGCTGAGATCAAAAAGGTCGCAGATAAATACGATGCCGCAAAGAAAGAGCTGGAGCCGATCAAGGATGCGATCCGCAAAAAGACCATCCGTATCCGTACGGCACTGACCTGTAAGTCCAAGGTCGGTATCTGTGCGAAGTGCTACGGCGCGAACATGGCAACCAAGGAGCCGGTACAGGTCGGCGAGGCTGTCGGTATCATCGCGGCACAGTCCATCGGTGAGCCGGGTACCCAGCTGACGATGCGTACCTTCCATACCGGTGGTGTGGCAGGAGACTCTATCACACAGGGTCTTCCGCGTGTCGAGGAGCTTTTCGAGGCACGTAAACCGAAGGGTATGGCAATCATCGCCGAGTTTGGCGGAACCGTCGATATCCAGGCAAAGAAAAAGGATGTCAACGAGGTTGTCGTTACCAACGAAGAAGGCAAGAGCAAGGCTTATCTGATTCCGTACGGAACCAAGATTACCGTAGAAAAGGGTCAGGTGATCGAGGCAGCCAAGGAGCTGACCGAGGGACCGATCAACCCGCATGATCTTCTGAAGATCAAGGGCGTGCGCGCCGTACAGGATTACATCCTGCGCGAGGTTCAGCGTGTATACCGCCTCCAGGGTGTTGAGATCAACGACAAGCACCTCGAGGTGATCGTCCGCCAGATGCTGAAAAAGATTCATATCGATGAGAACGGAGATTCCGAATTCTTACCGGGTGATCGTGTCGATGCGCTCGAGTTTGAGGATGAGGTAATCCGCCTTGAGAAGGAAGGCTTAGAGCCGCCGAAGGGTACACAGATCATCCTGGGTATCACCAAGGCATCTCTGGCTACCAATTCCTTCCTGTCGGCCGCTTCCTTCCAGGAGACGACCAAAGTATTGACCGAGGCAGCGATCAAGGGTAAGGTAGATCCGCTCGTAGGTCTCAAGGAGAACGTCATCATCGGTAAGCTGATCCCGGCCGGAACCGGTATGAAGCGCTATCGCAATATTGAGATCTACAGTGATCTGCGAGAGAGTCTCGAGCCGGAGGAGCCGAAGGAAGAAGAGCTGGATCTGTCCGCACTGAAGTCTAAGAGCAGCGGTGCCGGAAGAAACAGTATCAATACCGAGGACGACGACGATTTCGATGCGGATTTCGACAGCGAGTTTGAGGACGATTTCGATGAGAACTTCGACGAGGAGTTGGATGAGGAATTGGACGAGGATGAAGAGCTGATCGAAGAAGAGATCGTAGAAGACTGATACAAACAGACATCCATATTTTTCTGCGTGCGTGGAAAAATATGGATGTTTTTCGGAATACGGATAGAGGTTGATATGACAACAGAGGAAAAACAGGAAATCCTCGGCGTGATCGGGCCATTTTTAGAGTATGAGGACGTGCGTCGGATGAAGGAGTACATACAGCATGGGAACGTGACGACCTACCGTCATGTGGTCAATGTGGTCAAGCTTTCCTACATCATCGATGAAAAGCTCGGGAAAAAGGCAGACCGCGAGGCTCTGCTGACCGCGGCTCTCCTGCATGATTTTTACGGCTATGACTGGCATGAAAAGCCGCTCAGCGACCTGCACGGCTATCGTCATCCGCACCGTGCGGCGGAGAGGGCGAGGGAAGTGTTCGGCGTGGATGACCGGGTCCATACGGCGATCGAGACCCATATGTGGCCGTTCACCCTGACCAAAATACCGCGATCCCGAGAAGGGTGGATCCTGTGTATGGCGGATAAACTGGCGTCCCTGTCGGAGACGCTGTGGATGCGAGGCGAGTAGTGCTGAGACAGCGTTAGTATCACAAGATGTAGTCCTTGCCTTAATCGTTAATCTAAGGTATAATACTTAAGTACGTGTGGGTGGAAGATAGACGCTTGAGAACAGCCAAAAAAGAAGGAGAGGGAAATGGCAGCACTTAGTGTAGAGCTGATAAACCCCTTTTTAGCGACGGCAAAGAAGATTCTTTCAGAGGTTTGCTTTGTTGATGTGGGTATCCAGAAGCCGGTGCTACGTGAGACCGCTTTTGATACGAATCATTGGGTTATCATAGTAGGTGTGACGGGACAGCTGCATGGCCATGTGTTGTTGGCTATGACAGAGCGTCAGGCCTGTGCGATCGCGTCCAAGATGGCGATGATGGAGGTCACGCAGATGGACGATTTTGCCAGCAGTGCGATCAGCGAGCTGGGCAATATGATCATGGGAAATGTGGCAACTGTATTTTCGAGTACGGGCGTCGGGATCGATATTACACCGCCGACTTTGTCTCACGGCAATGTCAGCTTTGCGTCCAAGGGCGGTAAGTCCTTATGCGTCCCGCTGACGTTTGACGGTGGCGGTATGGATCTGTATCTTGCGCTGCAGCAGGCGTGAGACGGAGGAGTGAGTTGGATTATAAAAAAGAGATTGACCATATGCGGCTTCGCCATGAGATCACCGAGTCGGAGCTGGAGTGGTTGCTGGAGCTCGGAGACGAGCATACCGAATATTTATTTCAGGTAGCGCGTGAGGTACGTGATGAGGTCTACGGTAAAAAGATCTACATGCGCGGTCTGATCGAGTATACCAACTATTGTAAAAATAACTGCTACTACTGCGGGATCCGCGCCGGGCATGTCGGCTTGAGTCGATATCGCCTGACGAACGAAAGGATCATGGCCAGTGTAGTGAAGGGATATGCGCTGGGGGCGCGGACCTTTGTGATCCAGGGTGGAGAGAATCCGATGGATTCGGATAGCGACATCGTGGAGATCGTCCGTCTGATCCACGACACGTATCCGGACTGCGCGATCACGCTTTCCGTCGGGGAGAAATCAAAGGAAACGTATCAGCGCTTTTTTGATGCCGGAGCGAGCCGTTATCTGTTGCGTCATGAGACGGGAAACCGGGATCATTATCGCAAGTTGCACCCGGCAAACATGAGCTATGAGCATCGGGTCCGGTGTCTGTTTGATCTCAAGGATATCGGGTTCCAGGTGGGATGTGGTATGATGATCGGGACGCCGGGACAGGATGTGCACTGCCTGTACGATGACCTGGTATTGATCAAGGAATTAAACCCGCACATGATCGGGATCGGACCTTTTATCGCACAGAGTGATACACCGTTCGCCGCGGAAAACGGGGGTACGGTGGAGATGACATTAAAAATGATCGCGATCCTCCGGCTGATCCATCCGCGTGTCCTGCTGCCGGCGACGACAGCACTGGCTACACTGGATATGCAGGGGTATGAAAAGGGGATCATGAGTGGGGCGAATGTCGTGATGCCGAACATCACTCCGCGTGAGGTCAAGGGACGTTACACGCTGTATGATGGGAAGCACGGTGTCGATATGGAGAGTGAGGAGCAGATCGCTGAGCTGCGGAGTCGTATCGAGGATATCGGATACGAGCTTTGTATCGACCGCGGTGACTCGTTAGTCGAGTAAGAGCAGGATATTTTTGACGATCCACTGGAGCAGCAGGATCGCAATCCCGATGTAGGCGTAGAGTGGGCGAAAGCGCGGTAAAGCGCGGTGACGGATGAGGGCGATCGTCCCTCCGATTACATCGACCAGAGCGCAGCCGGTCAGATACAGGACAAAGGGATGCGCCAGGAAACTGTCGATAAGATGACCGCTCAGCATGGCGGTCAGGGCGTGGGACCCGCCGCAGCCCGGGCAGTACAGACCGGTGGCCCGGCGAAAGGCGCAGGGGTAGTGCAGGTCGTCCGTCAGCGAAAAACGCCCGGTGAACTGCAGGACACACATCACGATCAGTCCTGCGATGAGAAGGCAGGAGAGACCATAGATCAGTGAGTCAGCTTGTTTCCACCAGGCTGTTTTTTTTATGCTTGTATTTACTGTATTTCGATCGTTTGTATCCATCCGATAAGTCCCTGTTATGGCATTTTTAAAAATCGATGTCCTGCGTCAGGATCCATTCGTAGGTCGGATGCGCTGCACGGATCTCTTCGCAGACCGCTTCGAAACGTTCTTCGTAATCTTTGTATTCATAGTCCATGATCAGGTCCAGATACGCGCGGTTGTTTGTCTTGTCGACGTGGAAGCCGTGCATCTGGATCACGTCATCATGCGTGTTGACGAGGTGTGTGATCTCCTTGCGGAGATTGACAACCGTGTCGTCGGAGGTGTTCACAGAGTAGATACCGACACCGGTCAGGATGACGCCGTGCTTCACATAGACGCTTTCTTCGATCCGACGACCGAGCTCATCGATCTGCTCAGCGGTCAGTGTATCCGGCACCTCAACGTGTACTGAACCCATGTAGCGGTCGGGTCCGTAGCTGTGGAGGATCAGGTCGTAAGCGCCCTGTACCAGTTCCTCTTCACAGATCGTGTTGCGGATCTCCTTCAGGAGCCCCCGATCGAAACGCTGACCGAGGATCTCGTTCAGGGTTTCCATCATGATCTCGATACCGGATTTGATGATCAGGACCGAGATCAGCAGACCGACATAGGGCTCTGCGTTAAACCCGGTGATGATAAAAATGATCGCGCTTCCGAGAACGGAGATCGAGACGATGGCATCGAAAAGGGCATCCGTACCCGAGGCGACCAGAGCACCGGAGTTCACCTCCCGGCCTTTTTTACGATAATACAGTCCTAAAACGACCTTGACGATGACAGCGACACTGATGATGATCAGACCGATCGTCGTATATTCCGGTGTCTTCGGATCGAGGACGCTTTCCACGGACTTGTAACCAGCGCCGACACCGGCTCCGAGTATGATGGCAGCGACGATCATAGCGCTCAGGTACTCGATCCGTCCGTGTCCGAGCGGATGGTGTTTGTCCGGTTTTCTCGCCGCCAGCTTCGCACCGATGATGGTGACCAGCGAAGACAGCATATCCGTTAAGTTGTTGATCGCATCGAGGATGATGGCGATCGAGTTAGCAAGCAGGCCGATGATCGCCTTAAAAACAACCAGTGCCAGGTTGGCTAAAATACCGATGATACTTACCCGTACGATAACTTTATCTCTGCTTTCCATAGGCTTCCTTTCTGTACTGCGGTGAGTCTGTTTTATTCATTCTAACACATAAGGTTTTTGGTTGCAAGACCCGGGATAATATGCTACAATGGAAATAGCGCGGACTGAGGCGGAAAACGTCATCAGATCCGTATCAAAGAAGCATCAGAAAGGGGTATTCTATTTATGGCAGCACAGTCAATGCGTGGTATTATGACACCGGTAAACGACATCCGGAAAAAGGTTTACGCCGAGGTGGCGAAGCTCTCTTACAATTACGAGGAGGGATCCCTCGCGGAGATGGAGCAGATCCCGTATCGGATCATCCCGGGTGAGGTGTCCAAGTATCGGGATTCGGTATTTTTGGAGAGGGCGATTGTAAAGGAGCGTATGCGTCTGGCGATGGGCCTGCCGTTGCGTGACACATCGGAGCATGCGCCGGTTTCGACGGGAGCGGATGAGTGCGTTAAGCCGGAAAAATATTATCAGCCCCCGTTGATCAATATTATCAAGTTCGCCTGCAACGCCTGCCCGGACAACGAGGTCCAGGTGACGGAGGGATGCCAGGGCTGTCTTGCACATCCGTGTCAGGAGGTGTGCCCGCGTCAGGCAATCAAGTTTAAGCATGGCCGTTCGTACATCGATCAGAGTCGTTGTATCAAGTGCGGAAAGTGTATCAACGTCTGCCCGTATGAGGCGATCATCCGTTTAAAGAGACCCTGCGCCGAGGCGTGCGGGATGAAAGCGATCTCCTCGGACGAGCTGGGACGTGCGGAGATCAATCAGGAAAACTGCGTATCCTGCGGACAGTGTATGGCGAACTGCCCGTTCGGAGCGATATCGGATAAGGCACAGATCTTCCAGACGATCCAGGCGATCCGTTCGGATGTGCCGGTGTATGCGGCTGTCGCACCGGCGGTGGCAGGTCAGTTCGGCGATAAGATGACCCCGGAGAAAATCCGTGTCGCGTTCAAGGAACTTGGTTTTGAGGACGCCGTCGAGGTGGCGATCGGAGCGGACCTGTGTACGATCGAGGAGGGCGAGATGTTCCTGAAGGAGGTCCCGACGGAGATGCCGTTTATGGCGACATCGTGTTGTCCGGCCTGGTCGGTGATGGCCAAAAGAGTGTTTCCGGACGAGGCGAAATGCATCTCCATGGCTCTGACGCCGATGGTACTCACCGGCCGTTTGATCAAGAAAAAACACCCGGGCTGCAAGGTGGCCTTTATCGGTCCGTGCTCGGCGAAAAAGCTGGAGGCTTCCCGTCGGACGATCCGAAGCGATGTCGATTTTGTCCTGACCTTTGAGGAGGTTATGGGTATGTTTGAGGCAAAGGGTGTCGAGTTCGAGAAACTCGAAGAGTTCGACGCGATGCACGGAGCATCCGCGGACGGACGTGGCTTTGCCGTTAGCGGCGGTGTAGCCGGAGCCGTGGCAAATTATATCAAGGAGAACCATCCGGAGGTCGGTGACATCCCGATGCACGTGGCGGAGAATCTCGAGGAGTGCCGCAAGATGATGATGCTCGCCAAGCGCGGTCAGTACGACGGTTACCTGCTCGAGGGTATGGCTTGTCCGGGCGGCTGTATCGCCGGTGTGGGTACGATCCAGCCGCTGGCGAAGTCCGTGGCAGCGGTCAATCTCCACAAAAAGGTTTCGACCAACCAGCACTCGCATCAGAGTGATTATCAGGATATGCTCGAGGATCTCGAAGAGGATCTTTTTGACGAGCCCAAAAATTAATTTTTCAATCTTTCGTGAGCCCTGAAAACAGCACGATTTTGAGCCGAGTTGTGAAAGCCGGAATAAAAAACTGAACATAAAAATAAAAAAAACATCTTGTGCAAAAAGAATCGTTGCGTTATAATGCTAGTAACTTTTTTTCGACTATACTACTACAAGGAGGGTGAACAATGGATTTATCAAACATGCCAAAGACCAAGATCGGAATCGTAGCAGTCAGCCGTGACTGCTTCCCGCCGCAGCTGTCGGTGGACAGACACAAAAAGGTCTGTGAAGCGTATCGCAAAAAGTACGATGGGGCTGACATCTACGAGTGCCCGGTACTGATCTTTGAGAGCGAGATCGACATGGTGAAAGCACTTGAGGACGTGAAGAAAAATGAGTGCGACGCCCTGGTTGTTTATCTCGGAAACTTCGGACCGGAGATCTCGGAGACGTTGCTTGCCAAGCATTTCGACGGACCGAAGATGTTTGTTGCCGCTGCTGAGGAGAGCGCAGCAAACGAGGGCCTGATTCAAGGCCGTGGCGATGCGTACTGCGGTATGCTGAACGCCAGCTACAACCTCAAACTTCGCAACATCGGTGCGTACATTCCGGAGTATCCGGTAGGTACACCGGAAGAGGTTGCGGACATGATCAACGAGTTTGTTCCGATTGCGCGTGCCGTAAACGCGTTGAACGATCTCAAGATCATCAGCTTCGGACCGCGCCCGCAGAACTTCCTTGCGTGCAACGCTCCGATCAAGCAGCTTTACAACATCAACGTTGAGATCGAGGAGAACTCCGAGCTTGACCTGTTCGAGTCCTACAAAAATCATGCCGGTGATGCGCGCATCGCTGACGTGGTAAAGGATATGGAGGCAGAGCTCGGTGAAGGTAATAAAAAGCCTGAGGTTCTCGAGAAGCTCGCACAGTACGAGCTCACTCTTCTTGACTGGATCGAGGAGCACAAGGGCTATCGCAAGTATGTCTGCATCGCAGGCAAGTGCTGGCCGGCTTTCCAGACACAGTTCGGTTTCGTTCCGTGCTATGTAAACAGCCGTCTGACCGGACGCGGTATCCCGGTATCCTGCGAGGTAGATATCTACGGAGCACTCAGCGAGTTCATCGGAACCGTTGTCAGCCAGGATATCGTTACACTTCTGGATATCAACAACTCCGTACCGTATGACATTTACGATGCCGATATCAAGGGCAAGTTTGACTACACCAGCACGGATGTGTTCATGGGCTTCCACTGCGGCAACACCTGCTCGCAGAAGCTCGGCAAGTGCGAGATGAAGAATCAGCTTATCATGGCACGTGCTCTTCCGGTAGAGGTTACCAACGGAACCCTCGAGGGCGATATCGCTCCGGGTGACATCACCTTCTATCGTCTGCAGAGTACGGCAGACGGTATCCTGCGTGCGTACATCGCACACGGTGAGGTACTGGATGTGCCGACGAGATCCTTTGGTGGTATCGGTATTTTCGCCATCAAGGAGATGGGACGTTTCTATCGTCACTGGTTGATCGAAAAGAATTTCCCGCACCACGGTGCTGTTGCTTTCGGTCATTATGGCAAGTCGCTGTATGAGGTGTTCAAGTACATCGGTGTGCCGGTAGAGGAGATCGGTTACAATCAGCCGGCAGGCGTCCGCTACCCGACCGAGAATCCGTTCAAATAATTGACAGAACATACGGAATGTGTCAACTTTTGTTGACACATTCCTTTTTTACAACTTTGGGTGAGTGAAAGGAGGAAGATATGTTTTATATTGGTGTGGATTTAGGGACGTCAGCGGTGAAATTGTTACTGATGGCGGAGGATGGAAAGATCGTGAATATTGAGTCACGTGAGTACGACCTGAGCTTCCCGCAGCCGGGATGGTCGGAGCAGAAGCCTGAGGACTGGTGGGCAGCTGTGACCGATGGCATACCGGCGCTGGTAAAGGATGTCGATGCGAGCCAGGTGGCCGGCATCAGCTTTGGCGGTCAGATGCACGGTCTGGTAGCACTGGATGAAAACGATCAGGTGATCCGCCCGGCGATCCTGTGGAACGACGGACGTACCGGTGAGGAGACCGACTACCTGAACAACGTAGTGGGTAAGGATAAGTTATCGGAGTATACGGCGAACATCGCCTTTGCCGGCTTCACGGCACCGAAGCTTCTCTGGATGAAAAAGCATGAGCCGGAGAATTTTGATAAGATCAAAAAGATCATGCTGCCCAAGGATTACATCGCATACATGATGACCGGTGTACACAGTACGGATTACTCAGATGCATCCGGTATGCTTTTGCTGGATGTGGAGCATAAGTGCTGGTCAAAGGAGATGCTGGATATCTGCGGGATTACCGAGGACCAGATGCCGAAGCTCTATGAGAGCTACGAGGTGACAGGCACGCTGAAGGCAGATGTGGCTGAGACGCTCGGACTTACGACGGCTTGTAAGGTAGCAGCCGGTGCCGGTGACAACGCTGCCGGTGCGATCGGAACCGCGACCGTCGGTGAGGGACGCTGTACCGTATCACTCGGTACATCCGGAACCCTGTTTATCACGAACAAGGCTTTCAAAAAGGATCCGTATAACGCGCTTCACGCTTTCGACCATGCAGACGGCGGCTATCATCTGATGGGTTGTATCCTGTCGGCGGCGTCCTGTAACAAGTGGTGGATGGACGATATTGTCGGAACCAAGGATTACGGTGCTGAGCAGAGCCCGATCTCGGAGGATAAGCTCGGCAACAACCAGGTATACTATCTGCCGTACCTGATGGGTGAGCGCTCACCACATAACAACGCCGATGCCAGAGCGATGTTCTTTGGTATGTCGATGGACACGACACGTGCCGACATGACACAGGCGGTCCTCGAGGGTGTGGCTTATGCGATGAGAGACTGTCTGACGATCGCTCGCAAGACCGGGATCGAGGTCAAGGAAGCCAAGCTGACCGGCGGCGGTGCGAAGTCTCCGCTCTGGAGAAAGATTTGTGCCAATGTGCTCAACGTCGACATCCAGATCATCGAGAGCGAGGAGGGACCGGGCTACGGCGGCGCGATCCTGGCAGCAGTGGCCTGCGGCGTATATCCGACTGTGGAGGCAGCGGCTGAAAAGCTCGTCAAGGTGGTGGATGTGATCCATCCGGATCCGGCGATCGTCGCACGTTACGATAAAGCTTATGAGAAATTCGTCAAGCTGTATCCGGCGGTAAAGGATCTGTATTAAAAAGTTTTATGATAAAAGAAAAAGATTATTGATATCAAAAACAATCAAATAGGCATATACTGACCGTATGATACTCGGAGGAAGTCGATAAACGACGGCCTTGGAAGGAGCGGTGGTATATGCCTATTTCGCGTTTACAGGGAGAAGATAATGTGATCATGCGTGTGTCCACTATGATCGCGCAGCTGGTTTTGGTTAACCTGCTGACTCTGCTCTGTTGCCTTCCTGTCATCACGATCGGCGCGGCCCTTACCTCGATGCATGATGTGTTGCAGATGCTCGTGCGCAAGGAAGACGGCTATATCACACGCCGGTATTTTTCATCCTTTCGGAAAAACATGAAACAGGCGACTCTTTTGTGGGTGCCGTTTCTGTTTATATTTTCAGGGTGTGTGGCAGATGTGATCATCATGCTCTCAGCACCCGGATTAATCCCCAATTACATTATGATCCCCGCAGGAGTAGCGGGACTGTTCGCACTGTTTGTATTTCAGTGGGTATTTCCTTTGCAAGCCAGGTTCGAGGGAAACTTCGGCGTGGTGATGAAGATGTCATTTTTGTTGGCGGTAGCGAGATTTCCGCGAACGATCGTAATGGCTCTGGCATGCGTTCTCCCAGTCTTCGCAGTCCGGTCATTGTTGACACTTCCGCTCGTACTGCTCTTTGGAATCTCGGTTCCGGGCATGATCGGTGCAAAGGTTTACCATCGTGTTTTCTGCGATCTCGAACAGGTCGATGAGTAGTTATGTGTTAAGTCTAAGTCCATAGGAGGAAAGAATACATGAAATATTATGTATCTGCTTCGGTCTTTCGCAGCGGCGACGGGTCGGAAGCTTACCCCTTCAAGACGATTCGTGAGGCAGCAAGGCTTGCTGCACCCGGCGATGAGGTTATCGTCAAGCCCGGTACATATCATGAATATGTGGATCCCATGCATGCCGGTACACCGGATGCCAGAATCGTATACCGGTCGGAGAAGCCTCTGGAGGCGATCATCACCGGTGCAGAGCGAGTGGATACGTGGGAGCCGTATGATGGGGACACTTGGATGGTACGCATCGGAAATGGGGTTTTTGGTGATTACAATCCGTATACCGTCCCGGTAGAAGGCGACTGGTATTTTGCTATGGATCCGGTTCATACCGGTGAAGTTTACATCAACGACGTGGCGATGTATGAGGTGATGAGTCTTGAGGAAGTACTCGATCCCAAACCGTTTGCCAAGTCTTGGGAGTCGGATGATATCACCATCCGAAAGTGGTTTACCAAACAGGAAGAGGATTACACGGTGATCTACGCCAATTTTGCCGGAAAGGATCCGAACAAAGAATGCGTAGAGATAAATGTGCGGAGAAACTGTTTTTATCCTTCCAAAGAAGGTGTGGGATATATCACATTCTCCGGTTTCAAAGTAACCAAAGCAGCGACACAGTGGGCGCCGCCGACAGCGTATCAGGACGGTATGGTCGGCCCGCACTGGTCAAAGGGCTGGATCATCGAGGACTGCGAGATCTCGCATTCCCGTTGCTCAGGTATCACGCTTGGCAAATATCTCCAGCCGAATAATAACAACAAATGGACCACGGTATATACCAAGGACGGCACGCAGACCGAGCGTGATAACATCATGCAGGCGCAGGCGGAGGGCTGGTCAAAGGAGACGATCGGATCGCATATCATCCGTCGCTGCCACATCCATCACTGCGGTCAGACCGGTATCGTGGGACATCTGGGAGGCGTGTTCTCCCTGATCGAGGACAATCACATCCATCATATAAACAACAAGCAGGATCTCGAGGGCGCTGAGATCGGCGGTATCAAAATGCACGCAGCGATCGATGTGGTCTATCGCAGAAACCATATTCATCACTGTACGAGAGGGCTGTGGCTCGACTGGCAGGCACAGGGCACTCGCGTGACACAGAATCTGTTTCACGACAACACCCCGCCGAAGGGTACGGATATTGTAGAGCTTTTGGGCCTGGGTGAGGATATTTTTATCGAGGTATCTCACGGCCCGACACTCGTGGATAATAACTTCCTGCTTTCCCCGTGCTCACTGCGTATTTCCACACAGGGGGTGGCTCTGGTGCACAACCTGATCGCAGGTTCGTTTACCTGGGTGGGCTTCGGTGTTATGAATGGTGGAGTTAATCTTCCGACACCGCGATATACACCATATCACATGCCGCATCGTACGGAAGTTGCAGGCTTTATGACGATCCTTCACGGTGATATGCGGATCTATAATAACATTTTTGTACAGCCGGAAAAACGCGAGGATTATATCGAGTACGCCAAGAAATATGACATGGTGGACGAGTATAATTTTGAGGTCGGAACCGGTGTGTACGAGGGCTATCCGACATCGGATACCTACTTTACGAACTTCGGACCGTGGGATCCGGAGACAGAGAAAAACAGAGATAAATATTATGACAAGCTTCCTGTGGACGGCGCCGGTAACCTGTATTTTAACGGGGCCAAAGCGAACTCCGCAGAGAAGGATGCATACGTAGACTCGGGAAATAAAATCGAGCTCGAGCTGATCGATGCGGAAACCAAACCAAAGCTGAAAACCAACCTTTTCGACGTGATGCCGGATGTCAAAGGGAAGGCAATTTCATCCGCGGTTTTGGGCTCGGCATTTGAGTCAGAGCAAAGGTTCGAGGATGCGGATGGCAACGAAATCATTTTCGATGAGGACTATTTTGGAGAGCACAGGGCAATCGCCGTGATCCCCGGACCGCTTGCCTCAAAGGACGAGTTGAAAAAGGAATTGTTTATTCCTCATTGACAAACATGGAATCATTCATGAAATCCTCACGAATGTACTTAGCGCGGTATTCACCGGGCGTCATCCCGGTGATCCGCTTGAATTCCATCCCCATATGACTCTGCGAAGAGAAGCCCAGATAGGTCGCGATCTCGATGTAAGAGTAGGAAGAATAGGTCAGCAGATTTTTAATCAGCTTGACCTTTTCTTCTGTTATATACTGTTTTAGGGTTTTCTTTTCACAGCGCTTAAACAGTGTCGACAGATAATTGGTTTCCAGACCGACGGCATTCGCCAGTTCTTTTACCGTTATTTTTCCATGCATATGAGCAAAAATATAGTCTTTGCAGCGGGAGATATGCTGGTTTTCTTCCGGGATGACATCGTCGTCCGAGTTGTTTTTGAGATCGCGGACGAGTCCCGCGTACTGGAGCTCGGTTTCGACGGTGAGTCGGATGATCTCGTTGGCATCGCGGCAGGTTCCGATCTTGTGGATCGAGACATCACTCAGATAAAAGGCAGCTTCCGGGTGCAGTCCGCCCTCGATCGCGGCACGGCTCGCGAGGGTGACGGCGACGATAGCCAGATAGATTTCCTGCTTGATCGGGTCGTCGGAGAGACGGCCGTAGCGGCCGGGGAAGCGCTCCTGCAGGAGACGACGCAGGCTGTCCACGTCACCGTTTTTTACATAAGACACCTCCAGTTTTTCGTGATTATACGGGTTGTGGGCAAAGCTGTTTTCGACCTGGTCAAACATCGTCTGGTACAGCTCCTCCATCGTGTCCTCGATCTCATCGGGAGGGATACACATCGCTTTGATCAGCGTTTGTGAATCCATGAACTCATGCTTGGATTCACGCTCAATATTATATAAAACTGTGGTGTCGTCCGCCAGGATCTGGAGCGTGCAGGACGAGAGAAGTTCGGAGAGTTCCGAGATCTCCGTGGCAGTGATTTCGGGGAAGGTCAGGTTGTGCTTGAGGAGGATGGGCGCGATCCCGGAGTTCGGGGAGTGCGAAACAATGCGCGTGGGGCCCAACAAAAAATAATGCTTCCCGGAGTCGGCCCAGGCGTAGACCAGAGCTTCATTCACGGAAAAAATCAGAGGAACACTTCCATTATCGTTGCGGATAAAATCGCTTTCGATCAGGGCGGCAGCGATGCGATTATCATCAATATCGTCATCGCGACGGCACATATCCAAAAGGGTGTAATCCCGATCGTACATCCGCGCGCAGCTGAACAAATGCGTTGCATACATATATAAGGCATAGGAATAATTCATGGTTTTCCTCCTTTTTTGCAAAAAACAAAGTTTTTTTATAATTCTAACAGATTTTTGATATAAGTCAAGCTGATTTTTGATTATCATAATACCAGATGATGGAGGTTGTGTACAGGCCGCCATCATAGACTGGGGATTAATTTTTACAAATTGTTTTAGTATTGTAAGGAGGAATCTACTATGAAAAAGAAATTTGTAGGAAAGCTTATTGCTCTTGCACTCGTTGCAACGATGGCATTTACCGGATGTGGTAAACAGCCGGATGCCGCACCGAAGGACGACGGGGGCCAGCCGGCAGCTGACACTACAGATGAAACGAAACCGGATGACAATGCAGGTGGAGATAAGACCATCTCCTTCTGGAACTGGGGAACCGATGAGCCGGATAAGACTCTTCTTACCTGGGCTGTAGACAAGTATAACAAAGAGGAGGGAGCTAACTCGGGTTACACCATCGAGCAGGTTCCGACCGTAAATGATCAGTACAAAGAGAAACTCGCAGTTGCTATGGGTGCCGGTGAGTGCCCGGATGTATATACCAACTGGACCGGTGGTGGTCTCGTTGAGTATGTAAAGAGTGGATATGCAAAAGACCTTACCGCTCTTGTTGACAAGTATGGTCTTCGTGACAAGTACATGGAGGCATCTCTTGCACAGGCAACGATCGACGGAAAGATCTATGCGATCCCGGTTAAGTCCAACTCGGTTGCATGCTTCTTCTACGATAAGGCAATGTGGAAAGAGAAGGGCTATGAAGTACCGAAGACGATCGCTGAGCTCGAGGCTCTCTGCGAGAAGATGAAGAAAGACGGTATCACACCGTTTGCTCTTGCTAACCAGCCGCAGTGGACAGGCTCCATGTACTACATGTACCTCGTTGCACGTCACGGCGGACCGGAGGTTGTTACCAAGGCATATGATGGAACCGGATCTCTTGTAAACGATTCTACCAAGTATGCCGGTGACAAGATCAGAGAGTGGGCTGAGAAGGGATACTTCCCGGAGGGTGTTAACTCCCTTTCACCGGATAACGGAGACGATCGTGCGCTTCTGTACAAGGGTGCAGGCATGATGCTTCACGGTGCATGGCAGGTATCTTCCATCAAGTCTGAGAATGAGGACTTCTACAAGAACCTGGGAGCATTCCCGTTCCCGTCACTGGACGGATCTACCGCTGACCAGACCGCAGTCGTTGGTACCCTGGGTGATACCTTCGTATCCTTCAACTGTGAGGGCGAGAAGCTCGAGGAAGCGTTCAAGATGGTAGCTATGTTCTCATCCGATGAGTGGATGAAGATGGATATCGAAAGTGGTAACCTTCCGCCGCTCAAGGCTGCATCTTCGGAAGAGCCGGCATGGCAGGATATTCTCGGATTCCTGAATACCGCATCCAGCGTACAGCTGTGGTGGGATCAGTATCTGCCGCCTGCAGTAGCAGATGTTCACAAGTCCGAGACACAGAAGCTCTTTGATCAGTCAGCAGAGTCTGAGGCCGTATCAAAGGCTCAGCAGGATGCGATGGATAAGTGGCT
>JAZASH010000039.1:0-20798 GCA_036343395.1 Eubacterium sp. | reverse complement strand
GAAATGATGTGAAATAGGAGGGAAATGCCTATGATCTACACCGTAACTTTCAACCCGTCCTTGGACTATATCGTGAATGTCGATCACTTGCGGCTCGGTTCCGTGAACCGCACGACATCCGAAATCATCTACCCCGGTGGCAAGGGTATCAATGTTTCTATAGTTCTGAAAAATCTCGGCTTTGAAAATACAGCACTTGGCTTTCTGGCAGGCTTTACGGGTGAGGACATCCGTAAGCGCCTGCTGGCGAGTGGTATTCGTGCGGACTTTATCGAGGTCCCGGAGGGGATGAGCCGCATCAATGTAAAGATCCGCTCCGACGAGGAAAGCGAGATCAACGGCATGGGACCGGCCATCCGCAGCGAGGACATCGACAGCCTGTATGGGAAGCTCGATGCGCTGGAGGAAGGTGACGTGCTGGTGCTCGCGGGCTCGATCCCGTCGATGATGCCGGAGACGATGTACTCGGATATCATGTCCCGTCTTCAGCAGAAAAATATCCGCATCGCCGTGGACGCGACGAGAGACCTCCTGATGAACGTGATGCCGTACCATCCTTTTGTGATCAAGCCGAATAATCACGAACTCGGGGAGATTTTTGATGTGGAGCTTCGAACCCGTGACGAGGTGATCCCGTATGCGAAGAAGTTGCAGGAGAAGGGCGCGACGAATGTTCTTGTCTCCATGGCAGGCGAAGGAGCGGTCCTCGTAGCGGAGGACGGTACGGAGTATCAGTCGCCGGCGCCGCGGGGACAGGTCGTGAATTCTGTCGGAGCCGGGGATTCGATGGTGGCCGGATTCATCGCCGGGTATCTGGCGACCGGAAGCTACGAGCAGGCGTTCCGGATGGGCGTGTGCACGGGAAGTGCGAGTGCTTTCTCGGAGGAACTGGCTACGAAGGAAGAAGTCGACGCGCTGATGAAGGCGACGTTCGGTTGATGCGAGTCGACGCGGTTGTGACTATGTGTATGGTGTGCACTGAGTATGTTGAGCACTGTGCACCGTGTGGCCGGTGGAACCCCGGTCCGCGTGGAGTGAACCTGCCCGCCCCTGTGGGGGTGGTTGATATAGAGACCCAGAAACCATGCATAATGTGAAAGGGGGTGTTGTTTGCATGAGAATTACAGATCTTCTTGACAAAAGAAGTATCAAACTCGGCGGATCGGCAGCGGATAAGCCCGATGCGATCAGCCAGATGGTAGAACTGATGAGTGCGAGCGGCAAGATCGGAGACATTGACACCTATAAAAAGGGAGTCTTTGCCCGTGAGGAGGAAGGCTCGACCGGTGTCGGTGAGGGGATCGCGATCCCGCACTGCAAGTCCGACGCGGTGAAGGCGCCGGGACTGGCAGCGATGACCGTACCGGCCGGTGTGGAGTACGATGCGCTGGACGGCGAACCGGTGGATCTGATCTTTCTGATCGCGGCACCGAACACGGAGGACAACGTCCATCTGGATGTCCTCTCGAAGCTGTCAACTCTGCTGATGGACGAGGACTTCACGAAGAAGCTGAAGAGTGCAAAGAGCGTCGAGGAGTTCATCGCGGTGATCGATGAGGCGGAAGGCGGCAAGGAGCATACCGAGGGAATCGTCGGCAACACGGACGGCAAGCTTCTCCTCGCAGTGACAGCCTGCCCGACCGGTATCGCGCATACGTACATGGCAGCGGAGGCAATCGAGAAGAGAGCAAAGGAACTCGGACTTGCGGTGAAGGTAGAGACACGCGGCTCCGGCGGTGCGAAAAATGTCCTGACGGATGAAGAGATCAAGAAGGCAGACGGTATCATCGTGGCAGCGGATACAAAGGTTCCGATGGACCGTTTCAACGGAAAACCCGTAGTGATCACGAAGGTGGCCAACGGTATCAACAAGGCGGATGAGCTGATCGATCAGGCGCTCTCCGGCCAGGCACCGATCTACAAGGGCGATGCCGGTGCCGGAAGCTCGGAGAAGGCTTCCTCGGGCGGCGGTGTCGGCGGCTCGGCATACAAGCATCTGATGAGCGGTGTATCGCATATGCTGCCATTTGTCATCGGCGGCGGTATCCTGATCGCGCTGGCATTTTTGGTAGATACGATCTGCGGTTACGGTGAGAGCGCCGGCGGAAACTTCGGTGTCATGACGCCGCTCTCGGCATTTTTGAAATATGTCGGCGGACTGGCGATGAATATGATGGTTCCGGTACTGTCCGGATATATCGCGTATTCGATCGCGGACCGGCCGGGACTCGCGGTCGGCTTTGCGGGCGGTCTTCTGGCAGCGAACGGAAATGCTCTCCTGGCAGGGTTCCCCTTCGCGGAGGAGCCTCTCTCGGGATTCTCGAAGTTCATCGCGGACTTCGGTTTCCAGGGTCCGAACGGCGGTAACACGGTTTCCGGATTCCTCGGTGGTATCCTGGCCGGTTTCCTCGCGGGTGCGATCGTGCTCGGCCTGAAGAAGCTGTGTTCGGGTCTCCCGGAGGCACTGGACGGCATCAAGCCGACGCTGATCTATCCGCTCTGCGGTATCTTTTTGATGGGCGTACTGATGTGCTTCATCTTCAACCCGCTGATCGGTCTGGTAAATACAGGACTCAGCAACATGCTGTCCTCGATCGCGAAGGCGGATATGATAGCGGTGCTCGGACTCCTACTGGGCGCGATGATGGCGATCGATATGGGCGGACCCATCAACAAGGCGGCGTACGTCTTCGGTACCGGTATGCTGGCACAGGCGGCAGATATGGTAGCGAGCGGTGCGCAGCAGTCGGATCCGGCCGTACAGGCCTGCTACATCGCGATGGCTTCCATCATGGTCGGCGGTATGGTTCCGCCGGTCGGAATCGCGCTGGCGTGCTGGGTATTCCCGAAGAAGTTTACGAAAAATGAACGCGGCTCCGCGCCGTCGAATATTGTCATGGGTTGTTCCTTCATCACGGAGGGCGCGATCCCCTTTGCGGCATCGGATCCGCTGCGCGTGATCCCGTGTACCATGATCGGGGCCGGTGTAGCCGGTATGCTTTCGGCGATATTCGGATGTACGTTGATGGCGCCGCACGGTGGTGTGTTCGTGTTTGCGACGGTCGGTTCGCCGCTGCTGTATATCGCGGCGTGGTTGATCGGATCGGTCGTGACGGCGGTGCTTCTTGGATTGCTCAGAAAACCGGCACCGCAGGAATGATTCGATTATAATGTAAATAAGATGCTGATGAAACCGGATGATCCGGGCAGGGAGCTGATCGATTCCGAGAGGCTCCCTGATTTTTCATAAGTCAGAGTATGGAGAGGTATGAACGTCATGAATGAGAAAAAAACGGATGTAGTGGCATTGGGAGAGTTGTTGATCGATTTTACGGAAAATGGGGTAAGCCCGCAGGGGAATCCCCTGATGGAGGCCAATCCGGGCGGTGCGCCCTGCAACGTTCTTTCGATGCTGACGAAACTGGGAGCGAGTACGGCATTTATCGGCAAGGTCGGGGACGATATGTTCGGAAGACAGCTTAAGGATGCACTCATCGAGGTGGGGATCGGAACGGACGGGTTGATCATAGATACCGAGGTCAACACGACACTGGCCTTTGTGCATACCTATGAAAACGGGGACAGAGATTTTTCTTTTTACAGGAAGCCCGGTGCGGATATGATGCTTTCCGTGGAGGATCTCGATACCGGATTGATCCGCGGATGTAAGATCTTTCATTACGGCTCGTTGTCGATGACGGCAGATGGATGCTTTGCAGCGACGAAGGAGGCAATCCGGCTCGCAAAGGAATCAGGAGCGATCATCAGCTTTGATCCGAACCTCCGTCCGCCTCTTTGGGACGGCGATCTGGAACGTGCGAAGGAGAGAATTTCATACGGGATGAGTCAGTGTGATGTTCTGAAAATCTCGGATAATGAGATCACCTGGTTTACCGGTCTTGATTCCTACGATGACGGCGTGGCATTTTTGCGCGAACACTACCCGAATCTGAAGCTGATCCTGGTGTCGCTCGGACCGGAGGGGAGTATGGCCTTTTCGGGTGAGAACAGGGTGCTGGTCAAGCCGTTTTTGAATCCCGACACGATCGAGACCACCGGTGCCGGCGATACCTTCTGTGCCTGTGTGTTGAATTATGTTCTTTTGCATCCGAAGCTTGACTACGATGACGAGGCGTTGACGACGATGCTACGCTTTGCCAATGCAGCGGCTTCGATCATCACAACGCGCAAGGGGGCGCTTAGAGTGATGCCGGAGAAAAAGGAAGTGGAAGAATATCAGCGAGAGGGAGACGAGGTATGAGCAGAAAGATCATTTTTATGGATATCGACGGAACACTGACCGAGCCCGGGAGCAACATCCCGCCGGAGTCGGCCGTGGAGGCGATCCGCCGGACGAGAGAAAAAGGTAATTTCGTATTTTTATGTACGGGGCGAAACGAAGGGATGGCATCGCCTTTGATGAAGTACGGTCCGGACGGGCTGATCGCCAGCGGCGGCGGACGGATCCTCTACGGTGAGGAGGTACTGTATAACTGTCCGATGACGGAGGAACAGAGGGTACGGGTTTTATCTTCGCTCGAGAAAAATAATGTCTTTCGGACCGTGGAGTGTCAGTTGGATTCCTACACCGATGAGAGCTTCAAGGAGTTTATCGAAACCAGTGCGAAAGACGGAAACTCCGAGCTGCTTAGATGGAGAAAGCAGATCGAGGAAAGCCTGAACATCCTGCCGATGGCAGAGTATCACGATCAGCCAGTTTACAAGGTCATCGTGATGAGTCCCCAAAAGGATAATATCCTTGCGGCAAAGACCGAATGGGAGAAGGACTTTAATCTGATCCTGCAGGAGCCGGATCGCTACGGGATCTACAACGGCGAGATTGTCAATCGACAGTTTGACAAGGGGCAGGCGGTAAAAAGGGTGTGTGATCATCTTCAGATTCCGCTGTCAGATTCCTATGGCTTTGGGGACAGTGAAAACGACCGTGAAATGCTGGAGACCGTCGGGTTTTCGGTATGTATGGAGAACGGCGCAAGGTCGATGAAGGAACTCTCTGATATGGTCTGCGAAAAAATTTCTGAAAATGGTATAAAAAAATGCTTTACAAAACTGGGGTTGGTGTGATACAATCTTTACAGGATGTGAAATCGATTTCACACTTGAGTTTTCGTTACGTATTAAGAAATGGAGGTATGTCTATGGCTCTGGACTACGCAAAGTGCGCCAAGGAGATCTTTGAGGGTGTCGGCGGGCGCGAGAATCTGGTCAGTGCTGCACACTGTGCGACCAGACTTCGACTGGTGACAGTCGACAACTCCAAGTTTGACATGAAAAACCTTGAGAACATCGAGGGTGTCAAGGGAGTTTTCAGTAACAATGGTCAGCTTCAGTTGATCATCGGAACCGGAACGGTGAACAAGGTTTATGAAGAGTTTTTGGCGGTCAGCGGTATGACGGCGGCGACCAAGGAGGATGTCAAGGCGGCCGCAGCTGCACAGCAGCCTCTTATCAAGCGGATGGTGAAGGCTCTCGGGGACGTGTTTGTACCGATCCTTCCGGCGATCGTGGCATCCGGCCTTTTGATGGGAGTGGTTGAGGCGCTCGGCAAGATCGAGTCGTTGCATTTTTCAGAGACAGCGTGGTATGGCTTTTTGGATATGATATCGAACACGGCCTTCGCCTTTTTGCCGGCGATCGTGGCGATCAGTGCGGCGAGGGTGTTCGGAGGAAACATATTCCTCGGTGCGGTTATGGGACTGATGATGGTGCATCCCGGTCTCATCAATGCGTGGAATGTGGGAAGCGTGGATGTGATTCCTACCTGGAACCTGTTTGGTGATTGGCAGATTGGTGACTATGTGGTCGGTTCAGTCAACCAGGTCGGTTATCAGGGACACGTTATCCCCGTTATTATCGCGATCTGGCTGATGTGTCAGATAGAAAAATGGCTACACAAGCACGTACCTGAGATGATCGATCTTTTTGTGACGCCGATCACGACTGTATTTGTAACGGCGTTGGCAACCTTCGTAGTGATCGGACCGGTCTTCTCGCTGGCAGAGAACTACGTTCTGAAGTTTGCAGCGTGGATTGTTCAGAATCCGTTTGGAGCCCTACTACTAGGTGCGATCTATCCATTGACGGTGGTGATGGGTCTGCACCATATGTACAATACGATCGAGGCCGGGATGCTATCGAGTGTCGGTCTCAACACCTGGATGCCGATCGCATCTTCGGCAAACTTTGCGCAGTTCGGTGCCTGCCTTGCCGTAGGTATCAAGACGAAAAAAGGCAAGACCCGTTCCGTAGCGGTCCCGTCCTCGATGTCGGCCGCGTTGGGAATAACGGAGCCTGCCATATTCGGTATCAATTTCCGATTTATGAAACCATTTATCTGTGCGATGATCGGTGGTGCCTGCGGTGCGATATTCGGAGCCGTCACAAAAATCGGTGCGACAGCTTACGGCGTAACCGGCATCCCCGGCTTCCTGACGATCAACAACCTGGCGGTTTACGCGATTATGCTGGCGATTTCCGGAGGAGTAGCATTCATACTGACATTCTTTATATGGAAGGAAGAAGCAGAGGAACTGACACCGGAGCAGGCAGCGGCGCTGGCCGGTGAAGCCGAGGGGGCATCCCCGGCGGGTGAAATCCCGGCGATCGAAACCAGGGATAACTTAATTTATGCCCCGCTGAAGGGGAATGTAATCCCCTATGATCAGATTCCGGATCCGACCTTTGCTTCCGGCGTTCTCGGAAAAGGGGTCGGGATTGAACCCGATGTCGGTGAGGTGGTGGCGCCCTTTGACGGGACCGTATCCTCGGTTACGGATACGAAGCATGCCATCGGGATCAGCGGCCCGCAGGGAATGGAGCTTCTGATCCACGTCGGTGTCGATACGGTCAATATGAACGGTGACGGATTTGAGATGTATGTCGGCGAGGGCGATGCGGTGAAGGTCGGTCAGAAACTGATCACCTTTGATATCGAAAAAATCAAAGCGGCCGGTTACTCGCCGACGACGGCGGTATTGCTTACCAACAGTGATGACTATGAGGGCTTCCGGATCGCGAAGGAAGGAAACTCGGATACGTTGGAGCCTGTGGTAGAGATATAATAGTATTTTCCGGGGGAGGGAAACTACCTTCCCCGGAAGTCGGGAAACAGAATTGAATCAGATGGAATCGAATGGGATCAAAAGGGATCAGGTTGAATCGGTTAGAAAGGGATGGTCGGTAAATGCTGGATCAGCGTGAAATGTCAAAAAAAATGAAGAGCGAGGCGAAGATTTTTGATGACCGATTGGAGAGTCGGATCGACGAGCTGAAATGGCTCTACATCGAGTTGTACCACAACGACTGGATGTTTGCAGAGCTTCTCGGGCAGATGGGAGTGTTTTACGGCGACAGAGAGGATGCTCTCAGAACGCTGGATCTCGACCGGGAGGCACACCCCGACTGGTACAAGAAAAATGACAAGCTCGGGATGATGCTCTATATCGATAACTTTGCCAAAAATCTCAGTGGAGTCAAAAGAAAGCTTTCCTATCTCGAGGAGGCCGGTGTCAACGTGCTTCATCTGATGCCGTTTTTGGATACGGTTTCCGGAGAGTCGGATGGCGGGTATGCCGTGAAGGATTTCAGGAGTGTCAGGTCCGATCTCGGTGATATGGAGGATCTCTCGGATTTGACCGCAGCCTGTCACGGACGCGGGATGTGCGTATGCTCGGATTTTGTGATGAATCACACCTCGGATCAGCATGAGTGGGCAAAGAAGGCCAGAACCGGAGACGGCGAGTATATGAGTCGGTATTTTTTCTATGAAAATGATGATATACCGAAGCAGTTTGACGCGACGGTTCCGCAGGTTTTTCCTGTGACGGCGCCGGGCAACTTCACATGGATCCCGGAGGTCAACCAATTCGTGATGACCAGCTTTCATCCGTACCAATGGGATCTGAACTATCGCAACCCGCGTGTTTTCAACGAGATGATCTACAACTTTTTGTATCTGGCAAACAGGGGGATCGATATCATTCGGATCGATGCTGTTCCCTACATCTGGAAGGAGCTGGGGACGAACTGTCGGAATCTCACGCAGGTGCACAGCATCGTCCGTATGATGCGCCTGATCACTGAGATCGTATGTCCGGGGGTTATTCTGCTCGGTGAGGTGGTGATGGCGCCGGAACGCGTGGTTCCCTACTTTGGAACTGTGGAGAAGCCGGAGTGTCATATGCTTTACAATGTGACAACGATGGCTTCGATCTGGCATACCGTGGCGACGCGTGACGTCAGACTTCTGAAGATGCAGCTCGATACGGTGGCAGGACTGCCGAAAGAGTATATTTTTCTGAATTATCTTCGTTGTCACGATGATATCGGCTGGGGATTGGATTACGGGTTTCTGGCTCAGTTCGGTATGGAGGAAGTGGCGCACAAGCGCTATCTGAACGATTACTTTTTGGGAATTGCGGGGTACTCCAACAGTCGCGGGGAAACCTACAACGATGATCCTTCGACCGGTGATGCGAGGATGTGCGGAACGACCGCCTCTTTGTGCGGGATTGAGAAGGCCGGGTTCGAGAAGGACAAAGAAGCGATGAGCCGCGCGATCGACCTGGATGTGATGCTGCATGCCTATATGCTGATGCAGTCCGGGATTCCGATCCTTTACAGCGGGGATGAGATCGGGCAGGTGAATGATTATTCCTACAAGGAGGATCCGGAGAAGGCGGATGATTCGCGGTATCTTCACAGAGGAAAATTTCGCTGGAATTATGAGAAAAAAAGGCACAGTGCCAAAAGTGTGGAAGGGCGTATTTTTACGAGACTTCGTAAACTGGAAAAGCTTCGGAAAGAAGAGTCTGTGTTTTTATCGGATGCGGATGTGTGGACGGTGAATACGGCAGATGACAGCGTGCTTTGCGTAGGAAGGTATTATAACGGTGAGAAGTTGTATGGGGTATTCAACTTCAGTGAAAATGAAAAGACCGCATGGTTTGATCAGGCCGGGGGCTTCAGGGATCTACTGACGGGAAAGGTGACGGCGATGAAGGAGATGAAACTGAACGGGTACGAATTCCGCCTTCTGAAGGAGGAGACGATGCCTGAGTAATCGCATTTTTGAGAAATAATAATACAAGTTTTACCTGCTCGGGATTTTCAAGAAAAGCAGGTATATGTAAGGAGTGTAGGAAAAATGACGATCAGTGAAATAGCCAAGCTGGCCGGCGTATCGAGTGCGGCTGTATCACGATATTTCAACGACGGATATCTGTCGCCGGAAAAGCGTGAAGTGATCGAGCGTGTGGTAAAGGAGACAGGATATCGTCCGTCCCCGCAGGCGGCGACGCTCAGGACAAGAAAGAGCAATCTGATCGGTGTGGTTTTACCGAGGATCGAATCGCACTCGATTGCCCGTGTCGTGGCGGGAATATCGTCGGTAATGAATCGAAAAAAACACAAGATCATGCTGGCGAGTACGGAAAACAATCCGGAAGAGGAACTGCGATATCTGAAGGTGTTTGATGAAAAACAGGTGGACGGTGTGATTTTCGTGGCGACCGTGATGACGGAGAAGCATCGGAAGATGATCAAAAAATCATCGGTTCCGATCGTGGTCGTCGGTCAGCAAGTGGATGAGGCGGACTGTATTTATCACGACGATTATCACGCAACCTATGAACTGGTGGAGCTTCTTCACGAAAAAAAATGTCAGCGACTCGCCTATATCGCAGCGATCAAGGAGGATCGTGCGGTGGGCAATGACCGTACGCAGGGATATCGGGATGCCGTAAAGGCGTTCGGAATGACAGACGATGATTCCCACATTGTGGTAGCCGATTTTTCCATGGAATCCGGATACGAGGCGATGGGACAGCTGCTGGAGATCGACCCGGCAATCGATGCCGTGATCGCGGCGACCGATACGATCGCAGTGGGGGCGCTTCGCAGACTTCGGGAACACGGGCGGCGCGTGCCGGAGGATATCCTTCTTGCCGGCATCGGGAACTCACCGATGTCGCAGGTAACCACACCGATGCTTACGACGATGAATTATGCCTATGAGGACAGCGGGAGTCAGGCGGCGAAGCTTCTTTTGAAACGGATTTCCGGCGAGAAAAATGATCCGGAGGATGAGTATCAATCGATCTGTCTTCCGCATCAGCTCATCGAACGGGAGTCTACCGGAGGTGTATGAAAAAACAATCACTAAAAAGATGTTTTTTTTGCTTTTCATATGACCTCGTAGATGGTATAATAATAAGTGAAGTTTTTTTGTTGCAGTTTATTTTTCAATTCACAATTACAGAACGAAAGGGAGGTATTTTAGCATGAAAGAATTTTCTTATGTAATCACGGACGAATTGGGGATTCACGCCAGACCGGCAGGACTTTTTGTCAAGGAGGCATCAAGCTGCGAATGTGATGTGAAGATCGCAAAGGGAGACAAGGAAGTAGATGCCAAGAGGATTCTCGGTGTGATGGGACTCGGAGCAAAGCAGGGAGAGGAAATCGTGCTGAAGTGCGACGGAGCAGATGAGGATGCGGCGATCGAGAAGCTGGCTGCATTTTTGAAAGAGAATCTGTGATTTACAGGGAGGGCGATATATGATCGAACTGGAAGGGAAGAGTGTTTTCAGCGGCGTTGCGATCGGGCCGATTGCCGTTTTTGTAAAGGGTGATACGACAGTTCGCAGAGAGTCGATCGATGATCCGGAGGCGGAGATCGCCAGATACCATGAGGCGAAGGAGAAGGCGAAGGATCAACTTCAGGTGCTGTATGAAAAAGCGCTGAAGGAGGTGGGTGAGGAGAGTGCATTTTTATTCCAGTCCCACCAGATGATGCTCGATGATCTGGACTATGTGGAGGGTGTTGAGAACATCATCCGCACGCAGAAGACCAATGCCGAGTATGCCGTAGCGACGACGGGTGATAACATGGCCGAGCTTTTTGCCATGATGGACGATGCCTATATGAAGGAGCGTGCGGCGGATGTGAAGGATATCACAAACCGTGTGGTCGGGATCCTGTCCGGCGCCGGTGCGACCGGGATGAATGCGACAGAACCATCGATCCTTTTGGCCGATGATCTGGCGCCCAGCGAGACCGTGCAGCTCGATAAGTCTTTGGTGTTATCTTTCGTTACGCGTCACGGCTCAACGAATTCCCATACCGCAATCCTGGCGCGCACGATGAATATTCCCGCTTTGATCGGAGTGGATTATCCGGAGGATGTCGAGGGGAAGATGGCCATCGTGGACGGTGCCATCGGAAAAATCCTGATCGATCCGGATGAGGCGACGCTTTCTTCCTATCGCAAAAAGAAGGAAGAGGAAGAGAAGAAGGCGGCTCTCCTGCAGGAGTTAAAGGGCAAGGAGAACGTCACGAAGGATGGCAGAAAGATCAACCTTTACGCCAATATCGGCGGTGTCAAGGACGTGGCTTCGGTACTGGAAAATGATGCCGGCGGGATCGGGCTTTTCCGTAGCGAGTTTCTGTATCTGGAGTCGGATGGATATCCGACGGAGGAAGAACAGTTTACGGCTTACAAAAAGGTGGCCGAGCTGATGGCCGGTAAAAAGGTGATCATCCGGACGCTTGACATCGGAGCCGACAAGCAGGTGGATTACTTCGAGCTTGACAAGGAAGAGAATCCGGCGCTTGGTTACCGGGCTATAAGGATCTGCCTGACACGTCAGGACGTGTTCAAAACTCAACTGCGTGCGATCTACCGGGCGAGTCACTACGGAAATATCGCGATTATGTTTCCGATGATCATCTCACTCGATGAGGTGAAGAAGTGTAAAAATATGGCTGAGCTGGTGCAAAGAGAGCTGGATGCGGAGGAAATTCCGTACGGGGATGTGGAACTCGGTATCATGATCGAGACACCGGCAGCGGTGATGATCTCGGATGAGCTGGCAAAGGAGGTTGATTTCTTCAGTGTCGGGACGAACGATCTGACCCAGTACACGCTGGCGATCGACCGTCAGAATCCGAAACTGGATGATTTCTATGATTCACATCATCCGGCGATTTTAAAGATGCTGAAGATGATCGTGGACAATGCGCATGCCGGCGGTGCGTGGGCCGGTATCTGCGGCGAGCTTGGTGCGGATACGTCGCTGACGGAGGAGTTCTTGCGGATGGGCTTTGATGAGCTGTCTGTCTCTCCGTCGATGGTGCTTCGTGTGCGAGAGGCCGTGAGGAATACGGACCTGGGGTGATAAGGGAGCGGGCTCCGGAATTTCTTGCCTGACTGCGGCAGGCGCCGGGGGTTAAGTTTTTCTCGTAGTGCGCCGATATATACTACGAGGTGCACGAGAAGCGCCTAAATCTAATAGCAAAGGAGGGCTATGTATGACAGGTATCAACGGATTCGGCGCTTATCAGAACACGATGATGAATGCGCTGAATCAAAAGCAGAAGGCAGATGCGGACAAGACGACAAAGAAAGCGGAAGAGCAGGAAAAAATCCGCGCAGCACGACGAAACGAGCGTGCCGAGAAGTCCGAAAAAGCCGACAAGACACAGGACACGGAGGTCCAGCTTAGCGACAAAGCAAAAGCTCTGTTAGAAGAACTCAAATCCAAATACGGAAATATGGACTTCTTCGTGGCCGACTACAGCACCGAGGAGGAAGCACAGCGCTATCTCTCCCGCGGGACAAAGGAGTTCAGTGTACTGATCGATCCGGCAACACTCGAGGCGATGGCAGCTGACGAGGAGACCAAGACCAAGTACACCGATATGATCGACAAGGCAACCTCACAGCTCGCCGAGATCAAGGATCAGCTCGAAGAGGACGAGAACACCGAGGTGAAGCGCATCGGCTTTACCATCAGCGACGATGGCACGATGTCGATGTTTGCTGAGCTCGAGCAGATCTCCGAGCGCCGCAAGGAGGCGATCGCCAAGGAGCGTGAAGCCCGCAAAGCGGAGGCTGAGGAGGAAGAAAAAGCCGCCGAGCGCAAGGCAGAAAAGGAAGAGCAGGAAGAAAAGATCAACGTCGGCGGACTCGAGGAGGCGCACGGAAAGAAAGCCGGACGCTCTCTCTGGGATGGGATCCTCCCGCCGGATGAGAAGGTGAAGCGCACGGTCGTAAGTGCCGAGACGGTCGAAGATCTGATCTCTCAGATCAAAAATGTGAACTGGGATGAGGTCGAGGCCGTAGACAGAAAGCCGCCGGTAGGCAGCAAGTTTGATTTCTCACTCTGATCTGACAAACAAACAAAAAAGAGCCATCATGACGCACGCCGCAAGCGCGCCGGTCAGATGGCTCTTTTTATGCGAAAAAAAGGGCGCCGGGTGGAGGGAACCCGTGCGCCCCAAACATTCCTATCCATGCAGTCGCCACACCGCCGCCGTGCGCGCCCACTGCAGTCGCCACACCGCCGCCGAAGCAGCCACCGCCGCGCCCACGCCCACGCCTGCCGGCGGCTTATGCGCTCTTGTAGAACCTTATACCTGACCCCTTTTTATACGTGTACGTCTTTACGCGCTTCTTTGTAGGGAAGCTCATCCCCATCGCGGTGGCTTTTTTCAGCACCTTGGCGTAGGAGAGCTTCTCTTTTTCTTCGTTTTCTTTTTCGAGGGCTTTATTCTCGCGCTCGAGCGAGTCGATCTCTGTCTTCAGAGAAAAGATCTGTCTGTCCAGAAGAGTCTGGGAGTTGTGAAAATTCACCACGGAGAGAGAGGTGGCGAAGCTAAGGGTCGCTGCAAAGATCATGGCGACCACCGTCTTTTTAAACTGTTTTCGTTCTTTTGCCTTCTCGATGTCAATGACACGGATCCGGCGTCCCGTGTCTACGATCCTCACCGCCGTCGTGCCGATGACGAACTCTGAAACTGCCTTCAAACCTTGTCCCCTTTAACTTTTCCCTGGCTTGACGCCGGCTTGTCTGTGGCCTCCACGATCAGCATCGTGATGGCGCCGGAGCGAGACGTATAGTGCTCGTCCGCATAGCGGTCGACGCGACGCACCACCTCGTCCTCCAGCGTGATGTTAATCCTCTTTTTCATCACAAACCTCCGGTGTCCCTACAAAAACATCTGTGTCAAAAAATATAAAACGTGTGTATACTACGTACATATAAACCACACAAGATAGTTACATTATATAGCAATCGTGTGTATATGTCAAGCATAAAAACACAGTTTTTCGTACATACGCACCTTGTCATACAAGCCATGTCGAAAACTTCGGGCAAAATATGTCATTTTTATGGAAGTTATTCTTTACATTTGAGGGCGGGGGTGGTAGAATAGATTACAAGTGACGATTTATTTTTTTTAAGGAGGTATTGTTTCATTATGGCTAGACAAAAACAGTCAATGGATGGAAATACCGCCGCCGCTCATGTAGCATATGCGTATACTGAGGTGGCCGGTATCTATCCGATCACACCATCGAGTCCGATGGCTGACTCTGTCGACATGTGGTCAGCAGCAGGACAGAAAAACATCTTTGGAAGCACTGTGAAGGTCATCGAGATGCAGTCGGAGGCTGGAGCAGCCGGTACGGTTCACGGATCTTTGGCGACCGGTGCACTGACGACGACATTTACCGCGTCTCAGGGACTTCTTCTCATGATTCCGAACATGTACAAGATCGCAGCAGAGATGCTGCCGTGCGTATTCGATGTATCGGCTCGTACCGTATCGACTCACGCTCTGAACATTTTTGGTGATCACTCCGATGTATATGCGTGCCGTCAGACCGGTTTCGCTATGCTCGCTGAGACCAACCCGCAGGAGGTTATGGACCTGAGTCCGGTTGCCCATCTGGCAGCACTCGAGGGTAAGGTTCCTTTCATCAACTTCTTTGACGGTTTCCGTACTTCACACGAGATTCAGAAGATCGAAAAATGGGATTACGAGGATCTCAAAGAAATGTGCCCGATGGATGCTGTTGAGGCATTCCGCAAGCACGCGCTGAATCCGGAGCATCCGGCAGCACGCGGTTCTCATGAGAACGGCGATATCTTCTTCCAGCACCGCGAGGCCTGCAACAAGGCATACGATGCACTTCCGGCAGTTGTTGAGAAGTACATGAAGAAGATAAATGAGAAGCTCGGAACCAACTACGATCTTTTCAACTACTACGGCGCACCGGATGCTGACCGCGTGATCATCGCGATGGGATCCATCTGTGACGTAGCAGAGGAGGTTATCGACTACCTGACCGCTCAGGGTGAGAAGGTCGGACTGGTAAAGGTTCGTCTGTATCGTCCGTGGTCTCCGGAGGCGATCCTCAAGGCAATCCCGAAGACAGCAAAGAAGATTGCCGTACTCGATCGTACCAAGGAGCCGGGATCTCTCGGCGATCCGCTTTACCTCGACGTAGCAACCACGCTGCGTGAGGCTGGCATGAACGATATCATCCTTACCGGCGGCCGTTACGGTCTGGGATCCAAGGATACCCCGCCGTCATCGGTATTCGCTGTATATAAAGAGCTGGAGAAGGCAGATCCGAAGCCACGCTTCACGATCGGTATCGTGGATGACGTGACCAACCTGTCTCTTCCGGAGATCAAGCCGGCACCGATCACCTCAGCTAAGGGCACCAAGGAGTGCAAGTTCTGGGGTCTCGGCGGTGACGGAACGGTCGGAGCTAACAAGAACTCCACCAAGATCATCGGTGACCACACCGACAAGTACATCCAGGCTTACTTCCAGTATGACTCGAAGAAGACCGGTGGTGTTACGATCTCTCACCTGCGCTTCGGTGACAACCCGATCCGCAGTCCTTACTATATTAACCAGGCTGACTTCGTTGCCTGCCACAACCCGGCATATGTAACACAGGGTATGAAGATGGCACAGGACGTTAAGCCGGGCGGTGTATTCATGATCAACTGCCAGTGGTCCGATGAGGAGCTGGAGAAGCACCTCAACGCTGAGGCGAAAAAATACATCGCTGACAACAACATCCAGCTTTACACGATCAACGCGATCGATAAGGCAATCGAGATCGGTATGGGTAAGCGTACCAACACGATCCTGCAGTCCGCTTTCTTCAAGCTGGCTGACGTAATGCCGATCGACGAGGCCGTAACCTTCATGAAGGAGGCAGCTAAGAAGTCCTACTCCAAGAAGGGTGACGCAGTCGTAGAGATGAACTACAAGGCAATCGACGCCGGTGTCGATGCCATCCACAAGGTAGAGGTTCCTGATTCCTGGAAGAACCCGGCTCCGGATGCTCCGGCAAAAGAGCTTCAGGGTCGTCCGGAGGTCGTTAAGCTTGTTAAGGATCTCCTCGGACCGATCTCCAAGATGGACGGCGACAGCCTCCCGGTATCTGCTTTCGTAGACAACCCGGATGGCCAGTTCGTAACCGGTGCTTCCGCATACGAGAAGCGCGGTACCGCCGTTATGGTTCCGCAGTGGAATCCGGACAGCTGCGTACAGTGTAACAGCTGTGCCTTTGTCTGCTCCCATGCGACCATCCGTCCGTTCATCCTGGACGCTGACGAGGTGAGCAAGGCTCCGGGCCAGATCAAGCTGACCGAGTCCAAGCATGCAACCGCAGACGGCATGAAGTACACGATGAGCGTATCACCGCTTGACTGTATGGGATGCGGCGAGTGTATCACCGTTTGTCCGAAGGCAGACGACGCACTCAAGATGGTTCCGCAGGAGTCCCAGGCAGATCAGCAGCCGGTATTCGATTACCTGGTTGCCAACGTCGGCAAGAAAGAGATCAAAGAGAACTTCACCGACGCTACGCCGATCGGTTCTCAGTACAATCAGCCGTTGCTCGAGTTCTCAGGCTCCTGCGCAGGCTGCGCCGAGACCTCTTACGCAAGACTTATTACACAGCTCTTCGGTGAGCACATGTTTGTATCTAACGCAACCGGATGCTCGTCTATCTGGGGTAACCCGGCAGCGACAGCTCCGTACACCGTTAACAAAGACTCCCTCAAGGGACCGGCTTGGTCAAACTCCCTCTTCGAGGACAACGCAGAGCATGGTTTGGGTATGCACCTCGGCCAGAAGTACCTGCGTGACCAGCTGATCGAGAAACTCGAGGGCATGAACGCATCCGGATCACTCGGCGATGCTGTTAAGGCATTCCTCGATACCAAGGATGACACACGTAAAAATGGACCGGCCGCTGACGCGCTGATCGCAGAGCTCGAGAAGAGCGGCGACGCAGCTGCTAAGGAGATCCTCGCTAAGAAGGATTATCTGTCAAAGAAATCCACATGGATCTTCGGTGGTGACGGTTGGGCATACGATATCGGTTTCGGTGGTCTCGACCACGTACTCGCATCCGGTGAGAATGTCAACGTAATGGTATTCGATACCGAGATGTACTCCAACACCGGTGGTCAGGCTTCCAAGGCTTCCAACATCGGTGAGGTTTGCCAGTTTGCTGCAGCCGGAAAAGAGATCGGTAAGAAGAGCCTTTCCGAGATCGCTATGAGCTATGGTTATGTATACGTAGCACAGATCGCACTCGGTGCGAACCCGGCACAGGCTGTCAAGGCTATCGCTGAGGCAGAGGCTTACAACGGTCCGTCACTCATCATCGGCTACGCACCTTGCGAGCTCCACGGAATCGCTAAGGGCGGTATGAACCACTGCCAGGATGAGATGAAGAAGGCTGTTAAGGCCGGATACTGGAACCTGTTCTCCTTCAACCCGGCACTGAAGGCTGAGGGCAAGAATCCGTTCACATTCACTTCCGAGAAGGGTGTAGACTTCGCCGGTTATCAGGACTTCCTGAACAACGAGGCACGTTACACACGTCTGATCAAGCCGTTCCCGGATCGTGCGGACAAGCTCTTCGCAGAGTCGGAGGAGGCAGCCAAGGCACGTTACGAGCATCTTAAGAAGTTGGTTGAGCTCTACGCGTAATGGCAACTCAGTAACAAAAACAGAGAGTCGGCGCCCGACGGCGCCGGCTCTTTTTTTGCGCTCCCCGACGGGGCACGCTGCGCCCCCGACGGGGCACGCTGCGTGCCACAGCACGGCACAGGTGGAAAGTCAGTCTTGCGATAGCGGCCCGGTTGTGCTATAATCGAATGTATGAAAATGATATTTCTACCGCTGATAGCGGCCCTCGGATCGTTCGGAGTCGCTATGATCCTGACGCGTCTTATCACGTGGAGGAGGCGGAAAGCAGGGCGATTGACAACAAGGTACCGCATCGTTACATTTTTGATTACTCTAATCGGGGTCTATGTGATCAGCGGACTCATCTATTTCAGCATCTACTCTCACGCGGAGGACAGCGCGCTCGCCTATATGGAGAGCCGGGGCACGGTCGTCGTTAATGAGATCGATGAGGGCTATTTTTTTGACAGCGTAGGCAGCCGGGATGCACTGATCTTTTACCCCGGAGCCAAGGTCGATGAAAAGGCCTATGCACAGCTGATGTATATGATCGCAGAGACCGGAGTTGACTGTTTCCTGGTCAAAATGCCGCTTCACATGGCGGTCTTTGATAAGGCCAAGGCCTCCGATCTGATCGAGAAATACGACTATCCGTGCTGGTATATCAGCGGACACTCGCTCGGCGGTGCGATGGCGGAGCTGTATCTGTGCAATCACACCGACAAGCTGAAGGGAGCACTACTGCTCGCGGCGTACTGCCAGGAGACGATACCGGATACCCTGCCGATCTACTCGGTTGTCGGGACAAACGACGGAGTCCTCAACTGGGATGAGTACAACAAAACCAAGGCAAACTGGCCGTCCACGGTCAAGGAGATCCGGATCGAGGGAGGCAATCACAGCCAGTTCGGTGACTATGGATTTCAGCGTGGCGACGGCGAGGCGACGATCTCCCGCGACGCACAGATGGAGCAGGTGAGAGACGCCGCTGTAGACCTGATCAAACCGGAGCCCGATTATGGGGTCACGGACTAAAAAAATCGCATTTATTATTGATTTTTTCGAGCACTTATGATAGAATAGACTAGTATCGCGAAAGTGGACGGAGGCGAATCATACATCTGCCACTTGGGACGGAAAGGAGATCAACATATGGGAGCAAGTGAGCATACTATTCTCTCACAGACAGAGATTGATAACCTGATCGCACAGTTGGCTAAGGCAACAGAGAAAAGCTATAATGAAGGTTTTCAGGCGGCGAACGACGTAATCGCCAGCAAAGAGGAGAACATCGATTATTCAACCGGTTATAACCAGGGTGTCAAGATCGGATACGAGAGAGGGGTATCGGATGCCTGGGATATTATCAAGAACCTTTTAAACAAGGGCAGCGAGGAGCTGGATGGATTGCTTCAGCGTAGTGCTTCGGATATCACGATGAAGTGATCGTATTTTGGTATGTATAGAGCGGGACGTCGAGCGGTTGACGTTCCGTTTTTTCGCATTATATATGAGTCATAGTGATAGTGAAAGAGGGATAATGATGGACAGTTTATTGATTGTGGATGATGACCCGGTATACGCACGTATGGTCAGAGAGTGGACAAAGGACGACTATCAGTCTTTTGTCGTCGTGTCCGGTGAGCAGACGTTGCGTTTTTTATCAAAGCGTACGGTGGATATGATCCTGCTCGACTTCGAGATGCCGGAGATGTCGGGACCGCAGGTGCTCGAGGCATTGCGCGCCAACCCGGACACCGCGTCGATCCCGGTGATGTTTCTCTCCGGAGCGACGGATGAGGCAAGCCTGCAGAAGATCGAGTCACTGAATACATCTGGGTTTATTCCCAAAACCGTCAAAAAAGAAGGGCTCCTGGAGCGCGTCGCTGAGGTTTTGGAGAGATAAGGAAGGAGAGTGTCCATGGAAAGTTCTCAGAAAAAATGGCTGGTCCTTGTGATCGTTGACATTTTGATCTGTACAGCGATCCTTTTGGGAACTTCTTATTTTCGCTCATCGAGTGTGATCACACACCGCATGGAGGAGGAGACACAGCTGAGGGCCGAGTCCTACGCGCAGGAGATGGGCGGATGGATCAAGGGCTATGCTCGCGTAGTCGAGAATCTTACGGCAGATCTGACGCAGAGTCACGTGATCTACCGTTCTTCTGGTGAGATTCATCAGTATCTCAAAAACAATCTCGAAAATATCAATAAAGACGACGAGATTGCGGATATCTATTACACGGATATCAACAACCACATGATCTGCGGAAGTGAGTTTGCGGATCAGGGGACGCTGGACTACGTCAACGACCGTGAGTGGTTCGTCAAGGCGGCAGCGGGGGAGGACCTCTGCTACTCGCGCCCGTATATGGATTCCATGGAGGATCGTATCGTCATCACGCTGTCGAAGTCCGTCCGTGACGGGGATGTACTGCGCGGTGTTTTTTGCGCGGACATCTATGTCGACACCCTGACGCAAAAGATCAACGAAGCCGAGCTGGATGATGACTGCTATGCCTTTTTGGTCGACTCCGATTATGATATGATCGTGCATCCGTGCAACGAGTTTAAGTTTGACGAGGAGCCGGTTAAGATCGACGAGGCTAAGGCGGTCAACTACTCCGAGCTGCGCGCTCACCTGGAAAGGGGCAAGGAGGATGTCCACTATATCGTCGACTACGACGGCAAGGAGAGAGGCTTTGCGACCGCGGTCATCCCGGAGATGAACTGGTTTGTCGGTATCGCTACGCCACGCTCGGCCATGATGAAGGATATCAGCAGTATGCGCCTGGTATTCGCGGTGGCCGGCCTGATGACGGTCGTGGTCGGAGCGGTGATCCTGCTTGTCTTCTCTTTGCGCATTTTTAAGGCACGCAAGATAACGAGCGGTGAGGCATTAAAGAGGTTCGGCTGGAAAAATATCCTGATCTCGCTGGCGGCGGTGCTGTTTTTCGTCGGCCTGATCACCACATATATGTTGATG
>JAZASH010000038.1:0-20850 GCA_036343395.1 Eubacterium sp. | reverse complement strand
TGACAAGCTGATTGCGTTTATCAAGGAGAAGAAGAGTTATTATTTGATCGATACCGGCTTCGAGGAGGATGCGGAGTATCTGCGCAATTTCTTTGAGCAGGAAGCGCCGGGGATGAAGCCGGTGGATGCGCCGGAGCAGGCAGAGGTCGTGTTCGAGCTGTGTGAGAATATTTTTCAGATAAAGGACCTCGCGCTCGAGAAGGTGTATATTGATATCTTCCGAAATGCGTTGATCGATGAGGAGGACGCAGAGGCGCTGAGGGAGTATGACTATAGCAAGCTGCTGTATGTGTATATGAATCAGGATATATTGATTGATTCGGTGAAAAAGTTAAGAGAAACATAAATGCATAGGATGGTGATTCATATGAGAATTGGGGAAAAGGTTAAAAAGGGGCTGGCACTGGTTTTTGTTTTTGTGTTAGCGCTCTCGATGACTGCGTGTGGGAGTAGTGAATCAGAGGCGCGGTCGGAGGGACCCGGGGCATTTAAGCTGCCGGAGAAGCCGATCCAGGTGATCGATCAGGCGAATAGCGCGGAGGCGTCGGAGGCACCGGCGGCAGTCAGCGAAGCACCGGAGGCAACATCCATTCCGGAGGAGCCGATCACCGATGCGAAGCTTAAGCCGTGGGATGGCTCGACGAAGAGAGAGGTCTTTCACGGCGATGATTATGACATCGTTTTTGTGCTCGACAGCACCTGGCCGGGTGGCTTCAATGCGAACATTTATATCGAGAATACCGGCAAGATGGACATCTCAGATTGGTCGCTTTCCTTTGCCTATCCGGATGAACTGCCGAACGTGTGGAATGTCAATGTAAAGAAGAACGGCTCGAACGGTTATACGTTCCGCTGTCTGGACTGGAATTCAGTTGTCGGTGTGGATGCCAGTGTCGAAATCGGCATGAGCATACAGACTGATTTTAAGGGCTTCCCGACTGCGTATCAGCTGGCCGGAGATCGTGTAAAGCCGGGATCAGCATCGAACCAGAATGGGAATAATAATCAGAATAACAATCAGAATAATAACCAGAATAATAACGGCAACCAGGATGCCAACAACGGCAATCAGAATGGCAACAACGGTGGTCAGGATATCGAAGACAATGTCGAGGATACGGCGGATGATATCGATGAGGCAGCCATCACCAAGGGGGCTCAGTTTAAAAAGCACGGCAAGCTGAAGGTCAAGGGACGTTATATCGTCGATAAGAATAATAAGGCCTATCGCATCAAGGGTATCAGCACGCACGGTATCGCGTGGTTCCCGGAATATGTCAATAAGTCCGCGTTTAACAGCTTTAAGAAATGGGGTTGTAACACGGTGCGTCTCGCCTGCTACAGCAGCCAGGGAGAGGGCTATAACACCTCCGCCTGTTGGAAAACGATCGATAAGGGTGTTAAGGCGGCGACCGAGCTCGGGATGTACGTGATCATTGACTGGCACATCCTGCAGGAAAACAACCCGTTGATGACGACGAAAAATGCAAAGAAATTCTTTACCCATTTTGCAAAAAAATACGGAAAAAGAAAGAATGTAATCTGGGAGATCTGTAATGAGCCGAACGGCTGCGAGTGGAAGGATGTCAAGAAATATGCGAAGAAGATCATCCCGGTGATCCGCAAATACTCCAGCAATATTATCGTTGTCGGAACACCGACCTGGTCACAGGATGTCGACACGGCAGCGAACAGCCGTCTGACCGGCAAATACGCCAAGAATGTCTGCTACACGATCCACTTTTACGCAGCTACTCACAAGGACAACATCCGCGACAAGGTCAAATATGCATTCAAGAAAAAACTGCCGATCCTTTGCACGGAGTTTTCGATCTGTGACGCCTCCGGTAACGGCTCCCTGGACAAATCCAGCGCCAACACCTGGATGAAACTCTTCAAAAAATACAAGATCGGTTACAACACCTGGAGTTTGTGTAATAAAGCAGAGAGTTCAGCTCTTATCAAATCCTCTTGCACTAAAAAAGGCAACTTTTCTAAGAGTAACTTAACTGCCGCAGGCAAATGGTTCGTTAATACGTTAAAAAAGTATTGATTCCAAAGAAATTGAATACCGCATTGATGCGGAAGTCATAGAAGGGGTATTGTTTCCATGAGCAAGTTTCATGTAGAATTGAAAAAAGTTGTCGACGACACCTACGACGTCGAAATCGGGCAGTCCCTCGTCCCGACGCTGATCGCGGACCTGCAGGCCGGCCTCGACGGCGGCGTAAAAAAGCTCGCCGTAATCACCGACTCCAACGTCGAGGAGCCCTACGGCGGCCCGATCTGCCAGGCATTGTCCGACGCCGGCTACCAGGCGGAGCTCTTTGTCTTTCCGGCAGGAGAAAAAAGCAAGGTCCGTTCCGTCAAGGAAATGCTCGAGGACGCGATGCTGGCCCAGGGCTTTCGTCGTGACTGTATGGTCATCGCTGTCGGCGGTGGCGTCGTATCGGATCTGGCCGGATTTCTGGCCGGGACCTTTGGCCGCGGCGTGCCGTTTATCAACTACGCCACGACATTGCTGGCCGCTGCAGACGCAGCGATCGGAGGCAAGACAGCCGTGGATACACCGCTGGCGACGAATCTTATCGGTCTGATCTACCAGCCAAAGAAGGTCTACGTCGATATCGACTCGTGGAAAACACTCCCCAGGGAGCATCTTATCAACGGTCTCGCGGAGACGGTCAAGCACGGATGCCTCGCGGATATGGAGCTGTTTACCTACCTGGAAAACAACACCGATCGGATCCTCAGCTGCGATCCGGAGGCCTGCACCTACATCAGCGAGCACAACTGTGACGTCAAGTATAAGGTCGTCATGCAGGACGAGCGCGAAGCCAATCTGCGTGAGATTCTGAACCTCGGACACACCGTGGGACGCGCGATCGAGACGGTCAGTGATTATCGGCTTCTCCACGGCGAGGCGGTTGCAATCGGACTGATGGCACAGGCAAAGCTGGGATGTCAGTACGGGTATATGACACAGGCGGAGGTCGACCGACTGGAGGCTCTGTTAAAACAGATCGGCCTGCCGAACACCGTGCCGGATTACATCGATAAAGACGAGTTGGTAAAGAAACTCTACACCGATAAAAAAGTACGTGACGGCAAGCTTCGCTTTGTATTCCAGAAAGGCATCGGAGAGGTGATGCAGTTTGATGACGGTCGCTATGCCAAGCCGGTTGCTGAAGATGAAATCCGTCAGATCATCATGGATATGTAATCTCATCATGGATATGTAATCAAAGATAAAAAACAGTAGTATACATTTCTCAGATCAAGGAGGAAAACATATGGAAGCATTACTTAAGTGGATTGCGATTGCGCTGCTCATCATCATCGCGATTGCTGTGTTGATCATCATCATCGCCGTAAAGTCTGCAAAGCCGCACGACGATGCCACCTGGCATGACCGTAAGCGCACCTTTTTGGGCTTGCCCTGGTCGTTTACCCTGTATGAGTTGACAGGAGATCGCATTTTTATCCAGAATGGATTTTTGAGTATGAAGGAAGAGGAGATCCGACTGTACCGCGTCATGGATGTGACGTTTACGGCATCGCTGGGACAGCGGCTTTTCCGGCTCGGTTCGGTGGTCCTTGAGACATCGGATAAAACGGCAGGGAGAATCACCATTGAGTCGATCAAAGAGCCGCGCAAGGTGAAAGAAATGATCGCAGCCAAAGTCGAAGAACAGCGTGACCAGAAACGCGTCATCAACCGTGAGATCATGGCGGTTGAGGGGCCGGCTCTTGACGATGAGGATATCGATAGCGTTAACTGATTCTGTGTTGTAATAATTCTAGGAGGAGAGTCATGCTTGTTGGAGGTATTATCGGAGGAATTGTCCTCCTGTTGATTATCGTTTTTATTGCCTGCTATAACGGGCTGGTTCGGAAGCGTGCTGCAGTTGAAGAAGGCTTCTCAACGATGGACGTCTATATGAAAAAACGGTTTGATCTGATCCCGAACCTCGTTGAGACGGTGAAAGGGTATGCCAAGCATGAAAAAGAAACGCTTGACAATATCATCAAAGCCCGCGGCGCCAACTATGCGGATATGACACCGGAGCAGAAGCTGGAAAGCGCTAAAAACATGTCCCGGATGATCCCGAATATCATGGCACTGGCTGAGAGTTATCCGGAGTTGAAGGCAAATCAAAACTTCATGCAGTTGTCAGCGGAGCTCTCCCAGGTGGAGCAGGACATCGCCAATGCGAGAAAGTATTATAACGGTTGTGTAAAGAATTATAACATCGCCTGTGAGGTGTTCCCGAGCGGTATGATCGCCGGCATGTTTGGCTTTAAAAAGGCTACTATGTATGAAGTGAGCGATGCGGCGGAACGAGAGAATGTCAAGGTTAGTTTTGATTGATGCTTCATGTGTAAGGTAACCGGACGGAGTACTATTAGGGGGCTTTTGTGAAGAATTATTGGATGAATTCTATGGGAATATTTAAACGCGCGTGTGCGTTTCTTTTTACAACGGTAATGCTGCTTACGGCAGCATTATTCTGTTCCGGCGGTCATAGTGAGGCGTTGTCCTCGCGCGGTGGATATCTGATCAATGCGTATGACTGCTCGTATCGTGTTTCGGAGAACAATACTTATCATGTGGTGGAGACGATCGATGTGACATTTTTAGAGCCGCGACATGGCATCTATCGCTATATCCCGGAGTTGAATCATATCGAGCGTCGGAACGGGACAAAGGATACGGTTTATGCTGATGTCACGGTTACGTCCTGTTCGGATAAGTATGACGATTATCGCGAAGCGGATAATCACGTGATCAAAATCGGCGATAAGGATGAGGAGATCACGGGAAATCATAAGTACACGATCACCTATGATATTAACTGGGGAAATGACGTCGCAGAGGGCGAGGATGAGTTCTATATGAACCTGATCGGTAATGGTTGGGATGTACCGATCCAGAACCTTACCTTTACGATCGAGATGCCGAAAACGTTCAAGGATACCGGCGATAATATCGGCTTTTATTATGGTGAGTATAAGGAGGCAAAGATCGACGGGATCCGTTATTCTTTTGACGGAAAGATCATACGAGGAGCACTCATCGGGTATCAAATCATGCCGGGTGCGAGCTTTACCACCCGTATTGTACTGGAGGACGGATACTTTGTACCGAGTCGGGATTTCCCACTCTCGGGCGTGATCGCGGTTGTCCTGTGCTGTGTATGTTTGGCGCTTTCGTTTGTTATCTGGTTTAAGTACGGACGGGATAAGGATGTCATCGAGATCGTCGAGTTTTATCCTCCGGATGGGCTGAACTGTGCAGAGACCGCATATGCGTATAAGGGGTCGCTGAAAAACGGTGATATCGTACCGATGCTGATCGAGCTCGCTGCCGAGGGGTATATCCAGATCGAACAGAAGGATGAAAAAGGCAAGAACTTTTCTTTCCGTATTCTGCGTCATTACACGGGTACGGATGAGGCGGAGAAACTGTTTATGGACGGTCTCTATCAGTACGGTGCCGTCGTGACAAAAAAAGAACTGGAAAACAGTTTTTATAAAACGCTGAATAAGGTAAATAAAAATGTCGTAGATAGGATGAAGAAAAAGATTTTTTATACCAATTCTCTCGCATGGCGAATGATCACGTTTCCGTTTGCAATTGTTCCTTTTGTAATCGGTTTGCTGGGACCGTTTAAGGTGGTTTTCGGCGATAATGATTGGGTCCTCGGTATGCTCCCGATCGGAGGTCTGATGGCTGTTTTGATGCTGATTACGATATACGCTTCACATGCCAACAGGCATATCGCTACCAGGATTGTTTTCGGCGTGATCGGTTGCGGTGTGATCGGTATTTTTATCGCAGTGTTCGGAGAGGTTTTCCGGAGTAATAATTTCTATCCGAATGGATCCTTTTTATGGGTTGTCTTTTTCGCCTGCGTGGTGGCGACGGTCGGTCAGATGATCTTTTTCCGACTGATCGAGAGACGGACAGACTATGGTAATGATCTGCTCGGTAGGATCCGCGGTTTTCGCAATTATCTGATGACGGCGGAGAGACCGCATCTGGTGTCGCTTGTCAATCAGGATCCGCAGTATTTTTATAAGATCCTGCCGTACACGTACGTGCTGGATATCACGGATGTTTGGGTGGAGCATTTCGAGAGTATCGCGCTCGAACCGCCGCACTGGTATGGCGGATATACGTCGAATGGGTTTAATTATTATACGTTCAGTCGGTTTATGGATCGCACGATGACAAGTATGGAGATGGCGATGACGTCGACGCCGGGCGGCTCCAGTAGCGGAGGCGGCTTCTCCGGCGGAGGCGGCGGCGGAGGCGGCGGAGGCTCCTGGTGACGCACATGCAGGCAGGGATCTGCCACTGCCGTCTGAGAGGACGCTTATGAAACACTATGTATGTATCGATTTAAAATCTTTCTACGCTTCGGTGGAGTGTCTGGAGCGTGGCTTGGATCCGCTTACGACGAATCTTGTCGTGGCGGATTCTTCGCGTACGGAAAAAACGATCTGTCTCGCGGTGACGCCGTCTCTGAAACGGCATGGGATCTCGGGGCGCGCGAGGCTTTTTGAGGTAATCCAACGCGTGCAGGAGGTCAATAACGAGCGCAAGCGTGTGCTGGCTGAGCGGTTGAGACGTGAGAGCAGACGACAGGGAGGCGGGAGTGCGGCCGATCGCGTGACCACGGCGGAGGTTGAGTTCTCCGGCAAGTCCTACGTGGCACCGGAGCTGGACGCAGATGACACGCTCGAGCTGGACTTCATCGCGGCACCGCCACAGATGCGCCGCTACATGGAGTTTTCCAACAAGATCGTCGAGATCTACCTGCGCCACATCGCGCCGGAGGACATCCACATCTACTCGATCGACGAGGTTTTCATGGATGTTACGGCCTATCTCAAAAACTATCATATGACGGCGCACGAGCTGGCGATGAAGATGGTGCGTGAGGTCCTCGATGAGACCGGTGTGACGGCGACGGCCGGCATCGGTACGAATCTGTTTATCGCAAAAGTGGCGATGGATGTCGTGGCTAAAAAAATGCCCGCGGATGAAAATGGCGTGCGTGTCGCCGAACTCGATGAGATCAGCTATCGTGAGCAGCTCTGGGATCACCGGCCGATCACGGATATCTGGCGTGTCGGCGCCGGTTATCAGAGGCGCCTGGCGCAGTACGGGATGCATACGATGGGAGATGTGGCGTGCTGCTCACTCGCCGATGAGGATCTGTTGTACCGCCTCTTTGGCGTCAACGCTGAGCTCCTGATCGACCATGCCTGGGGGTATGAGCCGACCGAGATCTCCTATATCCACAGCTATCAACCGGAGAATAACAGTGTCGGCTCGGGACAGGTTCTGAAGGAGCCGTATACTTACGATAAGGCGCAGTTGATCACGCGTGAGATGACGGAGCTTCTCGTCCTCGATCTCGTCAAAAAACGTCTCGTGACCGATCAGATGGTGCTGACGATCGGCTATGATGTCGAGTCGCTCAGTCGCCCGGAGATCCGGGAAAAATACCACGGTGAGGTGAAAAAGGACCGCTACGGACGCCTCGTGCCTAAGCATGCGCACGGCACTGCCAACCTCGACCATCCGATGTCGTCGACGAGACAGATCATGGACGCTGTGATGGGTCTCTATGAGCGCATCGTCAATCCGGACCTGTTGATCCGTCGTGTCAATATCACGGCCAATCACGTTGTCTATGAGGGAAAGATGAAGCCGCCGGAGCCGGAACAGAGACAGCTGACGATTTTTGATAATATCGAGGCCGAGCAGGAGGAGCGTATGGAGGCCTATGAGGCGGAGATGAAGGAGAGACGGCTCCAGCATGCGGTGCTCGATATCCAAAAGCGATACGGTAAAAATGCGCTCTTAAAGGGGATGAACCTGCAGGAGGGCGCGACTACGATCGAAAGAAATGGCCAGGTCGGCGGCCACAAGGGCTGAGCGGTTCGGCTCGGCCGGAACGGTGGATGCGGCGCCGAGACGAGGCCTGTGACCGGCGTCTATGCGTCGGACTCGTCAAAAAAAAGTATCGTTAGACTTGAAAAAACGGAAAACTAATAGTATAATGGGTGACTAGGACACGACAAGGGGATGGTACAGAAGTGGATCATATCGAGGAAACCGCGCGCAAAACGCGTGAAAAATACGCCGATATCATCGACCTTCCCAGGCCGGAGAGCCGGCGGGCAAAGATGTCGCCGGAGATGCGTGCGGCACAGTTTGCGCCGTTTGCCGCTCTGACCGGCTATCACGAGTCGGTGGAGGAAACCGAGGGGAGAGTATCCTCGGAAAACGAAACCGGCGGTGTCAAGAGCGAGACATTTTATGAATAACCCGGAGGATCAGTAAATGCCGATTAGAATTCAAGATTCGCTGCCAGCGCAGAAGATTCTGGAGAGTGAGAATATTTTTGTTATGACGGAGTTCCGTGCGATGCACCAGGATATCCGTCCGCTTCACGTGCTCATCCTGAATCTCATGCCGACGAAGATTGAGACCGAGACGCAGTTCCTCCGCAAGCTGTCCAACACGCCTCTGCAGGTAGAGGTCGAGTTTATGCAGACGGACAGCTACCAGCCGAGACATGTTGAGGAAAATCATCTTGAGACCTTTTACACGGTGTTTGATGAGGTGAAGGATCGCCGTTTTGACGGACTGATCATCACCGGTGCGCCGCTCGAGAAGACCCGTTTTGAGGATGTTGTTTACTGGAAAGAGCTGTGTGAGATCATGGAGTGGTCCAAGACGCACGTTCACTGCACCCTGCACAGCTGCTGGGGTGCCTGTGCCGCGCTGTATTATCACTACGGGATCAAGCGTGTTGTTTTAGATGAAAAAATATCCGGTGTCTATGAGCATCGTGTGTTAAAGAAAAAATCCCCGCTGTTTCGAGGGTTTGATGATGTCTTTTATATGCCGCAGAGCCGCAGCTTTGCGATCCGTCCGGAGGATGTCGCGGAGCATCCGGAGCTCGAGGTGATGGCAGTATCCGATGAGTCCGGTATCGCGATCATCAAGCGGCGAGACAGCTCGCAGTTTTTTATTACGGGACATCCGGAGTATGACTCCAAGACGCTCCTTCGTGAGTATGAGAGAGATACGATCAAGGGCCTGAATCCGATCATACCGAAGCATTATTTTCCGGATGATGATCCGACGAAAAAGCCCATTGTGCAGTGGTTTTCGTCCGGTCAGCTACTCTATTCAAACTGGTTAAATTACTACGTTTACCAGAGCACCCCGTATGATGTTTCATCTATCGATGGTCATGAGGGACATGTTAAAGATTCAGATATTGGGTTTACAGACGCTGAAGAATAAGGCACAAAAAACCGGGACGGCTACCGTTTGCCAAATCATTTTTGGGACCGCTCACGCTCGCTGCGCTTAGCGAAAGTCCCAAAAATGATTTGCAAACCGCCCGTCCCGGTTATTCGTTTACTGATTACGGAACCATGGGAACCAACCGGAGCCCCTCGTTTTCAGGGAAGCCGAACAGTAGGTTCATATTTTGAACAGCCTGACCGGCAGCACCCTTGGTGATATTATCGATGGCACCCATCATGATCACACGATTGGTCCGCGGATCGTACTTGACGTTGACATCGACATAGTTGCTGCCCTCGACCCAACGTGTCTCCGGCGGCGTCGCCCCATCAAGGACGCGAACGAAATATTCGTCTTTATAATCTTCGTAATAAGCATTTTTCAATTCTTCCTCACTGTGCTCACCGATGACCTTGGCATAGCTGGTGGCGAGGATACCGCGGTTCATCGGAACCAGATGCGGTGTGAAGTTGATCGTTACGTCTTCACCGCTGATATAGGACAGCTGATCCTCAATTTCCGGTGTATGACGATGCGTGGCAACGGCATACGCTTTGATGCTCTCGTTGACCTCGCAGTAGAGGTTCTGTACCTTCGCTCCGCGACCGGCTCCCGAGGTTCCTGATTTCGCATCGATGATCAGTGTGCTCATATCGATCCAGCCACGACGAGCGAGCGGTGCGATCGACAGTGTCGAACAGGTCGGATAACAACCCGGATTGGCGATCAACCGGGCTTTTTTTATGTCCTCACGGTTGATCTCGCACAGACCGTAAACCGCCTCCTCGATGAGAGCGGGGCTTTTGTGCTCGATTCCGTACCAGGTTTCATATTTAGCGACATCCTTGATCCGGTAGTCAGCCGAAAGGTCGACCACCTTGGCCTTTTTAAGGATATCCTCAGTCAGGATCCCGGCGAGATAGCCCTGCGGTGTCGCGGTAAAAATAACATCGACTTCATCGGCAAGCGCATCCAGATCATCACCTTTGCACAGATCCGGTACCAGCTTGACAAAGTTACCGAAAACACTGGCAAAACGCTGATCGACGTAGCTGCGTGAACCATACCACGCAATCTCGACTTCTTTATGTCCTAAAAGGATCCGGACGAGTTCCTGTCCGGCATAGCCTGTTGCTCCGATAATACCTGCTTTAATCATAGTTTCCTCACCTTCTGAGCAGTCCGCAAAAAAACAACGATTTATCGGCGCTTTAAGCGGGCGGTTCTGCATTTATAATCATAGAATAAATGGAATTATACACCAAACTCCTCATTTTTGCAAGCACTCTGTGCGTTTTTCTGTTTACAAAAGACGAAATTATGGTATAATTTTAATGTAGGAGATGATCGTATGAAGAAAAGATCCGTTACGAGACAGTTTATGGCCACCATCGTGCTAATCTTTGTATTGCTGGTGGTTATGTTAACGTACATCTTCAGCGCGTTTTACAGTACAGCGACCGATGATGTCAGAGACCTCGGCGAGAGTAACCTGAAAAGCCAGGGGACGATGATCAACAATTATCTTAAAAAGGGAAATGACGTTCTCTGGTTTGCAGCCAGCACCGTGGATACGATGCTGAAAAAGAACGTACCGCGCTTCAATATCGAGGAATATCTGACGCAATCGACGAAAATGATGCAAAAGGAGTTCGATGAGGATATCACCGGCTTCTATGGGTATCTGGCCGGAGGCTATGTCGACGGCGCCGGTTGGACGCCGCCTTCCGATTTCAAACCGAAGGAAAGAGCCTGGTATACCCAGGCGATCGAGGGGAAGGGAGAGATGGTGCTGTCCGATCCCTATATCGATGCGCAGACCGGTAAGACGATTATATCGTTTACCCAGATGTTGTCCGACGGGGAGAGCGTTTTGGCTCTTGATGTCACGCTCGATGAGGTGCAGAAGATCGTCGAAGATACGACGATGAGCGACATGGGATATTGCTTTATCGAGGATTACGAAGGGGGCGTGATTGCTCACAGTGTCCCGTCCGAGGTAGGAAAGAACTATAACGGAGAAAAAAGACTTGCTGAGCTCCAGGCTGAGCTCAGTCAGCGTGTCGACGGTACGCTGGAGTTGACGATCGATGGCGTAAAAAGCACGGTTTTCATCGATCAGATCGATAATAACTGGAAGATCGTGATCGTTGCGGATAATGACAGCTTATACGAGCAGATCCGTACGAAGATTTTGATCGGTGTACTGATTTCTGTCGTGATTTTTGCGATTATCGTTGGCTTTTGTGTGTACTCGATCAAGCGCGTGGCGAAGGCGCAGAGGAGCGAAGAGGACAGTCTCGAGCGCCTGCAGCGCATGAATATGAACATCATCCGGTCGCTGACCTCCACGATCGATGCCAAGGATCGCTATACGAGCGGTCACTCCCAGCGAGTGGCGGACTATGCGGTGCGTATCGCCGGACGGATGGGCAAGTCTGAGGAGGAACAGCGGGTTATTTTTTACGCGGGACTCCTGCATGATGTCGGAAAAATCCGTGTTCCGGTCGAGGTGATCAACAAGCCCGGAAAGCTGACGGACGAAGAGTTTGATCAGATCCGTATCCATCCGGTCAGCGGATTTCATATCTTGCGTGATATCCACGATGATGAGCGTGTCGGCTATGCGGCCAAATACCATCACGAGCGTTACGACGGCCGTGGCTACCCGAACGGACTTGAGGGTGAGACGATCCCTGAGATTGCGCGTATTATCGCAGTTGCCGACGCCTATGATGCGATGGCGAGTGATCGTAGTTATCGTAAGCTTCTCCCGCAGGATGTCGTCCGCGAGGAGTTGATCAAGGGCAAGGGGACGCAGTTTGATCCGGAGATTGCCGAGATCATGCTGCAGATCATGGAGGAGGATGCGGCGTATGAGCTGCGTCAGACCGAGAATATGTCGCAAAAGATCCTTGTGGTCGACGATGATCCGTTGATCCACACGTATATTCGAGAGAATCTCCGCGATATGGATGTCCAGGTATACTCGGCTGCGACCGTGATCGAGACCTTTGCGATCCTGTCGGATGTCGATATCGACCTGATCCTGCTGGATCTGAGGATGCCCGAGATTGACGGGTTTACGCTGTACAATGAGATCCGGGAGAGCTACAATATACCGGTCATCCTGGTTACGAGTGAAAAGAGTGTCGATACGCTCAAAAAGATACGCGAGCTCGGCATCGACGATTACGTCACGAAGCCCATGAATATGGCGGTTTTACGCGAGACGATCCATGGTATCCTGCAGCGTAGTACCGCTCAACTCGAGTAATGGGGCCTTTTTTCCAAATAATACTTGAAAAAATGCGCACTTGAGGGTATACTGTTTGTTATGGTATGTCGTAAGATACCATAGTGTACCGACGGGTGCGCTAATATTTTTAAATGGAGGGTTGCAACCTATGAAAGAAAAAGTTATTTTGGCCTATTCGGGTGGTCTGGATACGACGGCGATCATCCCGTGGTTGAAGGAGAATTTTGATTACGAGGTAATCTGTGTCTGCATCGACTGCGGACAGGAGGAGGAGCTCGACGGTCTCGAGGAGAGAGCAAAGTCCTGTGGGGCAGCAAAGCTCTATATCGAAGATGTTGTCGACGAACTGTGTGAGGACTTTATCATGCCGTGTGTGAAGGCACATGCGGTGTATGAGAATAAATATCTGCTGGGTACATCGATGGCGAGACCTTTGATCGCAAAGCGTCTGGTCGAGATTGCTCGTAAAGAGGGTGCGACCGCGATCTGTCACGGTGCGACCGGTAAGGGAAATGACCAGATCCGTTTCGAGCTCGGTATCAAGGCTCTGGCACCGGATCTGAAGATCATCGCTGCCTGGAGAAGTGACAAGTGGACGATGGATTCGCGTGAGTCGGAGATCGAGTACTGCCGTCAGCACGGTATCACGCTGCCGTTCTCTGCGGACTCCAGCTACAGCCGCGATCGTAACATCTGGCATATTTCGCATGAGGGTCTCGAGCTCGAGGATCCGGCGAATGCACCGAATTTTGATCACCTGCTCGTCCTGGGTGTGTCTCCTGAGAAGGCACCGGAGGAAGGTGAGATCGTATCAATGACCTTCGAGAAGGGTGTTCCGACCTCGATCAACGGGAAAAAGATGAAGGTTGCGGATATCATCCGTGAGTTGAATAAGCTTGGTGGCAAGCACGGAATCGGTATCGTGGATATCGTGGAGAACCGTGTAGTAGGTATGAAGTCCCGCGGTGTGTATGAGACACCGGGTGGAACGATCCTCTATGAGGCACACCAGCAGCTTGAGGAGCTGATCCTGGATCGTGAAACGACGGATCTGAAGCTTGATATGGGTAACAAGCTGGCACAGATCACCTACGAAGGCAAGTGGTTCACACCGCTTCGTGAGGCTGTATGCGCGTTTATCGATAAGACGCAGGAGTATGTGACCGGAGAAGTGAAGTTCAAGCTGTATAAGGGTAATATCATCAAGCAGGGGACGACATCACCGTACAGTCTGTATGATGAGGATATCGCGTCGTTTACGACGGGGGATCTGTATGATCATCACGACGCGGAAGGTTTCATCAATCTGTTTGGTCTTTCTACAAAGGTACGTGCACTGAAACTGGCTGACAAGTGATTTTACAGGGCGGTTGATGTCCGAACATCGCCCGCCCTTACTAACCATATGAGGTACTGTTTATGATAGAACAGGGGTTAGAAGTATTTGAGAATATTGCTGAGATTGATGGTGGGGTGACTTCCGCCAAGGGGTTTAAGGCTTCGTCGACGGCGGCGGGGATTAAGTATAAGGGGCGCGAGGATATGGCGCTGGTTTATAGTGAGTTCCCGTGCGTGTTGGGGGCGACCTTTACGCAAAATGTTTTTGCGGCGGCGCCGGTACTGTATGATCGGGAGATCCTGAAGAATGGAAATCCCGTGCATGCAGTGGTGCTGAATACCGGGATCGCGAATGCGGGGACCGGTTTGCGCGGCAAGGAGACCAACCTCTTTATGGCGGCGGAGATGGCCCGCGAGCTGAACGTCCGACCGGATGAGGTCCTGACCTGTTCGACGGGCGTGATCGGCTATCAGCTGAGCGAGGAGCCGATCTATGCCGGCGTCAAGGCGCTCAGGGAGAAGCTGGATGACAGCCGTGAGAACGCGCGTAAAGCGGCCCTGGCGATCATGACGACCGATACCGTGCATAAGGAAGCTGCCTGCACCTTTGAGGTGGATGGGCAGACCGTGACGGTCGGTGGTATGACCAAGGGCTCCGGGATGATCCATCCGGATATGGCGACGATGCTTTCCGTGACGACGACGGATGCCAAGATCGATCAGTATGTGCTCCAGGAGTTGACCAAAGAAGCGGTGGATGACAGCTTTAACATGATTTCCGTTGACCGCGATACGTCGACCAACGATACCTATATCGTGATGGCGAACGGCCAGTCCGGAGTGAAGATCGAGCGCGATACCAAGGCCTATGAGCTGTTCCGTGAGGCGCTGCGATTTGTCTGCATCACGCTGGCAAAAAAAATGGCTGCTGACGGTGAGGGCGCGACGCGTATGCTTGAGGTGATCGTGACCGGAGCAAAGACGCATGAGGATGCCAGGAAGCTGGCGCGCTCCGTGACGGCGTCGAATCTGGTAAAGGCGATGATTTTCGGTGCGGATGCGAACAGCGGACGTATTCTCGATGCGCTGGGCTATGCCGGTGTTGATTTCGATCCGGATCAGGTGGACGTGACATTTTTACATAAGGATGAGATGATGCTTCTGATCCAGGATGGTGTCGTGTTGAAGATCGATGAGGAAAAGTCGACCGAGTGGATGAAGGAAGATAAGGTGACATTTCTGTGCGAGTTGAAGCAGGGGCGCGAGGGCGCCACCGCCTGGGGATGTGACCTCACTCATAACTATATCAAGATAAATGGGGATTATAGGAGTTAATTAATAAGTTTAGATGCTTGGATTAATTGATTGGAGAATTGAGTAATGAGTCAGATCATGGAAGAAATCACGAATAAAGCTGAAACACTGATTGAGGCGTTACCTTATATTCGTGACTTTAGTGGAAAAAAGGTTGTCGTGAAGTATGGTGGGTCGGCGATGCTGGATGGGCAGCTGCAGCGAAGCGTGATCAAGGACGTGGCGCTGTTGAAGCTGGTCGGGATGCATCCGATCATCGTGCACGGCGGCGGTAAGGAGATCAGCAAGTGGCTCGGCTTTATGGGTAAGGAGAGCGAGTTTGTCGATGGCCTGCGTGTGACCGACAAGGATACGATGGAGGTCGCTGAGATGGTCCTGAACAAGGTGAATAAGCACCTCGTACAGGAGATGGAGAAGCAGGGCGTCCGAGCAGCCGGTGTCTGTGGTAAGGACGGCGGTATGCTGATGTGTAAAAAGAAGACAGCCAACGGCAAGGATATCGGCTATGTCGGTGAGGTTGTCTCGGTGAATACCGAGCTGATCGATACGCTGATCGAAAACGATTTTGTACCGATCATCGCGCCGGTCGGCCTGAACGAGCATTTCCACGCGGTGAACATCAATGCCGATGAGGCGGCGTCTGCCGTAGCGAAGGCGATTCACGCGGAGAAGCTTGCATTTATGACAGATATCGAGGGTGTTTGCATGGACCCGGACGATCCGTCGTCATTGATTTCCGTGCTGTCGCTCGAGGAGGCAAATGGTCTGATCGACAAGGGCATCATCGGTGGTGGAATGATTCCGAAGATCAGGAATTGCGTTGAGGCGGTCGAGCAGGGCGTCAATCGCGTGCATATTCTTGATGGGCGACGAGAGCATTGTCTGTTGTTGGAGTTCTTTACCAAGAAGGGTATTGGTACCGCGATTATTGATAATAAGGTGGATCTGTATCCACATGAGAAGGAATAGAGAGTTTCCGCTGATGCAGCTAACTCTGAAAGGATATTGTTATGGATAAGCTTATTAAAGAAACCGACGAGCATCTGATACAGTCATATAAGCGGTATCAGGTGGCATTTGATCGGGGTGAGGGTGTATACCTCTTCGATGTTGAGGGAAAGAAGTACCTTGATTTTGGAGGGGGTATTGCTGTTTGTGCACTTGGGTACAGCAATGACGCTTATAAAGAGGCGCTGAAGGCGCAGATCGATAAAGGGATGCATTTTTCGAATTATTTTTATTCGGTGCCTTTGAAGGAAGCCGCGAAAAATGTAAGCGAGATTACCGGGATGGACAAGGTGTTTTTCTGCAATTCCGGGTCGGAGGCCAACGAGGGCGCGCTGAAGCTCGCCAGGAAGTATGCGATCGTGAACGGTCATGCCGATCGTCATGAGATCGTGTCGATGGAGAAGGCTTTTCACGGTCGGAGTATGGGTGCTCTGTCTGTGACCGGTACGAAAAAATATCGCGAGCCGTACGAGCCGATGCTTTCCGGGATCAGTTTTGCGACCTATAACGATTTGGATTCAGTGAAAAAGCTGGTGACGGACGGGACCTATGCGATCATCGTCGAGGCTCTGCAGGGCGAGGGCGGGATTTACCCGGCCGATCCGGACTTTATCAGGGGCATCCGTGAGATCTGCGACGAGCGGGATATCATCATGATCTGCGATGAGGTACAGTGCGGCATGGGACGGTCCGGAAAAATGTTCGCATTCGAGCATTACGGCATCCGGCCGGATATCGTTTCGCTTGCCAAGGGCATCGGAAACGGCACCGCAGTAGGTGCTTTTGCGGCGCCGGCCAAGGTGGCAGACTGCATGGTTCCGGGTGATCACGGGACGACCTTCGGCGGAAATCCGTTTGCCATGACGGCGATCAATACGACTGTTGCTCAGTTCAAGGAGAAAAATCTCGTAGCGCATGTAGCTGAGGTCGGGGCGTATCTCGATGAAAAGCTGCAAAAGCTTGTGGAGGAGAAGGATGTTTGCGTGGCGACCAGGGGACTCGGCCTGATGCGGGGCCTCGAGCTGTCTGAGGAGGTCGTTCCGTATGTCAATAAAGCGCTGGAAAAGGGTCTGGTGCTGATGGCTGCCGGTACGAACGTGATCCGTTTTGTGCCGCCGCTGGTGATCGAGAAAGAGCATGTCGATGAGATGATCGCCATCCTCGAGGATGTTCTTTCGTAAAATTTTTGTTGTAAAATCTTAAATTCGTTGTATAATAGGTATGTACGAGTGCTTCCTTCCGATACAGATGGGAGGAGCTATGGAAAAGAAAAATCGAATGCAGGTCGTGATCTTAGTTGCGGCTGTGTTTTTGTGCGGTATCGCCTATGTGATCCTGGGACCCGGTAACACGGGAGCAGGCGCCGGTACGGACATGTATGTGACCGGTGGGGCGACAGCGAAGGAGAGTCGTGCAGCGACAGAAAGCGCGGCTAAAACAGCCGGTGAGGTTTACGTTTACGTCTGCGGGGCCGTCAAAAAGCCCGGTGTCTACAGCTTTTCACACAACCCACGGGTAGTGGAGGCTGTCGAGGAGGCCGGCGGTTTTACCAAGAAAGCCGATACCCTGTCAGTCAATCTGGCTTCGGTCCTGGAGGACGGAGCACAGGTGGTCATCGGCGAAAAGGGCAAGTCGGCGGATGCCGCGGGAGTGAGCGGCGCAAGCGGTATAACAACAGGGACCGATGGAGGCACGGACGATAACAAGATCGATATCAACACGGCGGGCGCCGAGGAACTGACCAAGATCCCCGGCATCGGAGAAGCAAAATCGACCGCGATCGTGACATATCGCAATGAGCATGGAAGATTTCAAAAAGCAGAGGATCTGATGAATATCCCGGGCATAAAGCAGGGCATTTTTGATCGGATCAAGGATTACATAAAGGTAGGATAACGAATTACCGGAGGATAGAGAATTGGCAAAGCGTGTATTGGTTGTAGATGATGAAAAACTGATTGTTAAGGGAATCCGTTTTAGTCTGGAGCAGGATGGGATGGAGGTTGACGCAGCATATGACGGCGAGGAGGCTGTCGAGGCGGTGCGTAACAACACCTATGATGTGATGCTTCTTGACGTGATGCTCCCGAAGATGACAGGTTTTGAGGTATGCCAGCAGATCCGTGAGTTCTCGGACCTGCCGATCATCATGCTGACAGCCAAGGGCGATGATATGGACAAGATTTTAGGCCTCGAGTACGGTGCCGATGATTATATAACCAAACCCTTTAACATTTTGGAGGTGAAAGCCCGCATCAAGGCGATTATTCGTCGTAGTGGTAAAAAAGAGTCCGTCGGCGAGAGCGAAAGCAAGGAAATGGTTGCAGATTACGACGGTCTCAGGTTGGATATTGAAGGCAGACTGGTATTTATCAATAATGAGGAAATCAATCTGACAGCAAAGGAGTTCGATCTGCTCGAGCTTCTGATGACGCACAGCGGTAAGGTTTACTCGCGTGAGCAGCTGTTGGATGAGATCTGGGGTAAGTCCTATCCGGGTGATCTCCGTACCGTAGACGTACATATCCGTCGTCTGCGTGAGAAGATCGAAGAGCATCCGAGTGAACCGAAATACATTCATACCAAATGGGGTGTTGGTTATTATTTCAAGGGTTAAGAAGTTACTTCGTAAGCTGAAAAGTCTTCGTTTCCAAAGTCTGATGGTGCTGCTTTTTATCGGCGTCCTTCCTTTGGTTCTCTTTTCGTTAATTCTTTTAAATTCCTATCGTTCCAGAGCGATCGATCAGCAGACAACACGGATCCAGACACGTGGTGCCGTGTTGTGTAATCTTGTTACGTCCTCAGCATTTTTTACCAACGATGTATCTGCTGAGGTAGACTCCGAGTTAACACAGATTTCCGATATCTATGACGGCCGTATTATGGTGGTTGACAGTAGGTTGAAGGTCCTGCGAGACACCTATGGTCTCGAGGAAGGCAAAACGCTTTTGATCGATGAGGTACCGCCGGTGTTGAACGGCCGCATGGCTACGTTGACGTCGGTGCAGGGGGATCATTTGCTGATCGTATTGCCGGTGTATCAGGCGGATCAGTCCTCGATCGGTGGTGCGGTCGTGATGAACTTCTCACTGGGTGAAGTGGTCCGTATGTACCAGGGAATCCGAACGATTCTTTTTACGATGCTTTTATGTCTCGGTGTGATCGTGCTGATCGTCGCCGCGCTGTACTCCGGCCAGGTGGTACGACCGGTGCAGGAGATGACAGGACAGGTCAAAAAGATTTCCGAGGGGGATTTTTCCGAGCAGATGAATATCCGTGGCTACGAAGAGGTAGAGAAGCTTTCGGATGAGTTTAATCATATGCTTTCCGATCTGCAAAACCTCGAAGATGCCCGTCAGGAGTTCGTTTCCAATGTGTCTCATGAGCTGAAAACACCGATCACCTCGATGAAGGTGCTGTCGGAATCTCTGACCGGTCAGGAAGGCCTCCCGGTCGAGCTGTATCAGGAGTTCATGGAGGATATCGGTACCGAGCTCGATCGTATGAATGAGATCATTAACGATCTTCTCGCGCTGGTAAAAATGGACCGTTCGGCTGCTACGCAGGTGACAATTTCAGAGGTTAATGTAAATGAATTTGTTGAGAAGATTTTGAAGCAGTTACAGCCGATCGCGGACAAAAGAAATATCGATATTATTTACGAAAGTGTACGTCCGGTATCCGCTCAGATCGACGAAGTGAAGCTGAGTATGGCGTTTCGTAATCTGATCGAAAATGCGATAAAATACAACTACGATGACGGTTGGGTACGCGTCAGTCTCAACGCGGATCATAAGTTTTTCTATCTGAAGGTCTCCGACTCCGGGGAGGGTATTCCGGAGGATTTACAGGATCATATTTTTGAACGTTTTTATCGCGTGGATAAAGCGCGAGCCAGAGAGACGGGAGGGTCCGGTCTGGGACTGGCGATCACAAGAAGTGCGGTCTTGTTGCATCACGGATCCATCAAGGTTCACAGTGTGGAGCAGCAGGGTACGACCTTTAATGTGCGTATTCCGTTACGTAGTGAAGAGTCATAATAATAACTGTAATTATAATCATTTAGAATTAGTGAGGGTAACATGAAAAAAGCAGGTAAGTGGATGCTGATAGCGCTTTTATTAGCGACTGTGATGTCCGGGTGCGGGAGCTCGGATGATGCAGCTGCGCCGATTTATCGTGTCTACTACCTGGATGCTAACTGTGAAAAACTCGTTTCCGAGGAGTATCAGATCCAGACAGAGGCCAGAGATGTGGTGTCTGTAGCGACCGAACTGATCCATGCGCTCGAGAAAAACGGAGAGCAGGATCGTCTGACCAATCCGATCGAGCCGGATATCGAGTTTGATGAGTTGCAGGTCAATGAAAAGCAGATGTCGGTGTACTTTACCGGTGCTTATAATAATAAGTCGGGACTTGTGGAAGTGCTGTCACGTGCAGCGATCGTAAAAACGCTGTGTCAGATCGACAGGATCGATAAGGTGGATTTTTATGTCGAGGATCAGCCGCTGATGATCAGCGGAGAGAATGTCGGTCAGATGGATGAGACCACCTTTGTTGAGGATCTCGGTAACCGCGGTGAGCCGCAGAGCCG
>JAZASH010000037.1:0-21391 GCA_036343395.1 Eubacterium sp. | reverse complement strand
CACATACCGCCGATCAGGACGTCCATATACGGATCGGTAACGATGGTGCCCTTAGCCTCCTTAGCGGCCTTATACCATCCGCGGGCGGTCGGATCGTAGTCCGGATCCGTCGTCGCGTTTGGATCGAGCTGCAGGAACTCCTTTTTCTCATTTCCAATATAGATATTCAACAACTGATCACGACCGGTCGCCGTAGCAATCAGGATCTTTGACATATCCTCACGTGCCGGATTATCCGTACCGAGTGCCACGATCGCACCACGGATTCCCTCCGTCATGTTCTTTTCCCCGGTCAACCAGGTGTTGATCTCCTCGGCATGCTGATTTGCCTTTGCCTGCAGACCCTCCTGAGCAGAGACGTCCAGGTTATAACCGGTCAACATCAGGGATGTCAACGCCAGCGCGATCATCGCGATAGCCACGATAATGATTACTGTCGATGTTAACGTACCACGAATCGTCTTAAACATAGTATTTCTCCTTTCGGATAGATTGCCAAAACATATTTTATCACACCTTTTGCGCGTATGCAATACGAAATCTCAGACTTATGATTAAAAATGGATTAAAGTTGCTCAGTTTAAATACTCCCTGACAATCTTGCCGACGCGCATGCGATCCGCGTACGCGTAGCATTTTTTCAGGTTTTTCTTGTTGGATCGGCGATAAGCTCGGAGGATCTCATCGAGCATCCCGTCCTCGAGCTTGTCCGCCAGGCGGATGCAATCCACCACGCTGCGATCGATGTCGTATACACGCACCGTCGTGTTTTCGTACGCAAACGTAACGACATCCTCCTCAAAGGACTGCTCGGAAAAATAATGCCGCGATACCGGGAACGACAGCTTCATCCCTCCGCGGTCCGTACGAAGCGTCGCGATATACAGCTTCTCCGGCTCTCGTTTCAGGAATCCGTGATAGTAGCAGGCGCTCGGTCCGCAGATCACTGACTTGGCGTTTGTGAGGCACGCCTCGATCATCCGGTAGTTTGCCGGTTTTTTGATCTTCAGAAAGCACCCCCAATAATTCCCGTGAGACACCTTCTCGATATCTCCGTTCTCCACCAGTTCACGAATATGGATCGTCGAAACCTTATGGTCAAGCATAGTCCTGGTAGATAGGTATCCGCCCGCCTTATCAAATAGTGCGTAGATTTTGTCGTAGGTCCTCTTTAGCATCTGTCAGTCACTCTCCTATCTCACACCACAAACCGACCCGCTTCACGTGCAGGCATTTTTGATCACTCGCCGCCCCTCATCGGCGATTATCCCCTCATCATAATACCATTATATACATATAATAGATTTTTTTCAAGAGCCCGGCATCACGATATGCATGTCGGCAGATCTCATCGCACACCTCGCGGAAACGGAACACCTGCTGCTCCGTCAGATTATCCGGTCCGAACGCCGCATGGAAGATCGTATCCACATAGTAGCGGATCGGCTCCTCCGGCATCGACAGCGCCTCTGTCAGCTCTCCGGTCAGCTCTGCGCTCGACTGTCCGACGTATTTCACGCCCCGGTGCATAAAGTACGGGGTCAGATGACGATGCGTCATGCGTACGCGCCTACGTTTGTTCTTCATATCCGACAGGCGACTCCGGAACAGATATCGTCGGATCCGTCGCTGTCCCTCTGCGACCGCTGCAACGATGATCAGCACGATCAGGAGGATCAGAAGAATATGTAAGAATCCCGAGTCCTCTTTTTCATTGGAGCCCAGGTCTCCGCCATCGCGTCCCTGCTCCTGACCTTCGTCCTCGGTATCCTCGTTGCCCTCGATATCCTCGAACTCCATACTCTCATCCGGCTTAGTCGTCACCATCGGCGTCGGCGTCACCTGAGCCGGGCCGTCTCCACCCTGGTTGCCATCGGAATAGCCGCCATCGTTGTTCTCCTCGTTGCCCAGCTGCTCACCATGTCCCGGTGTCGTCTCAAAAGTCACGAAGCCATACCGCTCATCGTACACCTCGATCCAGGCGTGACAGTCATAATCCGGCACGGAGATCTCCTCCGGCATGTTTTTTTTCAACTCCTCCGGAGAGATATACAGGCCCTCGACAAATCGAGTCGGAATCCCGACCGAACGGAGCAGGATAGCCGCTGCCGTCGCGTAGTAGGTGCAATACCCTTTTTTATTCTCCTTGAGGAAATACTCTACGGTATCCCGGCCGGACGGTGTCTTGCCCGGTGACTCGGAATACTCGGTATCCTTTGATATAAAGGCCCGCACGGCACGCAGCACGTCGCTGATGTCGCACTCGTCCTCCTCGTACTGCTTCAGCAGGGAGGCGTACTCCGTCTTGAACTCATCGCAGATCCCCTTAAGCGAATCCGGCACCTGGAGATAATACTTTGTCACAAATTCCCGGAGTGCCCTGGCCTTGTCCTCGTTCGTCGTCCAGAACACCGGATCCACGAGGTCCTCCGAAGGCGTCATCAGGATCCTCCGGACCGCATACGGGTACGTGAGATAATACTCCTCATCGTACTCGATTCCGGGCACACGTGTCTTTAACTCGCCGTTGCCCTCCGTGATATAACCCTGCGCCGGAAGCACCGGGATCGCATAGCTGCCAACACCGAAAGCCAGGTTTCTCACATGAAGCGTGCCGATCCCCCAGATGTTATCCACACCGCTCCTCTCGGTATCACCAATATCATTGCGCAGCTGCACATGGTAGGTGTCCGGCGTGATGTTCTGCGAGCTCAGCGTCGCGAGGTCCTGCTTGTACTCGGCATCCTTTTTGTTGGAGCTCCATTTATTATCCTCATACACATTGGCCACGTAAGACTTCATATACAGTCCGTAATTGGGGTTAAAGTCCCCCGACAGCTTCAAAAGCGTACGTCCGGTATGATTCAGCTCTGCCTTTTTCCCGATCTTCCCGTAGTCGATCGCATCGGAGCTGAAGTAGGCGCGGATCCATGTAAATACGTCTTCCATATCCCAGCTTGCGAGCGACATGATCGTATTTTTCGTCTCGAGAAGCTTGTTCTTATTTCTCTCGTACCGCGATGGAGAGACGACCAGATAGGACAGCAGTCCCGAAAACAAACCGATAATGATCAGGATCACCGACAGCTTTTGTCGCAGCCGTCGATCCGTCGAGTTGGTCTTTAGCTGTCTGGTTCCGATGACGGTGATCAGGATCACCAGATAGGTAAATACATCGATGAAATATCCGACACGCCCCACATAGAGAGGCAGGATCATCAGCGGAAGCGTACACAGCATAAACACGCTCGAGCGGCGTTTGCGATAGAAAAATGCGCTGACGACGGAGATCAAAAATACCCCGACGATCACCAGCACCAATGTCGTGGAAAAGTTGACGCTGACCTCCTCCGTATTCTCATAGGTCAGCAGGGAAAGCTGGCTCCCCGTAAAGTTCATAAAGGCTTTTAAAAAGCTGTTGGCGACGGTGATGACACCCTTGGCAATCTCCTCACGGAAACGGATCGTCAGAGCGACGTAAAACACAAGCAGACCGCCGATCCCGTAAAGCTTTCCGTAACGGATCGTCTCCAGCACGGAAAAAAGCGCATAAAAAAGCAGCGCTCCGACACCCAGGATACTCAAAAGCAGCGTCCGGTCATAGACTAACTCCAAACTGGTCGCCGTACAGGTGAGCGCAGAAGAAACGCCCAGAAACACCATCAGTATCTGGACGAGTTCCAGCAGCATATTCGTAAGCTTACTCGACCGCTTCACCAAAGCTTTCACCTCGTAAATTCATAACTTCTAATCGGTTTCTCGTTAAACCGCTGTTTTCCAGACCAACCCCGTCACCGACTGTCAGATACAGTGCCTGCTCCACCGGATGCCCCTGATCCCAGGCGAGATACGCCTCGACCAGCTCGCCGGCATTATCCGTCGGTCTTGACTGGAAGAGATCCTGAAACATCCACAAAAGCTCCTCCTCGTGCTCGACGAGGCGCTCCTCCACGATATCCGCTTCTCTGTTATACCAGATAAAATGCTGCGGTATCGCATGCTCGATCATATACAGGGAGATCGAGTAGATCCCCTGCACCAGGAGATTGGCATTTTTGTGATGCTCCTCCCCCTCGCCCGGCACATACAGATCGATAAAAATATGCAGTGCCTTTGTCAGCGGGAGCGAGCCGTCCTTTACCATCAGGTTGCCCGTCTTCGAGCTCAGTTTCCAGTGGATCCGCTGGATCTTATCGCCGTCGACAAAGTCGCGGATGTCAAAGATCTCCGACGGGTCATCACCCTTTTTATACGGAGAAAAACGATCCGAATCCTCGTCGGTCTCGTTGTACCAGCGATCCCGCCCCAGATAAAACTCCTTGGTCGGCGGGACGATGAGGACGTGTTGCTTGGGATAATTTTTCCCGATCGTCCAGGCAAAAATACTCAGATAATCATAAATTCGGACCTTCTCGACCGTGATCGAAAGGTTGCCGCAGTTGTCCATCGGCACGACGATGCGTCGATCTCTCTTACGCCCGGCGTCGACAGAAAAATGAACCTTCATCCGGCCCTTTTCGCCGGAAAAATAGTTCTCGTACCGGACCCTCGCGATCCCCTTTGTGAGCGGCAGGAAATGATTTTTGTTCTCGACCGACAGCGTGATTGCCGCACGCGCCGGCTTGTCCATAGCATCCTTCTCTGTCATGGGATTTTTAGAGTCCACCGAAGCGGTTACGCGAGAACGCATAAATATCAAAAACAGGAACATAAAAATCGGGATGCACACAAGAATTCCGGCGATCGCAACCGTGCCGAATTCCAGATAGAATATGCATAAGATCGCCCCAAACAAACAGAGCAGGGCGTAGATGAATGTTCCAAAGGTCATAGTAGTCTTCCTTTATTTCGAATTACGCTAATTTCGGTGCCGGAACACGGCCCACGATCTCCTCGATCACGTCCTCCTCGGTAACGTGTGCCATACGGGCTTTTCCGTTGAGCAGAACGCGGTGAGCCAATACCGCACCGGCTACGGACTTGACATCCTCCGGCAGTACGAAGGCACGACCGGCTACGTATGCACGGGCTCTCGACATATCCATCAGAGCCAGCGTACCACGCGGGCTGACACCGAGAGAGAGCATCGCATGACTTCTCGTGCCGTCTACGATTCGGGACAGATAGGTCAGGACCTTATCATCGACGTGGATCTGACGCACCTGCTCCTGCATCGCCACGAGCTCCTTTTTCGAAATGATCTCACGTACGGAATCCAGCGGGTTGGCCTCCTGACGCTCCTTGATCAGGCGCATCTCCTCCTCCATCGTCGGATATCCCATCGAGATACGGATCATGAATCGGTCAAGCTGAGACTCCGGCAGCATCTGCGTACCGGCTGAGCCGACCGGGTTCTGCGTTGCCATAACGATAAAGGGCACCGGCAGCTGACGGGTGACACCGTCGACCGTTACCTGTCCCTCCTCCATAACCTCGAGCAACGCGGACTGCGTTTTGGTCGAGGTACGGTTGATCTCGTCGGCCAGGAGGAGATTACACAGGATCGCTCCCGGCTTGTACTGAAACTCACCGTCAGCGCCGATCATGTTAAAGCCGACCACGTCGGACGGCAGTACGTCCGGTGTGAACTGAAGACGTCTCTCGGTCAGCTCCATCGCGCGGGAGAAAGCCACCGCCAGCGTCGTTTTACCCACGCCCGGCACGTCCTCGATCAAAATATGGCCGCCGGCCAGGATCGCCGTCATGACCAGACGGATCTCGTGATCCTTTCCTCTGATAACCTGAGCTACCTCATGCAGAATCTGTTCCGTTCTCTCGTTCATTTTTTTTCTTATCCTTTCTTAGTTAATCCGTATCAGCGGTTAATCTGTCTCTAAAATTGTATAAAGAAGTGATACCACCGGCACCACTTCCCCAACAGTTACTATGTAATAAACGGCTTATCCAACCTTCATCCTGAACTTCCTGACCTCGCGTTCATCGTCGACATCGACCTTCTCGATCTTGCCTCCGATCCCGCGGATCTTCTCCTCGAAGCGCTCATACCCACGCTCGATGTAGTGGATCTGGTCTACACAGGTGATCCCCTCAGCAGCCAGTCCGGCCATCACCAGGGCGGCTCCCGCTCGGAGATCCGGTGCGCTGACCTCAGCTCCGGTGAATCCCTCCACGCCGGTGATAAAGGCGGCGTTCCCTTCGACGGTGATATTCGCGCCCATCCGGCGGAGCTCCCCGACATATTTCAGTCGTGTCTCAAAAATCGTCTCCGTCACGATGCTGGTCCCCATCGATAACGACAGGAGCGTCGTCATCTGCGGCTGCATATCCGTCGGAAATCCCGGATACGGCATCGTCTTGACATTGGCGTAGGATAATCTCTTATCTGCGTGTACTCTCACACAATCGTCATACTCATCCACGCGGCATCCGATCTCGGTCAGCTTCGCCGTGATCGCCTCCAAGTGCTTCGGGATGACATTTTTAATCAGAACATCCCCGCGTGTAGCGGCCACCATCAGCATAAAGGTGCCGGCCTCAATCTGATCGGGGATAATCGAATACTCACTTCCGTGGAGCTCCTTTACGCCGCGGATACGGATCGCATCGGTACCGGCGCCTCGGATATTGGCTCCCATCGAGTTTAAGAAGTTGGCGACATCGACGATATGCGGCTCCTTGGCCGGATTCTCGATGATCGTTTTGCCCTCTGCCATGCAGGCCGCCATCATGATATTGATCGTGGCGCCGACACTCGGGCAGTCCAGATAGATATGATTTCCGTGAAGCAGCTCCGCTCTGGCATCGATCTTTCCGTGATGGATCGTTACCTTGGCACCCAGCTGCTCAAAGCCTTTGATATGCTGGTCGATGGGGCGGCTTCCGATCTGACATCCTCCTGGCAGCGCAACCATCGCCTTTTTATACTTACCCAAAAGGGCTCCTACCAGATAATAGGAACCTCGTATTTTCCGGATCGCCTCCTGATCCACGTTGACATCATTAATAAGGGCGCCGTTAATCCGGACTGTCGTGAGATCGATACGCTCTACGATAGCACCGATGCTCTCTACAGCCTCCAACAGCACCCGGACATCATCCACATCCGGTATATTCTCGATCGTGACCGGCTCATTTGCCATGATGGCAGCTACGATAATACCGAGTGCCGCGTTCTTTGCGCCACCGATCGTAACCTCTCCGGTCAAGGGGTTCCCTCCCCTGATCATATACTTCCACATTGTCATGACAGCCTCCAACAATGTACTATTATATCACATTTCTGACACATTCGTCAATATGTCACGCGAACCTTATAGCCTAATTCTTCATTTAATTCCGGATAAATCTGCAAAAAGCAGTCAATTTCATCAAAAGGCCCCGACAAAACGACGACAAACTCGTCTCCGAACTCGTGGAGAACCTGCATCAGCTCGTCCACACTCTCCTTGGTCAGCTCCGCTGCCTCCGTCACCAGCAGGCAACGTCCGATCAGACGGTCGATCTGATCCATCAGGTGGATCGAGTTCATCCGCTCTGCGGTGATCCGCATCACCTTCTGCGCGGAATGGTAACCAAGTCTCGTTAGCTCCTTTGATATCCGTTTGGTGATCGTCAGAGTGATCTTTTCCTCACCACCGGCCAGCACAAAGTGCGGCGGCTCACAGTCTCTCCTACGGATCTTCGCGATGGTATCGCGGGTCGTCCAGTAGCGGACACCGCGTGTGGAGAAATCCGCCGGCCCCTCCTCGTAGTTGTCATCGACGACGAACAACTCCTCAAAGCGCTTGGCCTTAGTCGGATCGTCGGTCTTGACCGGCTCTCCCACCGTCTCCGCCTGTCCGCGGCGGTTGAGGTACTTGGCCTCGAGACTGGTGTGTACCGGCTCCTCCATCGGCGCTCCGGATGCCGTCTTCGGCATACCGACCGTCTCTACCACCGGTGTGGAGGCATAGATCGGATCCTCGGTCATCACCGGCTCCTCCTCCATCGCCTGCTCCACGGCATCGACATCCAGACGCTCCGTCGGTCGCACCGGCTCTACCTCGAGCTGCTCGATCTCCGTCCGCCCGGTCTCACTCAACATATCATCCAGTGTCGGCTCCGAAACCTCCTCCGGTGCACCGGCACTCTCCTCAACAATACGACTTACCTCAGCGCCGACGCTCTCGGTGATCGCGTTCTCGATATCCGACTCCGCCTCCATACGCGCTGCCAGATTCTCCTCGATCATACCGCCGACACGTCTCTCCTCCGGATCCTCCTCCGGCTCATCCGGCAGGATATGTACCCCACCGAACCACAGATGGAGATCCGCAAGCTCCTGCTTGTACTCCGCTTCCCGTCCTGCCTGCTTGTAGAGATCGGCGAGCTTTTTGCCCCAGACCTCCATATACTCCTCGGATTTGAAATCCTCGAGCAGCTGGATCCTCTCCTCCAGAGAAATCCCCAGCGCATCAGCCATCGCGTAACGAAGCTCAAAATCATCGGCGATCGCGCCGTCCATTTTTTCAAATTCTTTTAAGTATACCTTGGCATCCGCGATCTCTCCGATCCGGATCAGCACCTGGATAAAGGACTTCAGGTTGTGACGAACCGTGGTCGTGTTGTACAGATGGAGATAGGTCTTTTTCAGCTCGTCATAGTGTCTGGTCTGCTCCTGCACCTCTGCCATCGCACGCAGGTCCTGGACAGCCTCCACCTCTTCGGGATCGATGTCGGCAATCAGGCGCCATGCTTCTTCATACGCCCTCTCCTGCACCAGATCACGCATCTGCTCGCAGCGTCTCTCTATCTCACGTCGTCTGTTCGCCATAGCTTTTATGCCTCCAAAAGAAACTTCCTGGTCTTCTCAATCTCCGGTGGGATATCCACACCGTTCTTGGTAAACTTATGCATTACATTGGTAAGGTTTTTCTCGAGCTTTTTCTGCTCCATCGTGTGCCTCTTGGCCGCGTCGGCGTACGAGGTCTGCGTCACCAGTCCGGCCGAAATCTCCTGTGAGATCGGACAGTAGGTAAACAGGATGTCGCGGCTGACCTTGTTCAGGCGCATCGCGCCGACGGCCTCCTTCAGGATCCAGTCCGTGTAATCCTTGGTAAAGACGTCGCGGTGACGATTGCCCGCCTGTGTCAGCTGCGCCTTTACCTTCTCCTTCTTCTCCGGAGAGAGGTCGGAGTTCTTTTTATAGAACTGCAGATAATCTGTATACTCGCTGGTCAGTGACGGGTAGCGGTAGTTGTTCCAGTTCGCTCCCATGTCGGTACGGCATTTTTCCCAACGGAAATGCGCCATCATCTTGAGCACCATACCATCGATACCGCTTTCCGAGAGCGTCGGCATCAGGATACGCGCATGCGTGGTCTTGACCTTGCCCTCGATATCCTGCCACATCTGGCAGCCACCACCACAGACCGGAAACAGGATAAAGTCCGGTGTGTAGCGATCGATGTTGGTAAAGTTGTTGAGATCGATCTCCTCGTAAAAAGATCGGATCTCCCGGAAAAATATACTGTAGTCGACCTTCTCGACCTTGCGTACCGCCGCGTTGATCGCCGCGCCGGTCACAGCCGCCGTCGACAGAGTCGTCAGGATCCCCTCCGAACACAGTACCGGAACAAAGGTAGAAATGTTTCCGCTGATCAGACGGTCCGCATACTTAAAGAGATTGTCAATCTCAAAATGCAGCTTGGCGTCTGCGTTGTTCATCGCTTCCTGCGTCGCTCTTCTATCCTTGGCATGATCCTTGCGGACATGCTCCTCGTAGTCCTCATCAAACTCATCCTTGGAGGGCAGCTTGCGTCCCTCGTAGATTTCCTTCAGCCACTCGGCCATCGTGTAGATATGACAGTCGAGATTACCGGCTCCGATATCCGGCAGTGAGATCAGTGTCCGCAGATCCTCCTCGGTCAGCAGCTCCTCACTCGCAAACCCGTAGGTCAAAAACAGGCTCACGGCCAAAGGCGGCTTCGGATCGGAAAAGCTCCGTTTCACCGCTGCCTCGTAGATTGCAAAGAAAGGCTCGGTGACCTTTTTGCGAACAGCCATCGCATCCTTGGTACGGCCGAACTTGTCCGTCAGGCGCATAAAGGCGTCGAGCGAATCGCGAAACGCCTTGCCGACTTCCTCGTCCACGCCGCTGTACTCGATGATCTGCGTAACGGATCCGTTCAGTACACTCAGATCCTGCTCGTCGATCTCGACCTCCGCGTGGATATCGTCGGAAAGCAGCGCCATATAGAGCGCCTGCATATGCGTACGGTTCAGCTTCGGATCCGTGCCGACCGTCTCGATCAGCACCGTCTCGACCTCGTCGATTTTGGCGATCAGTTCATCCACCAACGCCGACAGGCGTTCATTTTTCTGACCGGCCTTTTTGATATCGAGTGCCGTACGTGTAACAAAGGTAAATAGATTTTTTTCATCCATGATGAGTGAGCGGAAAAACTTAAACACCCACTCTCCGTAGATCCGGCAGCCGTCGATCAACGGCGGGAAAAGCTCACACTGCTCCATATAATGCCGGAACGCAATCAATGATTTGGACCCCAGGAATGCCCGCTGGGCCTCCACCTCCACGCTCGCTGCCTCGAGGTAATAGTTGACACCCGAAGGGAGCTTGGGATCCTCGATGATCTCTGCCTCCAGACGTGCCAGCGATGGTACCTCCTGAGGGATCACCCCCGAGTCCTGCGCCTCCTTTTGGTAGGTGGCGTAGCTCGCGATGAGAAAGTCTCTCATCTCGTGCACTGTCGTCTGCAGCTTTTTAAAGGATTTATTGAGGTCACGGATCAAAAAGTTTTGAGACGTGACAAGAAGGCCCCTGTACTGAGCCTTCCCTTCGATCAGTTTTTTAACGCGGGAGACATCGTTGACCGGGAGCGGATATACCGTCACGCCGTCTCCTGCTACATAGGTAAAGCTGTGCTCACCACGGAGCACATCGCATATTCCGAGAAAGTTTCCGCTGCCGAGCGTAACCAAAATACCGGATGAGCGCACCGCCACGCGTCCCTTTAGCACAAGGGCCACGCATGTTAACTCATCACCCTTCTCAAAGATCACGGTACCCTTTGCGACGGGGGTGGTTTCATTGATCGTAAGTTCTGCAGCCATTAGTTCTCCTCTATATAAAAATCCGTGCGCCTCACTTCGAATCTGCTCCTCTGGACGTTACCGCAGCAGTAAACTCGGTTCAGGTAACCCCACGACACACAAGGAGCATCGCTTAGTGCTGCTTCGTTCCCGACCTGACACGGTTCACGAGTCCCTGTTGCACAGGACCCAAACGTCAACGCCACTTTCCGCGGGCAGCTCCTGAAAAACAAACCCTCTGTGAGACAACACCCCTGCTAGAGCGGATTGCAGGTACAGGGCACCGCTAACTCCCCGGCTGCACGGAAATTTAACCGTATTATTTAGCGCCGTTGCTCAGATCCGCAGAGTCGTAATGAATCGCTATCTGCTTTTTATCGTACATCTTGTAGAATTCCATCATGATACGATCGGTTACTACATGAACCTGATCCTCATCCATATTCAACAGCAATACGATACGCTGAGTCGCGCTGTATTTGGTCGTCGCATCCACGCTTCGGATGGACTTCAGGATCGCACGCTCCAGGATTGTCATCACGCGCTCGGTCTCGTCGACCGTCACACGATGCTCCTGATCGGACATCAGCGTAAAGAGCAACAGGCGTACGTGCTGGTGGTTGCGCTCCGCCACGTCTGTGATGTAGTTTAACATCGTGGTGAAGGCCGGCAGATCGACATCCAGACCTCCCTTGTCGCGCTTGCGGTTTTTCAGGACGCCGACGAGAGCCTTGAGGTCGGCTGAAGCCTTCTCCTGTCTTTCGATCTCGTCCTTACCGCGCCAGTGGATGTAATACCCATCCTCGCTCTGATGCTTCGCCACATAAAGGGCTTTATCAGCTCGCTCGTAAACAACGTTGAACTCCTCTTTCTCGTGATCGATCATCGAGATACCGATGGATACGTTCAGCTTGCCGAGCGCCACCTGCTCATTTTTCTTAGCCGTGAGCTTCTCACGGAACTTCTCAGCCATACGCGTCGCATGCTCCGGTGTCAGTACACGCGGGAAGATAGCGACAAACTCGTCGGCGCCGAAACGCGCCACGATGCCTTTTTCGCGGAAGGACGCGATCAACTTTGCTACGGTCTGCAGATAGATATCGCCGACCATGTAACCCTCGGTCTCGTTGACCAGGTGGAACTGATCGATGTCGAAAATAAACATCGTTCCCTGTCCCTGGCGGGTCGCCTCCTGCAAAAGCTTCAGGCCGTAGTTGCGGTTGTATGCGCCGGTCAACTCGTCGTGCATGTAGTTGTTGGCCAGCTGCTCCTCCTGCTTCTCCATGACACGGGAGAGAAGCTCGGTCGCCTCGCGAACCTCCTTGGGCTCCTCGTAATGCTCCTCCTGGATGAGGCGGCCCTCCTTTAAGAGGTTCAGCATCGCCGTACCTGCCTCCGGATCGAACTGGGTACCGATACCCTTTTCGATCTCCTCGACCACGATCTCAGGATCGAGGCGGTTACGGTAGATACGTGTACTTGTCATCGCATCATACGCATCGGCTACGGCGATAATACGTGAAATCTTCGGAATCTCATCTCCCTCGAGGCCGTCCGGATATCCTTTACCATCGTAGCGCTCGTGGTGATATTTCGCACCGACATCGATCTCGGGGATCATACCGATATCCTTGAGGATGTCGGCACCGATTACGGTGTGGTTTTTCATCAACTGGTATTCATCATCGGTGAGCTTACCGGGCTTGTTGAGAACCGAATCCGGCACACCGATTTTACCGATATCGTGGAGCAACGCGATAAACTTGATATCGGCGATCTCGCTCTCCGAGTAACCGAGCTCCTTCGCGATGCTGCCGGAGTAATCCGACACACGGCGGGAGTGACCCTGCGTATACTCGTCCTTCGCATCGATCGTGTTCGCAATCGTACGGATCGTCGCGATCGTCATCTGCTGCATATCTTCACGGAACTTGGTATTTCTCTTATCAATCATGCCGTAGATCTTAGCCCCGACCGCCGATGCGGCAAAGCACAGGATCAGGCAGGCAAAGCGAATCTCGATCTCGGCGTAGTCCTCCGGATTAACACGTCCCTCGGAAAACTCGATCGCAATCTGTGCGACATTGATCACGATCGCCGCAATCCCCGTCAAAAGGATCAGCCCGATATCGTGATAGAGAACCATTAACGAAAGAAGTGGGAGCACATAGGTATAGATCAGCGGTGAATGCCCCGTGAACATCACGTAGGTATACATCACCAGATATCCGACCAGAACCATATAGCGCAGATAATACCACGCCGGTCTCCAGTGATAGAACAAAAAGACAATGAGCGCCGGCACCAGTGTAGCCAACGAGAACCAGAGGTAATACGACTCGGTACGATACCCGCGGAATACCTCAAGTCCATAGGTTACCATCAGAACAACGACGATAACGATCCAGCCGTAGACCAGACCGGCATTCAGCCGCTCGTCTCCCGGCTTATCCTCTCTTTTTGCAAAATGAAACCTTTCGAACATATCCGTTTTCAGCCAACATATGTCGGCTATCCCCTCTCTTCTATCTGACCCCAGACTGACCTCAGATAGCTTTTTTCTTTTTCTCTCGTAAATCCCTAAAAAATCCGCTCATCATCGTCCGGCATTCTTCTTCACAGATGCCGTCCGTGAGTGTGACACGGTGGTTAAAGCCCGCCACATCAAACAGGTTCAGCACAGAGCCGGCACAACCCGCTTTCGGATTTCTCGCTCCGAGTACCACCCGCGGGATCCTGGCCTGCACGATCGCACCGGCACACATGGGACACGGCTCCAGGGTTACATAGAGCGTACAGTCCTCCAGTCGCCAGTCTCCGACACGCTTTGACGCCTGCTCGATCGCAAAAATCTCCGCATGCGCCAGCACTCGCTTTTGACGATCCCGACGGTTATAGCCCCGTCCGATGATCTTTCCGTCGCGGACGATCACACATCCGATGGGTGTTTCGTCCTTGCGATATGCCTTTTTGGCCAGTCGGATCGCCTCCTGCATAAATCGTTCATCGTCCATGAAACGACAAGCCTCCTCCGTATCTTGTGTATCAAAATGCAATCGGTACACGATGGTGTGTATCGACCGCATCTTGCTCTGAATACGCAGATTTTCATATATATAATATACCCGATAATGCCAAAAAATACAACCCAAAATTCGTTTTTTTCGCAAAAAATGTCACTTGAAAAAAATGCCGTCACCCATTATAATAGTGTGATGGGTGTATCGATGGCAAACCTGTCACAAATTGTTCCGATACACCAAATTGTATGCTAGGAGGGCATTTTTGATGAAAAAGATTATTTTGACCGGCGATCGTCCCACAGGACGGCTTCACGTCGGGCATTACGTAGGATCCCTGAGACGTCGCGTGGAGCTCCAGAACTCCGGCGAATACGACGAGATCCATATTATGATCGCGGACGCGCAGGCGCTGACGGACAACGCGGATAACCCGGAGAAGGTCCGCCAGAACATCTCCGAGGTTGCACTCGATTATCTTTCCTGCGGCCTCGATCCCAAAAAGAGCAATATTCTCGTGCAGTCCTACATCGCGGAGCTGACGGAGCTGACCTTTTACTACTCCAACCTCGTGACCGTTTCGAGGCTGCAGCGCAATCCAACGGTGAAGACCGAGATCCAGATGCGCGGTTTCCACTCGAGCATCCCGGTTGGATTTTTCACCTATCCGATCAGCCAGGCTGCGGACATCACTGCTTTTAAGGCCACAACAGTACCGGTCGGCGAGGATCAGCTGCCGATGCTCGAGCAGGCCAGAGAGATTGTGCGCAGCTTTAACTCCACCTATGACGAGGTGCTCGTCGAGCCAAAGGCACTCCTGCCGGAGAATCAGGTTTGCTCCCGACTTCCGGGCATCGACGGCAAGGCAAAGATGAGCAAATCACTCGGCAACTGCATCTATCTTTCGGATGATCCGGAGGATATCCGTAAAAAAGTCATGAGCATGTTTACCGATCCGAACCACATCCGTGTCGAGGATCCGGGCTCGCTCGAGGGCAATACCGTCTTCACCTATCTGGATGCTTTCTGCAAGGATGAGCTTTTCGCAGAGAATCTGCCGGAGTACCAGAACCTGCAGGAGATGAAGGATCACTACACGAGAGGCGGTCTTGGTGATGTCAAGGTAAAGAAGTTCCTGTATCAGGTACTGATGGAGGAGCTGTCACCGATCCAGGCTCGCCGCAAGGAGCTGGAAAAGGACATCCCGGCTGTTATGGAGATATTAAAAGAGGGCAGCATCGCTGCCCGTGAAATCGCTGCTAAGACCCTCTCTGAGGTGAAAGAGGCTATGCGTATTAATTACTGGGATTAATGGTAGACACGCTTTAGCATCCTGCTAATCTCCGGCCCAATCCCAACGGCAATCACAATCTTGATCAGGTCTCCCGGTAAAAACGGTACGACGCAAAGCAGCAGCGCACCGCCCACCGGGGTACCGGTCGATACCACAAACCACGCTGTCCCCAGTACGTACAGGACGGCCGTGGCTACGATCATACCAAGCGCATCGATCACTCGACGCGCTTTTTTCTTTTCCGTCAAAGCGACCACGATCCCGGTGATCGCCACCATCGGGATGTATCCGACGAGATAACCGCCGGTCGGCCCGGCCAGCTTGCCGAAACCGCCCTGCCATCCGGTGAATACCGGCAGTCCGGCCAGCCCGAGTAACAGATACAGCAGGCAGGCCACAAGGGCGTAACGATAGCCGAGAATATAAACAGACAAAAACAGCAGCAGTGTCATCAGCGACAGCGGGATCGGTCCGATCGGGATCGAGATCGGTCCTGCCACGCAGAAAACGGCTGCCACCAGCGCCGTTAAAACCATTTTTGCAAGATATCCGGATGTTGCTGTCTTTTCTCTCATGATGGTTCTCTCCTTTATCCATGCTTCGGGTCCGTCTCCGTCCGGTACGTATGGCCCGTCGTCTTTTGACAGTTTACACTTTTTGAAAAAGAAAGTCAATAGCTTATCCACATTGTCCACCAAAAAAACGTAACACGTCGTATTTACGCGGCGAACGGCGCCTTTTTCACGACCAAAGAGACTTGAATCCGGCCTCTCGGATACGGTATAATAAGGGTACGTCGAAAGCTCGCGAAGGGAGGTAAGGGATATCGGATATGTAACACGATCGGCGATGCAGAGGGCAGTATACATCACGGTTCGCACCTCTGCCATACATATCTCAGAAGGGGGAGTGATACATGGAGCCCAGAATCCGTTTTATGGATCAGCTGAACTATGCCCAGTCGCACGGAATCGGCATCGACATCGAGGGTGTCTCCTTTTCCAACCGGCGCCCGCAGGACGTGATAAGTATCATGCAGAGCGGAAATTATATGGTGGATTACGAAAGCGACCTGCAGGGACATATCACAGCGATCCATATCAATAATGTCAATCGTTTTGTATAATAAAATCAATTTCGTATCGATTGAAGTACTCGTACATAGAATCTTTTCGTAAAAAATGAGCCGTCGGTTTTCCGACGGCTCATCGAATCTGTTTATGATTCAGGCGCTATGATCCGGTCAAAGTCTGGCCAGCTGAGCCAGCGCCTTGTCCTTGATGATGATCTTGAAGTGCTCGTTGAAATAGTCCTGCGTCGCGTAGGTCACAGGCTCCTCCACCCCATACTCGGATATCGTCGAGCATACGGCATGAAAAGCGTGCTTACCGTTTCCACGGTTCAAAAGCAGGTAATATTTCTTTCCGACGGTGTCCTTCCAGATCGTGTTTTTACCGGAGTAGTTGCCGTTTACGCGGTGCGCTGCCTCGATGATCGGATTGATCGATACAAAGGAAAATACCTTGATCCTCTCATGGATGTTGTCGGCGCGCTTTTGCTTGGATGCCTTTTTATCGGAGCCCTTACCCTGCAGTGCCTCTGCCAGCGGGATAAACTTGGAGTCCGCGTCCACCTCGCCGTCCTCGATCTGCGAGTCGTACAGCTGATCCAGGCAGTCCATCAGGTTGTCAAAGTTGTCCGGATTGATGTCTTCTTCGTCTTCATCCAGCAACATGCTATCGGAATCGATGTCGTCTTCACAGACTTCCTCGGCAGGAAGATTGAAGTTGGCGAATTTCTCGTCGAATTCCTGCGGGTTGTCGACCTTCGTGATGACCAGCACCAACGATTCTCTCGATGTCGGTATGGCCTCGATCATGAGCGGGATGTCCTCCGCTTCAAACCCGAAATCGATGTTCGCCTGCTCCATCATGTCGCGGAAGAGTTCCTTCGCGCGTTCTGAGCCGTATGCCAGCTCGCTGATCTTTAGGTGTCTTTCGACCAGATCTCGCTTGCTGAGCGTGCAGCGGATCTGATTGTCGCTGATACGTTCGATTCTCATAGGTCATACCTCCCTTCTGTCATTAGGTTATATGAAGTATATCGGAAAAAGTCGCGTAAGTCAAGAGTGTTCTGCGGAAAAAAATTGAGGAACCAGGCGCGAGCGCGATCGTAGCTTTTCTCACGACTCGCGACGAAACGTCGGCTCGCTGTGAGAAAACTACTGCCGCTCGCGCATATTACACTCTCAAACCTTGTAGAATTCCACCGTAACCATTTCGTCGCCGTTAAACATCGTTTTCAGGAAGCTTACACTCTGGTTATCCGAGGGAAGATCCGACATGTCGATCGTTCCGAGGATCGTCGCATTGATGTTTGACGTATTCTGCGTTGTCAATCGGAATACGCAAAGCAGGTTGTCGTTAAACATAACCAGACTTCCCGCCGGCCAGCGTGGTTCGACCCTTTCATCCTCTTTGGTGTAGGTTTTCGACAATGTTACATAATATCGATCCACCGGATTATACGGTATCATAAACATCTGCAACGGTTCTGTTGTTGACAGCGAATTGTAAAAAGCCATGGCCGCCTTGCTTGACTGGTTCACCGCCACCTTGTAATCGTAGCCATTGGCTGCGATCTTGATCCGCGGGCCTGTGTAAATCGGGATCGGCGTCGGCGTCGGGGAGCCCGAGGGCTTGACCGAGGACGACGGGGTTGGCGTTGACGGGGCCGGGGTTACACCGGACGGCAATGGCGTCGGTGAAGTCGACGGGCCGGGCGTCCAACCGGATGGGTGTGGCGTCGGCGAGGTCGACGGGCCCGGTGTCCAACCGGACGGATGCGGCGTCGGCGTCCAGCCTGACGGACGCGGTGTCTGCGTCGGTGCCGGTGTCGCTGTCGGCGGGACGGTCGGCAGGGTCGAGCGAATGATCGTCACGCTCACCGCACCGGAACCGAGTGCCTCCTTGAGGCCGGACGGATCGGCGATCCATCCCAGTCTCGTGTACGAGTACCCGGACTGGTGCGCCTCATAGGTCAACTCGTAGCGGCTTGTCCCATACAGCATAAAGTCGCCGGCCATCAGCTGTGTCGGTCTGTATTCATCCATCGTATAGATCAGCTCGCCATCGAGACCGACCTTTGTGTTTTTATTCTGATCCTCCAGACGCAGGACCTTCGGCAGCGAGTCGTACAGCATGCGGCCACTCGTGTTGTCCAGGATCGTCATCGGGAACTGTTTCGCATTATTACCGTTAACCAACAGGACGGCCTGCAGAGATCCCCCTACCGGCGCCGTCGGCGTCACACTGCCCGGATCCGGGGTTACATCGGGTCCCGGTTCCGGTGTCGCATCGGAATCGACCACCTTGATCTTAACCCAGGAGGATTTGGTCGCCTTTTTCCTCCCGGACTTGCAGGTTACCTTCACCTTGATCTTCGTCGTACCGACGCTTTGGGACCGGATAAAGCCCTTTTTAGATATGGTCGCTACGGACTTCTTTCCGGAGGTATACTTAATCGTCGTTTTTCCGAAGGTATGATTTAGTTTGACGCTCAGCTGACGCTTTTTCCCAAGTTCCAGTGAGTACGTCTTTTTTGTCATTTTTTTATTGGCTATTACCAGCTTGATCGTGATCGCCGAGGCGGCACGTGTACGCACGACGACCGGCGGCAAAAGGCCGATCACCAGGCATAAACACAGCCATATGGCAAGTCTTCGATTCCATCTTTTCATACTGCACCTCGAACCTTACTCTTCATTCTTCTGAGCTTCTCTCTCCTGCGCCTCGCGCTCCAGACTGCGGGCTTTATGGCGGATAAATTCATTGATCTTGCTCACCAGCTCATCCGCATCGAGTCCATGCACACCGACCGCCTCCTCGAGCGTCTCACCTGCCGATGCCGGGCATCCGACACAGTGCATCCCGCTCGCCATCAGGATCGGTGCGATCGTCATATCCATCTCGAGGATGTCGCCGATCAGCATATCCTTTTTTACTTCCTTCAGCATATATTCTCCTTACCCTGCTATTTTATCAAAGTAATTTGTCAAATCTTCGATAGGAATCGGTTTTGAGTATTTATACCCCTGCAAATACTTCGCAGACATGCGGATACATTTTTCCTCATCCTGCTCGGTCTCAATGCCCTCGTAGAGGACCGCATAACCCATCGCGGCAAACATCCCGGCCAGGTGCGAAACCATCTTTTCCGATTTTTCATCCGTATCGCAGGCGATGACCAGCGAGCGGTCAAACTTGATAATATCAAACGGCAACTCCATGATACGCTCAAAGTTACTGTAGCCCGTACCGAAGTCATCCAGATAAAACTTGATACCATCCTCGCGGAGCTCGTTGATACGATCCTTTACATAAAGGAACTCGCTTTCGTTCTGCGACTCGGTCACCTCGATCGCGATCTTTTCATGCGGGATCCCGACATCGTGAATAATCTGATTTATATCCCCGCAGAAGTTGGGGTCTCTCAACTCGCTGACAGAAAAATTAACCGAAATACGCTGTACGCAATATCCACGCGCGAGCATTTTTTTGATATGAAGACAGGTCTTAAACAGGATGATCAAGCTCAGCGTATGGATGTAATTATACTCCTCTGCGATGGGGATAAACACATCCGGAAAGACCATTCCGGTCTCCGGCAAACGCATACGCATCAGCGCCTCCGCTGTGTCGTATTTGCCGGTTGCGATGTTCAGTACCGGCTGGCAATATACCTCGATGCGCGGGTCGCTGAGATTACCCTGCTTTTTGATATCCTCGAGCTGAGACAGGACGTAGTTCATCCTGTGGAAGTCCGCAAACTCCTGCTCTCCTGCCAGCAGCACCGAGTTCGGCTCCATCTTTTTCTCTACGAACTTCAGGAAACGGATGTAGTCATGCTTGGCGCTGATCTCATCCTCCATCGGCATATAGACGATCTTATAATCCAGATGGAACTTTGAATACGCCTTATAAAAGTTCTCCAGCATCCGACGGCCACCCTCCTGGTAGTCCGGATTCTTATCGATCTTGATAACGAGTACCATCCGTCCGTTTGAAATCTGGAAGAGCACTGCCCCCTTGAAAAACTCATGCGCAAACGCACGGATCACGCGCTGGATCTCCGGCGGATAGTGCTTACCCGTACCGTCAAACTCCGGCATATACAAAAACATCAGATAACGCTCCTCATGTCGACGATACGCATAGGTAACCATATCCTCAAAAGCGTCGACATTGACCGAACCGATTTCGATGTTATACGGGTTCGAGTGGATCATATAAAACAGTGTAATAATCGGGAACAAAAAGCACACGGTGGTAAAGGACATCTGCCCGTGACTTCCCTGGATCCCCATCATCGCGATGGAGATTAAAAATGTCCCGATGATACCGTATAATAACTGACGAATAATACGTCCCCGATAGTGCAAAAGGAGCCACACGATCAAGCCAAAGTAAAAGAGGTATGACAGTGCAAAAAAGAAGTTAAATCCCTCGTGAATTTCAAAGTCATCCGTAATATAATAACCCAGCTTTGTCACCGTACCGATCACGTCATACAGGGTAAAAAAGACCAGTGCGACGTGTGCAATACTGATATAGATTCTTCCGTCACGCTCATCCAACTGGAGCGGATACATGACGTAACGTACATAAATATACAGAATCACCAGCAACCCGAGATGCATCAGTCCGCGAGTCAGATAGATAAAAACAGCCGGCACTGTCGTGATGGAGTTTAGCAGGATGTGATACATCACACTGGACACCGTCGCAACCATCAGGCATGCGATCATCGCCTGCAAAAGTCGGTAGTTTTTATTTCGCACATTATAAGCGACCTTCATCAGGACAAGCAAAACCATACACATGCCCATAACGGTAACGTCACCGACAGGAGTATAATTCTCATAGTATGTGATTGCTGTACTCACCATAGAACTCTCCTCATGTCTCTCCCATAACCAGAGCTGCTCGTATCGCTTTCTCCCATCCTTTTAGCTTTTCTTTTCTTT
>JAZASH010000036.1:0-21728 GCA_036343395.1 Eubacterium sp. | reverse complement strand
TTGACAAAAGAAGAGGTTGAACTCGTGAAGTCGCAAATTGCGACTTCACCGGATTCTAATTTTTATTCAGGACAAGAAGGCGGTCGTAGGAAACCCCCGTATGCATTTACAGAGCAGGGAATATATATGCTGGCTACTGTTCTGAAGGGTGAAATAGCTGACCAACAAAGCATTTTCATTATGCGTGCATTTCGTGAGATGCGACATTTTATCGCCAACAATGCCCTGTTATTTGAAAAGGTCAGTCATATAGAGTTGAAGCAACTTGAATATCAGAAAAGCACGGATGAACGTTTTGATAAGGTGTTCCAGTATATCGAAGATCATGCAGAGGCGGAACAGAAGGTATTCTTTGACGGACAGATTTATGATGCCTTCAGTCTGATTACCTCCATCATTCAGAAAGCTCAGAACGAAATTATTTTGATTGACGGATATGTTGATGTGGATACGCTGAACATCTTGGCCAAGAAAAATGCTGGCGTTGACGTGAAGATTTTTACGTATGCGAGCGCGAGACTGACTAATACAGATGCCGCCAATTTTAATGCTCAATATCCAACGCTGACTGTGACGAAGACGCAGGTATTCCATGACAGATTCATTATTCTGGATGGGAAATTGGCCTATCATATTGGCGCGTCTATAAAGGATGCAGGAAAGAAGTGCTTTGGCATTTCATTATTGGAGGATCCGGGGATGGTAACGGATCTTTTGAATCGGTTGAGAACTATATAATGCCAGTATATTGATCGAGAATGTTGGTTTACTTATGCTTTCTTTTGGCGTGAATAGCAAATTGAAAGATCTGTTCCAGAGCATTTCCTTTGAAAAGAACGTGGATTATACCAAGAAATGTTTGCACGGAAACAGTATTCTGACATTCTGGGGATAGGAAAAAGTGATTAAAGGGGTGTGAATCTTGACGTGAATGTTGATTCATGATAAAATAATATGAGTTTTGGTGTAAGTATTCTAAAGAGGGGTTTTACAGAGGATAAGGTTACGAGAATGCAAGAGCACGAGATAGTGCATTTGAGCAAAGGATAAAGAGGAGCGTATCGGATGAACATTTTTGAATATATTCAAAATGACGATTTTTTCAAGCCGCTCACCTCAATTCATCATCGCCTCTACTATGACTGTATTCGACGTCTGATCGACCAGTCCAAAAGTGTATCGATTCTCTATGAGTCATCCGCAAGAAAAGAACTGGCGTATTATCTTCAGAATCAATCCATAACGGCAATGGACGAGGAAACCGGCACCGAGTTGACGGCTTCGATGATTATTGCGCGTTTTCGTGCGTGTGGTTGGATCGGTGAGCGAGAGATCGGCCGAAGTGGCGAGTATGTTTTGAATATTACGACGAATTGCCGTCGTATCATGGATTTCCTTTTTAAGATGACTGAAAAATCCGGTCAGGGCGAGATGTCCAACCGGATTTTTGCTATGTATGAGATCGTTCGTTCCGCATTTGACGAAGAGAGTGCCAGAAAGGAACGGCCATACACCAATATTCTGGTTCCGCTGCTCGAAAACGAGGCGGAGTTGAAAAATGAATTATCTGACTTAAAGGACCACATCGCCGGTATCATGAAAGCGGTGATCGCACAACAGGACATGCAGAGTTTGGGGCAATTTATCCTGAAGGACGAGATGCTGGAGAGATTCTTTACCGAGTATTTTTTTATAAAAAATAACGGTATGATCCCTTCACAACTATCGTATATCAAGGAGAGGTTACGTTGGCTTCGCGACGACGGAATGATGGAGTTGATGATCGATGAATGCGCGGAGAAGTTGGAGTTGCCACGCGAGGACGCCCGGGTTCGTGTTGAATCCGGGTTTTCGGAGATACAGGTATTTTTAAGTGAGGAATATGAAGACCACATGGAATTGATCGATCATCGGATCAATATATACTATAGCCTGGCCAATACACGCGTGATGCTGATGTCAAGCAATGGGCTGCGTCTGGATTCGGCTATACATGATTTTCTGATCCGTCTGGCGGATATGGATGCTGATGAAAGGGCGAAAGTATTGAACCGTGTCGCCAAGACTTCAACGATTTATCCCTATCGGTATATTGGTACCAAGTCATTTGAGAAGAAAAAGGAATACAAACGTGACAATACAAATATTGAACTTACGGTCGTGGAATTAACCGATGAGGAGAAAGAAAATCGGACAAAAGATCTGTTTTTACACGCGCCAAACGCGTATTCTCTGAGACGGGTCAGTGATTATCTGAAAGGACAGATGGGAGATCGTGACGAGATTCATCTGAAAGATATGACGGTGCGGGAGAAGAAGGAAGCACTGATGTACGCGGCGGCGATGATGTATGACGCGAACGAGGAGTTTGGTTTCCACGTGGAGATACGAAATGAACTGATTGAGACGCCGGTCGCCCAAATCAGTGATCTGACGATACGGAGGTAAAACATGAGCGATTTTCCCCTTATGGACAGGATGAGTGATAAGGATATCATATTATTTAAAAAATGCATTCGACGTCTTTTGGATGTGACATTTATCGTGGCAGACAAGGAAGAAGAGTTATATGAATTTATCGCGTCCGAGTCTGTGCAATACGACGTAAACGCGTACCTGCGGTGGATCGGATTCAAGGTCATCGTGGATGATAGGTTGCGTGTCGCGATGCTCCGATTGCTGGATGAGGATGTCGAAGGCGGTGGGTTTAAGCGGGTTAATCTTTTGCGATTCAATAAGGAACAGGTACAGCTTCTCATGGTTCTGTGGTTGCTTTACCTCGAGAGAATGGGATACCGGGAACCGGTATTTGCCACAGTTGGAGATATCGTTGATAAATGCAGTTCTTATCGGATTGAGTTAAAACCGGCTGATCTGAAAAAGGCATACAAGATTTTTAAACGATACAGCTTAATCGGATACACGGATAAAGAGTTTTCAGAGGAGACGGTGATCGAGTTGTATCCATCGATCCAGTTTTGCCTGGATGTCGGTCAGATGAAAACAATTCTTTCTGAATATGGGATCGGTAGTGAAGATGAGACTGAAGCCATCGGAGCGGAGAATGAATATGAAAACGGTACAGATGCCGCTCTGATCGATGACAACCCGGCTGAAGACGACTTGGATGAGGAGGAGGACGATGAGTAAGACAGTACTTACCAGAGTTCATCTGGTCAACTGGTATGGCTTTATCGATGTGATCATCCCGATTGCCGAGGATCTGACGCTGATCTCCGGTGAGAACGAGTGTGGCAAATCAACAATCCTTGACGCAATCAAGTATGCGTTTACCGGCGATACGCAGTTTAACAAGGCATCAACAGGCGGTGCCACCGGTATCGGAAAGAGGAATCTTTATTCCTATACGCGGTGTCTGATAGACGCCAGCGCGGGACGATATGCCAGAGAACCGGAGCAGATTCCGATGGTGTATTCGCATATCGCCATGGAGTATAAGGAAGGGATCAGTGGACGGATGTTCGTATTGGGCGTAGTGATTGAGACGGGATCTGCCGAGGTACGCGACCGCCGTTGGTATGTAGCGGACGGGAAGAAGTTGGAAGACATTTCTCCAATCTATGAAGAGGAAGGTGTGAAACGCCCTTATGATGGGGTGAAGTTTCTAAAAAAATATCAGCTTGAGGGATTTGCGACGCAGGAGGGGATTGCCCGGTTTATGCAAATGGTCGGCTTGAAAATCCCGTTCAAGGAAGTGAAAAACTATCAGCGCAAGCTACGCAATATCATGACATATAATCCCGGTGCGAAGATCCAGGAATTCATAAAAGAATCTGTCCTGGAGGAGCATAATGTCAAGTTTGAGAATCTCAAGGAAGCAAAGCGCAATATCGATAGGTTGAACCGAAGCTTTGATCAGATTAATAAAGAGGTTAATGATCTTCAGGAGATACTGGCCGAGTTTGACAAGATGGATAAGGCGGACCGCAGGTTGAAGGTCAATCACGCGAAGACACTTTATAAAAATGTCTGCGAGTGCCGGATCAAAAAAGAGGAACTGGAAGAGCAGATAAGAGAGGCTTCGACGACGATACGTCTGATGGCGGAGGAGCTGAAAAAGCTGGAGAACCGGGAGTGGGATCTGGATACCAGGCTGACGGAAGCCAGAAGAGAACTTCAGGAGTCGGATGCGGCGAAAGCAATCCTATCCGTGGAACAGGCAATCGGTGAGTATGAGAGAAAACTTGCTGTCCTCCGGGATGAGATTCAACAGATTCGAGAGTTTGAGGAAACGATTCGAAACCTACGACCGCTTCTGAAAGAGAATCATATTGAGATTCCACAGCCGGACCTGTCGGAGCGTCTATCGGCTATCGGGGCATCGCCGACAGAAAAGATCGGGTTTGCCGAGCGATTCAAGGCGGGTATTGAAGCGGCCAGAGATGATAAGGTTGGAGAGGAACGTGTTATAAATGACAGAATCTATGGGGTTGAGGAGGAAATCCGGCTAAAACGCCAGATCGTGGAAGCTTGTGAGAAGAATAAGGCGGATTATTCCTTTGCTTCCGAAGAGATGGCGCTTGTTGCTGAGATCAATCGTGAATTCGAAAAAGAGGGAATCGATGGCGTTGCTAAGCCGGCCTGTGATTATGTGGTCGGACTTAAGGATGAGTCCTGGCGCGACGCGATTGAAGCATTTTTAGGAGGGCATCGATACGCGATTATAGTATCGCCGGAACACTTCGATATCGCCAATAGAGTGATGGATCGCTCGAAGCATCGGTATGTGGAACTGGTTAATACGAAGCGTCTGATGAGAAAAGAAATGAAGCCGAATGAGGGGTCGGTTTTTGAAAAACTCGATATTCGAAACGAGGTGGCGGCAGCTTATTTTTGCTTTCGGTTGGGACGAATCCATGCCGCTTCGAAGGAAACGGTAGCTGATTATGGTAGTGCGATGTCCAAGGAGGGAAAACTTTCCAGGAACATGGCAGTAACCTATATCAATTTTCGACGTTTAAAATCCTATGCGCTAGGTGGCGAGGCAATCGAGCTGAACCGTAAAAATGCGTTGAAGCGGATCGAAGAGCTCAAGCAGGACAAAGAAAACCTGGATGACAAACTGAAAGATATTCGCTTTGTTATCGGACAGTTGAAGCAGATACTTTCTGCGTTTCGCGAGTTTGAGTGGGGTGCCCCGGATGAGGAGAAGATGCTGTCCATGACCCTTGCCGAGGAGAAGAAGCGATACGATGAATTGGTCGAGGCACAGAAGAATAATGCGGAGTTTATCGCGCTGTCCCAGCAAGTGGCAAAGCTTGAAGAGGATTACACAAGGGCCAAAACAGAGCGAAGAGAGACCGAGAGGGAGCGTGATAAAAAAGGCCTCACACTGGAACATAATGAAAAGGAGCTGGAAGTGATCGACGCGAAGTTGACGCGTGCGGAAGAGACATGGGATGAGGAAAAAGATCTGTATCCGCAGGCCGTGAAGCAGGCGGTGGAGGAATATGATGGATTTCTTGCGGGAGATAAGTCCGGTTCTGATGTGATGAAGGATGAGACGAGAATGCGTACGGAGCGCCTGTACCGCCAGGAAACAGAGATGATACTGCAAAAACAGGCGGAATACAACGCGAGGAAAGCGTATGAAGAACAGCTTCCCACAGGCATTTCTCAGGAGGCGGTCTACCAGAAGCGAAAGGACAAGATATGGGTCGATGACCTTCAGGGAATCAAGCAGAAATTGAAAGAACAGACCCATACGTATGAGCGCGTTTTTAAAAATGAATTTGTGCTGATGATCTATGAGACGGCCAGAGATGCGATTCATGATATTCGAGAGATTAACAAGGAATTGAGAAAACTGCAGTTTTCGACACAGTATCAGTTTGATGTGAAAATGCTGAGGGATTCTTCGGAATACGCGAAAATTCTCGAGTTTGCGGAGTATTTGAATGAGACCAACAACATAGCGGACGGGCAGCGCACCATCGTGGAGGTGGCCGGCTATGACCCGAAGGAGGCCTCTCGACGTGAGGAAGAGATACACGATATTATCAATCGTTTGGTGGAAAATGATGATTCCAGGGAGATAGAAAAATATGCTGACTATCGCAATTATATGAGCTATGAGATCACTATCAATAACGATGAAGTGAAGGATGGAAAGCTTTCGAAGCAGGTTGGATACAACTCTGGAGCAGGGACGCAGATCCCATACACTCTGATCCTTTCGGCAGCACTTTCGATGCTGTATAACATCCGTACCGGCGCGACTCGGCTTATTTTTATCGATGAGCCTTTTGAGAAGATGAGTGATCACAATATCCGATTGATGCTTTCATTTTTTAAAGCGCAGGACTTTCAGGTGATATTCTGTGCTCCGCCCAACAAGCTGGAATCAATCGGAAGTGAGTGCGGAGTCGTGATTCCGGTATTGAAGATCAGTAACGAAAACATGCAGATTGGACAGGTACGGTTTGGGGAGAGCAATTAATGGATTATGAGAAGCGTATTCTTGAAAGAATGATGGAAAAATACACCAAGCGAAAGAATGGTGCCCGACGCGTATTTTTACGTCCGACGGAACTATATGCGGCGTATGAGGAATACAATGCGGATGTTGAGATCAAGAATGCGATTGGCGCGGCGGCGGAGAATCTGAAAGAGAAGGGATTTGTCCTTGTCGAAAAGATTCCTTTCAGTGATGATATTCGCCGCATGATTCTTGTTGAAGAGTCGGTCGGTAAGATTCGTATCCATTGCCAGAAAAAATACGGAATATTGGCGCCTGAGACGGTGGCATCGGAGATTCTTAAGCTATGTGATTGCTATGAGAAGCATTGTGGTGGGACGGAGAGTATTCTTTTGAAGTACATCCATAGGATGCGTGAGAGGCTGGAGCTACCCGCAGAGGTGTCAAGGTTGAAATCAAAGGATGACAAAGCGCATGTGCGTGACATGCTTCTTGCGTTGGACTTTCTGGAACAAAACAGGAATGATCTGTATCTTCGTGAGATGTCGATGCTGGTATACGGTGACTCGAAGTATTTTGAGGAGCAGACACTGACAGAGGTGATACGGGTGATTGGCGAATCGTCGGAGGGCGTGGCTGATGGGATAGAAGATACGGAGGATGCGATTGAGAGTGATGAGAATTTGTCGTGGACATATGTTTCAGGGGTCGATCGGGAGCGCGCCGTAGTCCTTCTGGAAAAATATCATGTCCACATGGGGGAGCAGGAAATCCGGATTAAGGGAAATTGGCATATCGCATGGGAAAGCAGCAGTATCGATGTGGGAAAAATCCCGGGAGGAATCAGTCTGACAACGCAGGGACTTCGTGAGGCGATAAGTGTTTCTTCGGGAACCGACGTGATAACCATTGAGAATAAAACATCTTTTGAACGGATGCCGGAAGACGGAACATCGTATGTGTATCTGGGAGGATTTGCCGGTGAGGGTGTGATTGCATTTTTAAAAATGGTGGCAGATCAGGCGAAGGATGTGAAGTTTATCCACTTTGGCGATATTGACGCGGGGGGGTTTTTTATACACCGGACGCTTAGTGAAAAGACCGGGATCGAATTCGGATTGTATCGGATGGGGATAGCCGAACTTCAGAATCCGGCTTATTCAGGGTGCCTGCATCCGCTGACGGAGAATGACCGGACACGGCTTCAGGGGTTACTGGAGGATCCCAAATACTGCGACATCGTTTCCTATATGCTTGAGAATAATGTCAAGCTGGAGCAGGAAATCATAAGCTTAGGGATATGAAGCCAAACCCATCAACAAAAACGCGCCCAATTCATCAACGGGATGATTAAATAGAAGAATTGTCTTGCAAATGCGAGGCTTTTGGCGTATAATGAGGGTGTAAAAAGATTCATCAGGGAAGGGTAGGTGATACTTATGGGAACATATGATGCTACTGTATCGATGCTCCAAAAGTTGCCGGAGGCGGATTTGCTGAAGGTAAAGGAATATATAAGCAGATTGTTTATGATAGCGAGCGGAAAGGGTGAATCTGTGGAGACAGATCCTTTCAGACCACTTTCAGAGGATGAGATATACGAACAGCTTGCCTTATCAAGACAGCATGTGGATGAGGGAAAAGTGATGCCCGCAAAGCAGGTTGCATCTAATGTGAGGGCAAAATATGGACTATGAGGATGAGGAGTTTGATCCGGCTCATCGGTGGGAAGTTATAGCCACGGATGATGTTCAAGAAGATTTAGATGCTTTTGTGTATTATCTTCTTGTGGAAAAGATGAACGATCAGGCTGCAACTGCTTTGATTGATGATTACGAAGAGGTCATTGATGATTTGGAGGGATCTGCCGGTGCGTACGGCCCGGTAAATAATCCGAGGCTTGCCACTCTTGGATATAAGAAGATCCTGCTTAAGCGGCATAATTATTATCTGATATATCGAATAGAGGGAGAAAAGGTGTTTGTAGAGCATATGTACCATGGCCTACAGGACAAGGATGGAGTATTTGACTAGAAGAATTTGGGTACCTACTTGGGACCCTCGGCATTTCAAGAGCCTCTGAAGCTCCTTTCTATCGAGGTTTTTTGCGAGACGTTCAAATCGCGGTCTTTACGATAAAAGCCCTTGCATTTGCAAGGGCATTTTAGTATAATATGCACATAAAGGAACATCGGCAATTTCCTGAAAGGAGGAATCAAATTATGAAAAAAAGCTTGCTGGTTGCAGGACTGTTTATCGGGGCAATTTGTTTTATCCCCGGTATCGCAAAAGCAGAAACTGCAAAAACTTTTTCTAAAAAACAGGTAACTACCTATGACGAGGATGATAGTAAAAAAACAGAGCTGACTTGTATGTTTCGCTCAGATATGCCGAACATTCCTTTTGTTGATGTAGAGCAGTATCTTGACCTCGTATATGTAGAGGATGCTGATTATACATTGACCGGAACCGGAGATAAATATACGGTTGTAGGTAAAAATAAGAATACCGGTGCGACAGGAAGTGAGTTGAAGCTTGATACGGCTGCAGATACAATGACATTTGATAAGTTTTACAGTTTCATTGTCGGGAAGTTCGACGGAACCGGTGTGGATTTTGTCAGTGCTACGCCGGAGAAGGTTATGGAAGAACCGGCTACGAATTATAATCTCTCAAAGTACGGAATAGACTTGTACGCTGAGGACGGACATGTGTACATGCCTCTGTCCACAATATCGGATGTGTTCACCTTAAGTCTTACGTATTCGGAATATATTGACGGGATTATTTATTTGGTACGAATTGCTACCGATTCGGAGGCTTCGGAGTTAGTTCAGAAGAAAGAAAACGAGCAATTTAATGTAATAAACAGAGAGCCGGATGTGGCTGATTATGCGTACAGAGAACTCGGCTTTATGCTTGAGAATCTTTATGGAAGACCGGGCAGAGCCGAATCGCAGGAGTTTGTTGAGAAACTGGTAAAGAGCGGTTTTGACAAGACTTTGACCGAGGGCGGTGTTTATAAGGACATAGATGTTTCATTGATGAAAAAGTATCTTTCATCTACCAACAAAGCTGAGTATGTACTTGGACTCTTCATGCTTGATTGTCTTTTGTTTGATGGCGGACACGCATTTTTCAGTAACAACTATTTTATGGAATTATCAGCCGATGACAATATGGATCAGACCGAGCTTGCCAAAGAGTATAAAAGACTGTTTGGAGATGATGCGGCAGCGGAAGCGGCCTATACTACTGTTGGTAAACTGAATAGTATAAAAATGGCCCTCAATATGAAGCTTGATCCTCTCCGTGCTAAGGGATTCGGAAAGCCGGTAAAAACATGGACTGAAAAAACCGCAGGTGAGGTGGCATATCTTTATATAGTTGCAAACACAGCAATCTTTCGATTTGACGGCTTTACAAATGATGTGATACATATGAAATCAGGAGAAAAGCCGTTTAACGAGGCGCTCGAGCTTGCGAAAAAGAATAAATGTGATAATTTTGTTCTTGACCTCACGACTAATGGTGGGGGAAGTGATCAGGTTATGGCGTATATTCTTGCCATGATGTATGGAGGAAAGTTTAATTATTATCATATTGATGCGAACAACGGATACAAGAGAAAGGATATTTATTCGGCGGATAAAAACCTCGATGGTGTGATTGATGAAAAGGATGATGAAGTAAAATATGATTTCAATTACGCGATCATGATAACAAGTCACTCCTTCTCCTGTGGTAATACGACTCCGTGTCTGGCGAAGGAAGTCGGTATCCCGGTGATCGGCGAAACCTCCGGTGGCGGTGGGTGTAATGTATCGAGGTTGACTAATCCGGCGGATAATAATTTCTACCAGCTCTCAACCACAAGTATTATGACCACTTCGGATTATAAGAGCTGTGATCCGGGAGCAAAACCGGATTATGAGATGATGACCGTGGCCGAGGATGGGACCGTGGATGCACCCATGTACGACCCGAGTAAACTTGTTTCAACCATTAACCAGCATTACAATATTGAAAAAGAAGTAAACCCGATAACGGTTTCCGCAAAAGCTGTCAAGATAAAAGCGAGTGCCCTGAAAAAGAAAGCAAAAACCGTCGCTCCGATCAAAGTAAAAAAAGCAAAGGGGATAGTTAAATATACCATTGCTTCCGGCAGTAAAAAAGCGAAGAAGGTTCTCTCGCTTGACAAGAAAAGCGGAAAGATCAAAATCAAAAAGAAAACAGCAAAGGGTATTTACAAGATCAGAGTTAAGGTAACCGCATCAGGTATCGGAAGTTATATGCCTGAAAGCAAAACGGTTACGGTGACAATACAGATAAAATAGGTTTATAAGGAGGGAAAAAATGAAAAGAAGAGTGCTGGCTACATTTACAGTGTTTTCACTTGTGCTTACTATGATGTTTTCTGTCACTGCTACAGTCAAGTCTGCAAAGGCTAATGCTGAGGACGGATGGCCACTGTCCATCTCATGTGATCCCGACTTCCCGATTATCGGACCGAATGTCGGAGAGACAAGGGAAGAGAATGTCGGTTCGATTATGGATGGAAATAAGATTATTTCGCTTTCTGTAAAAAACTATTCTCCGGATATCGTGAAGATCAAAAAGAAAAAGAGGTATGATAAATACGGAGCGTATTTTTATGCGAAGGGGCTGAAAAAGGGTAAGGCACATATCAAGGTTACTGTAAAGCTGAAAAAAGCTCAGTATGGAAAGAAAAAATACGTATGGAACATCAAGAAGTATCCGGTAGGGTATAACGATTGATTACTATCAAGGAGGTTATATTCACGATGAAGTATGAAAAAAGAGTCATTGCAGCAGCACTTACGGGAGTGTTGCTTGTCGGTGCGGGCCAAGCAAGTGCCCCGGATATCAGCGCAAAGTCAATGATCAAGCTGTCAAAAACCGAGCTTACAATTTCGGTTGGAGCCAAAGCTACGATCAAGCTTAAGAACGTCAAAAAGAAAAATGTTTCGAAGATCAAGTGGACAACCTCAAACAAAAAGATTGCCAAAGTATCTCCCACAAAGAAGTCGGCAAAAACCACAGTAAAAGGTATTGCCCCGGGAAATGCCAAGATCATCGCAAAGCTTTTTGGCAAGAAGTATACCTGCAAGGTAAAAGTAAAAGCAAAAGAAAAAACAATGAAGGAAACCTTGGAGGCACTCGACGGAGTATCGAAGGTTGAAACAGTACCGATCATTGAAGGGCACAACTTCTTCCAGCAAAAATACATTGTGACTTTTGATCAGCCTCTGGACTGGAAAGATCCGTCAAAAGGCACATTTCCTCAGAGGGTGGAAGTGGGTCTCTCTGATTCGGCTGAGATAAATGTGCTGGAGACAAACGGATATGCACTAAATGATATATTTTTGGGAAAAGAAGCTCTCGGTGTAAATGATCAACCGGAGATGACACATCTGATAACTAAGAGCGGAAATTATTTCAACATTGAGCATCGTTTCTTCGGAGGGTCAAGACCTGCAGATATGAGTAACTCCGATACGAAGTATTGGGAGTATCACACACCGGAGAACGCAGCAAATGACTATCACAAGATATTTACGACACTTGCGTCGGTGTTTGGTGAACGCTGGGTATCCGTTGGAACAAGCCGAGGCGGATTGATGACAAATGTCTACGCAAAATACTTTCCGGACGATATGATGGCTTATATTCCGTATGTGGCACCCTGTTCCGACGGACTTGACGGAGACAGCATGTACCGATTTGTATACGAGGAAATCGGTGATGTGACATATGGCAAGGAACAAGCAAAAAAATACCGTGATATCATTACCGCTTTTCAGGTTGATTTGCTGAAAAACAAGGAAACAATTCTCGAAAAAGCGTATTCCGTCTTTATCAACAATAGTAGAATCGTTTTCCAAAACGGATTGACGGATTACGGTAAGGTATATGATGTGAATGTTCTTGAGTTTGCTGCACAGATGTGGCTGTATGCTTCAAAGCAACAGGAGATAGAGAGCTTGTCAGATATTCTTTCAATGCCGGAGAGTACAGAAGAGGAAAAACTTGCAAAGCTTGAGGCAGAGATTACGAAGTTATTGAATGTTCAGAGCCCACAGGATTGGTCAATCACATTTGCAGCGTGGCCATATTATGTAAATACGGCTATGTACTATGGTCAGTATCATTATGATTTTTCATATTTACGAAAAGCGATGAAGGAAGCCGGAGTTAAAGATACTCTGTCTGTGACACCTGAGCAGGAGAAGAGTTTTGTCTGGGATATAATATTTACGCCTGAGCAAAGAAAACAATTTGTATACGATGGCACATTCCGCAAAGAGCTTCTTGAGGATATGAAAACGACGAAGGCAAAGCATCTGATGATCTTTGGCGCGTCCGACCCGTGGATTTCGCAGTCAGTACCTGAGGAAGCAACAGCAGGCAATGAGAATATCAAAAGGTATGTAAATCCGAATTGTCCGCATGATTCGACCATAACCAACATGCCAGAGGATAAAAAAGCGGAGATCATCAGCCTGCTGGAAGGATGGCTTGGAGAATAGCGATGCGTATAAAAGCCAGGCAGCAGATGGCCGCCTGGCTATTTTTATGAGGGATTGGTTTAAGCGTTGCGTTTTACGTTGACAACACAGAACGTATTTGATTCGGGAACACCTTTGATCTTGCAGTAGATATAGCAGGTTCCTTTTTTCTTAGCCTTGATCACGCCGTTTTTGACGGTGGCGATCTTCTTGTCAGATGTTGTCCACTCGAGGGTGGCCGGTTCGTCTGATTTTGGGAAATAGTCCGCCTTGAGCGTGACCTTTTTGCCTTTTTTCATCTTGATACTGGTTTTATTCAGCTTTACGTATTTTATAATGGAATAGTCGGCATAGTCTGATTTGTCCAGGATTTTTGTGTTGTAAATCTTGTATTCTCCGGTCGGATTCTCATGGATGTAATACAGTGAATAGCTGAACACAGGGTTCGGTACGACGGGGTTGGAGCTTACCAGTACGCAGTGGTTGGTTCCGGAAGAGGTTACCTGGCTTCCCAGATACATGATCGCCCGACGGGATGATCCAACCATATGCATGAATGGCTCCGTTATCATCTTTTGGATATTCTCGTTTACCATGGTGTCTTCCGCGATGACCCATTCACCGTCGATCATCCATGGTTTAGAACCCTTTGTCGTTTCTGCCACAGAAACCGCTTTGGCCGTCGCCACGGGTTTCGTAGGAGCTACCCCTCCGAGTGTTGCCATCGTCAGTGCGAGTGTGAGGGCCACAGCCCCTGCTTTTGTCATTTTTTTCATCATCTTTCTTTCCTCCGTTTCATTTTTATAGGATTTCGCGCCGTAGGTGAGCTGTGCAGATCGGCTCAGCTTTTTTGCGCTTTCGTATATAAGATGCCGGAGGGTGGCAAAGTGTTGCAAAAAAAATTTGAAACAGAGCAGATTCTCACGATGGTATCACTTGACATATATCAATAAACGCTGTATATTTACAATTATAGAGGTTGTCAACAATCAGGCGTGTCAGAATGCTTATAGGTGAAAAGGAGAAAGAGGAAATGTCACAAAAATCCAAAGGGAAAACAATCAAGCAAAGACTGATGAAGTTTGCTCTGACAACTATGGCAGTGGCGGTCATCAGCGTCATTTTGGTATTAGGGGGCGTCGCTACGGTATTTCAGATTAATTTAACCAACAGCTTGCAGGACTCCCAGACAAATGCCGTAGAGGAAAACATCACAAAATGGTACTCTTCTCGTATGTCAGAGATACGAACCATACGAGATACCATCGAAAAATATGATCTTACCGGCAGGGATGACTTAAAATTACAGGAATACTTAGCAGAAGTCCTTAAAAGGAACGAATCATTGGGCATCTTTGACTACTATGTCGGTATGGAAGATAAGACCTGCTACTTTGGTGGCGGTTGGGAGCCCGCTCCCGGAGAATATGATCCGACAAGCAGAGATTGGTATAAAGAATCCATCAACAGCGATGAGATGTATGTATCCGAGGCTTACGTTGATGCCGAGACCGGACGGGTCGTTATCACGATTTCTATCGCTATAAAGAAAGACGGTAAGCCTGTCGGGGTATTTGCAACAGATATCTTTACGGATGATATCCAGGCGATCGCCAGCCAGACGTTCCCCGAGGATTCCACAAAATACGTTATCCTCATTGACAGAAACGGCACCGTTCTCTCTCATAAGAACACAGAGATACTGCCAAAAGTCGATTCGCAGGGAAATGAGATCCTTACCAACTACGTAGATGCCGATGTTCCTGAAGAAGTTGTATCGAATACGGAACTTACCAGCAGCCTCGGTTCTGACTATGCGGGGATCTTTCGCGTTTATACAGGGAAGAAGGTGCCGGAAGCCCAGCTCAGTATCGTTGTGGTTGATACCGGGCTTCATTACTACGGTGGTGCTTTGCTGTTCGTTGTTTTGTGTTTGATCCTTTTGGCTGTCATCCTCATTCTTTGTAAGTACCTTACGAAGAAATACTTATATCCTCTTCTTAACCCGCTTGATGAACTCAAGGTCATGGCAAAGGATATGTCAATGGGCGAGTTAAGCTATACCGCCGAATACACGAATCCTGATGAGATCGGAACGGTATGTACGGCAATCGAGGAATCCAACAAGGTCGTCCAGGGTTATATCGCAGATATTGCAGATAAGCTTGAAAGCATTTCCAAGGGTGTCCTTACTGATAGCATCGATACCGAATATGTGGGAGACTTCGTTCAACTAAAAGATTCTATCAACGCTATCATCGTTTCACTTAACAAATCCATGCGCGTGATCCTTGACTCTGCCGAATCGATCCGTACACAGACCGGGGATGTGAAGATGAGTGCTACGAATCTATCGAAAAACGTAGTAGGTGTAAACGAACGATTAAGCGAAGCAACAGCAGCTATTGAGGAAATCAAGGTTTGCTTTGATGAAAATCTGGAACAGACAAGCAGTTCCATGCGCTTATCGGATACCACGACAAAGGCCGTCGATGCCACAAAGGTTCAGATTGATGCCCTGACCGATGCGATGGAAAAGATTAACGAAAAATCAAATGATATCGCCAATATCATCGATATGATCAATGATATCGCTGCACAGACGAACATCTTGTCGTTAAATGCAAGCATCGAGGCGTCTCGAGCCGGAGAAGCCGGAAGGGGCTTTGCTGTAGTCGCCGCCAGTGTAAGGGATTTAGCTAGTCAGACCTCAGAAGCTGCTATTAACTCCAGCAGACTCATAAGTGAAACGTTAGAAGCCGTAAATGCCGGTAGTAAGTTAGTGAAAGATGCTGCTAACGAGATGGACAACATTATCTTACGAACCGAGGATGTAAATAAAAACATCAAACAGATCGCTGATTCTATCAAGTCGGAAAGTGAAATCGCTGACGGATTGGTATCAACGATCGTCTCCATGGGAGAATTTGTACAGGAAACGGAAACGGTTTCCATGGAATGTGCCGATATGACAAATGGCTTATACGCCGAAGTGGATCATATGCACGAAATCGTAGATGCGTTCGATCTGGAAGACTAAGGGGGCGTCCCTTGTGTGATCAAAATTCCCGCAAAGACCAGTTTTAAAAGCCCTGTGAGAGTATAACATCTCACAGGGCTTTGGATTAAGGAAGAAGCCATTCAACTAATAGATAAATACGGAGAATGCGTATGATAGAATTACTGAAAAAAGATCGCAAGTCAAATGCCATTCAGGCATGCTGTATCGTTATGTCGGCGACGCTTTTATTTCTATATCTGAACTTCGGTGTGAGTTGGGTGGACAACAACTTCCTGGCATCGATATTAATGGCGCTTTGCTATACCTTTCCGTTGATCTTTATTGCCGGATTATACGGCCTTCGTTGTGCGATGCTCACGTATACGCTGATCCTTATTCCGACGATTATTCTGTCGCCGGGCGACGCATTTTTATTGACCTTTCATCTGGTGTTGATCTATGTTGTCAGCTTCTGCGCCTCGCACGGATTTATGAGGAGCATCGGAAGGACACTGGTCAGCGGTGTCGCGTCCGGATTTCTCCTGAACAGCGTATTTTTCCTGGTCAACCATCTGATCGCCAAGGGAAGCTTTATCGAGGGCTTCAATGATGTGGACTATATCGGGATGCTTGATATCGTGATTCAGGTGATGATCGGATATCTGGTTCTTTTTTTCGAATTCAACTACCTGCCGGAGCGTATCACACGCAGGTTTCCGGTTGGGTGTTTTAGGAATCATGAGAAAAATGCGCTCTTTGAGGAATACAAAAAAAGCATTCCGAAAAAGCCAATGGGAAAGACGCTCGCGAGCATCCTCATGGGGGAGGCGATGGTTCTGGGTATATTCGCTGCCATCGTTACGAATTCATTGATCCCCGAACTCGGAGAGGTTGTCGAGGTACACGGGACGGTGAACACCGGCGCGGTCTCAGGTATGGGGGCCGGGCTCTATAAACCGGCGAGAAAACCGGACGTGACGGGTAGTGCCGCCGGTGCGGCTATGGGGACGCCATCATCCGAGCGAAAGGAGCGGCCGAGAGATGCGGGTTTGCGTGTGCAGGAGCGGACGAACTGGTATATGAGCCGTACGAGACTGGGCGCATTAACCGATAATGAGGAAGGGGCGAGCTTTGTTCTGAATGAAGAGAGTATCGCCTTTGACCTGAAGCTGATCCTTTTTTTGCTGGATATCGTGATGCCGATCGTGACACTGATCCATTTTGTCATGGAGAGACATACGGTGCGTCCGATCGCGGATATGGCGATTGCGATGGGAGAGTTTGCGAATGACTCCATCGACCGGCGCGAGGCGGCGGCTGCCAAGATCAATGAGCAGTCGGTGACTTCGGAGGATGAGATCAAGCAGCTCCATCAGAGCCTGACGCATACGGTAAATGAGGTCATCGATTATATTCAGCGTCTGCAGGAGGAACAGCAGCTGAAGGAGGATTTGCGAGTCGCGCAGAGGGCGAGCGAGGCAAAGTCCAACTTCCTGTCAAATGTTTCGCATGAGATCCGAACGCCGATCAATGCGGTGCTCGGTATGGACGAGATGATCCTGCGCGAGTCGAAGGATCCGAGAATCCGAAAGTACGCAACGGATATCAAAAACTCCGGACGCACGCTCGTGAGCCTGATCAACGACCTCCTCGATTTCTCGCGCATTGAGGCCGGCAAGCTCGAGATCCTGCCGGTCGAGTATGAGATGAGTTCGACGTTAAATGACCTCGTGAATATGATCACGATCAAGGCAGATGAAAAAAATCTCGATTTCAAGGTCGATGTTGATGAGAGGATTCCGCATCTTCTGATCGGGGATGAAATCCGTGTGAAGCAGTGTATCATCAACATTCTGAATAACGCTGTGAAGTATACAGAGAGCGGATCGGTGACGATGCGTGTCGGCTTTGAAAAAGAGGATGAAAAACATATTCTCCTGTGTGTCAGTGTAGCAGATACCGGCATCGGAATGAAGGAAGACGATATGAAGCGGCTGTTTACACCGTTCGAGCGGATCGAGGAGAATCGGAACCGTACGATCGAGGGCGCGGGTCTCGGTATGAGTATCGTGAAGAATCTTCTCGATATGATGGGATCGGAGCTCGAGGTGGAGAGTGTCTACGGACAGGGTTCGACCTTTGCCTTTTCGATTCGCCAGGAGGTTGTCTCGTGGGAGCCGATGGGGGATTTTGCAGAGATGTATCAGCGCTCAATCGAGAGTGCGAAGAATTATGAAACGACCTTCCAGGCGCCGGAGGCAGAGGTCCTGGTGGTCGATGATACCAAGATGAATCTGACGGTAATTCAGGGACTTCTTGAGCTGACGCGGGTACGGATTTCAACGGCAATGAGCGGACATGAGGCGATCGATCTTGTGAAAAAGCATCACTACGATCTGATCTTCCTTGATCAGCGAATGCCGGGACTGGACGGAATCGAGACGTTGGCAGCAATGAAGGAGCTTCCTCTTCCGGGGATTCAGGGGACGCCGGTGGTGGCGCTCACCGCCAATGCGATTTCCGGTGCGAGAGAGCGGTTTATCCGTGCCGGATTTGATGACTATCTGACCAAGCCAATTGACAGCAAAAAGCTCGAGAGCACGATGTCATCGCTCCTTCCGCAGGAGAAGATGATACGGCCGGGTGAGGAAGGCTTCCTTGCTATGGAGATGATTATGTCCGGTGATGTCGGCAGTCTGGATGCTGCAGCAGCAGCCGGGCAGGAGGCAGATCTCACTCCGGAGGATGAGTTTCTCCGGAAGTTTGCCGAGATCGAGGAGATCGATTATAAGGCGGCTGTTTCTAACTGTCTGAAGGAAAAAATACTGAAGGAAGCTGTGCTTGATTTTACCTCGGCTGCGAAAACCGGTCCGGATGAAATTCAGCGCTATCTGGATGCGATGGACTTGAGGAACTACACAGTGAAGGTTCATGCGTTGAAGAGCTCGGCGCGGTTGATCGGAGCCGGGGCTATCTCCGAGCAGGCAGCGGTGCTGGAAGCGTTCGGAGATGAAGAAAATACGGCAGAAATATTAAACCTCACGCCGAAACTATTGGCGGACTATCGGACACTCGCAGAAAAGCTTTTTATATTGACAGCAGAGCCGGATGCGGCGGAGGATGACCGTCCGGAGATTGATGTGGACGGACTGAAGGAGGCATACAACGGCATTCGTGAATATGTGGATGCCTTTGATTTCAGCAGTGCGGATGCGATTTTGGAGATGCTGAATGGATATCGGATCCCCGAAGCGGAGAAGCAGACCTATGAGAGGGTTCGCGATATGGTGATGCAGCTGGATCACGACGGATTGATGGAATTGTTGGGTTAGCACAAAAGAAAGGCAGATACTATGGAAAAAAAGATAATGATGATCGGAAACGAGAAAGGCTTCATGGTGCGTGCCACCGTGACGGCGCTTGAGAAGGCTGACTATGAGGTGTTTTGCGTCAAGCCGGACGTAGATGCAATCTACAAGCTGAAAGAAACACCGGATATCTGGATCCTTTATGTCGAGGAGCTGGACGAGGAGCTCCACAAGGTGCTGACCTATTGTAAAGATACCGTCGGTGGCAGAGGCGCATTTTTCTATCTGATCGGAAATCCGGAGGACCTCAAGGAGGTAGAGAAGGTTGTTCCTGAGTCCCTGATCAAAAAGGCGTTCGAGCGGCCGGTCAATAACACAGACCTTATCAAGGAACTCAATCATATCGCGCAGATCGGGGAGGCGGGAAGTGTACAGCGGTCGATCCTGATCGTGGATGACGACCCGACGATGGTTCGTATGATCAATAATCTCCTGTCTGAAAAATACAAGGTGTATATGTCGAATTCGGGGATGAATGCGATCACGCTTCTTGTGAAAAATAAGGTCGACCTCATCCTGTTGGACTACGAGATGCCGGTAGTATCGGGTGCCCAGGTTCTCGAAATGATCCGCTCCGAGCCCGCGACCAAGGACACACCGGTCATCATGCTGACAGCAAAGGATGACCGAGAGAGCGTGATGAAGGTGCTGGAGCTCAAGCCCGAGAAGTACCTGCTGAAATCAATGCCGCCGGATCGATGGGTCAAGGAGATTGATGACTATTTCCGGAGTTTGATGTGATGAGGTGGTTGAAGATGAATAAAGAAGAGCTTCACGGATACGTAGCGGAAAGCACGGGAAATGAGAGTAATATTTGCCAGATTTGTGCTATACGGGACAGTGAAACGGTATATGAGGACTGCTGGCGTGGTTTCAAGCCGGAGGATCCGGTCAACGTCAACTCCGTAACAAAAGGTGTTATGGCGCTACTGACCGGCATCGCGGTGGATAAGGGCGCGATCAAGAGTCTTGACGAAAAGGTCCTTACATTTTTCCCGGACTATCAGGTCAAAAGAGGGGAAAAGACCATTTACGACGTCACCATAAGGCATCTGCTGACGATGACGGCCCCGTATAAGGGGAAGTCCGAACCCTGGACAAAGGTGTGCACCTCCGATGACTGGACCAAGGCAGCGTTGGATATCCTTGGCGGCCGGAAGGGAATAACGGGCGAGTTCCGATATTCGACGCTCGGGATACAGATACTTGCGGGAATCATTGAAAGAGCTACCGGAGAAAAATGCATCGACCTCGCGAACAGGGACTTGTTTATCCCGCTGGGGATTCCGGAGCATGCGTTGCATGGTGACAGCAATAAAGAAGATCAGTTCAATTTCTTTATGAATAAGGGGCCGCGGAAAAATGAGTGGTATTCCGATCCGCAGGATACGGTTACGGCCGGCTGGGGGCTTTGTGCTTCCGGCAGAGATCTTGCCGCGATTGGTGATATGGTCCGCAGTGGCGGTGAATATGCCGGCAAGCGGATTATCTCAGAAAGCTGGATCACGCAGATGATCACACCCTATCAGAAGCTCGGTGAGCGGTTTGGCTCTATGGAGTACGGGTTTTTATGGTACAAGCCCTATGGGGACAGAGAGGTATACGCCGCGATCGGGGATTGCGGAAATATCATCTATGTGAACCGAGAGGCAGATATCGCCGTGGGGATGACGGGCACCTTTAAGCCGAGGATCTTCGATCGAGTGGAGTTTATCGAGAAAAACGTACTTCCGTTGACAGGACTATCGAGCAGTTGAGAATCCGGTCAGGGAATCATTTATACATCTAGGTGTAAAAGGAAAAAGAAAAAATAAAGGATTACGGGGAGGTAATGAAATGAAGGTATTGATTATCAACGGAAGTCCGCGGGTGGGTGGAAACACCTCCATCGCCGTGGACGAAATGGTGAAGATTTTTAAGGAAGAGGGCGTCGAGACGGATGTGGTCCGGATCGGAAACCAGGATGTCCGGGGATGCCTCGCCTGCGGGGCCTGTCGGGAAAAAGGCAAGTGCGTGTTTGACGATGTCGTGAATGAGCTGGCGCCGAAGTTTGAGGAGGCGGACGGGCTCGTCCTGGCATCGCCGGTCTACTATGCCTCGGCCAACGGGACCCTGATTTCATGCCTCGACCGACTTTTCTACAGCACGACCTTTGATAAGACGATGAAGGTGGGAGCGAGCATAGCCGTGGCGCGTCGCGGCGGCTGCACGGCGACGTTTGACGGGCTGAACAAGTATTTCGGCATCAGCGGCATGCCGGTCGCATCCAGCCAGTATTGGAACTGCGTGCACGGTAGGGACAAGGGACAGGCAGCGGAGGACCTCGAGGGTCTGCAGATCATGCGCGCACTCGCCCGCAACATGACATTTTTGATGAAGAGCATCCAACT
>JAZASH010000035.1:0-21916 GCA_036343395.1 Eubacterium sp. | reverse complement strand
ATGACAGCCGCAAATACCGTTATCAATAATGTCATAATCCGTCTCCTCCTTAAGCCTCGTTCTCAGATGTTTTCTTCTCGTCGGAACGCTTCACGATACGGTCGGCCACTACACACATACCGGCCCACACTACCGTGATCAACGCCGCCATCGACACGCCGACGGTTGCCATCTCGTGCAACATCTGCGACGTTTCCTCCGCATCACTCATTGCCGTCAGGAACGGGAACCACGGAGTAACCTCACCGTGCCACACATGCTCGAAAGCAAGCAGGATGGCTCCGCCAACCAGCATGTAGATCAACCAGGAGAGCTTACGGCTAAACGGGATTTTGGTCTTCTCTACGACCTCACCCCCGCTCTCGATTACCTTTTCTTCGTGCTTTTTTTCAATTGTTTTCACTGCTGTTACGACAACCGCCTCGGCAGCAGAAACCAAAAAACAAGCCATTGTTTTTTCCTCCTATTTATATGTAAAGAATGTACCTATATTTTACCCGATTACACGAGCTATGTCAAGAAAAATCAGTTATTTATCCCGTGATGAACCTCGCCGGTCGCTGCCGTCATCGCACGGAAAACAAACCCCTTTGATTTTCCCCAATCGATGATCCGCTGGAGGGCATTGATCGTCTTATCATTGCCGGAGAAATCATGCATCAGGATAACGTTGCTCCGTCCCTTCTGGATCCCCGAGGTCACCATCTTATAGACCTGATCGGCCGTGTTCGCACCGCCGGCATCTCCGGAGGATACGTTCCAGTCCTGATATAAAAATCCCCACTCGTGAACCTTCTTCGAGAGTCTTGTCATGATCCCCTGACTGTAATGGCGGCTGACCGTGTTGGAGCTGCCACCCGGGAAACGGGTCTGTGTACACCAAACACCAAATTTCTTATAGAATAGTTTCTGCAGTTTGGTCAGGTTTTTGTGATAGGTCTCATCGCTGCGGTAGATCCGGTCGTACTTGTGCTGATATCCGTGGATCGCCAGGGCATGTCCCTCATCGATCACGCGCTGCGTCAGATCATAGTCATCCTTGGCCGGCTTCAACTCAAAAAATGTCGCGTGGACGTCGTTTTTCTTGAGGATGTCGAGCACCTTCGGCGTCGAGTACCGACTCGGACCGTCATCAAAGGTGAGATAGATGATGCTCTCCGGCTTCTCCTCGACGGTTACCTTACAGTAGGTGTGGAAGCCGGCATCGTTCTTTCCCTCGATGATCGCCGTGCCGGGCTTCTTTGCCTTAATCCTCGTGTCATGGTGCGTGCTGAGCCTGACCACGGATTTATCCGATGAGGTCCACTGGGTGTCCTCCACTTGTTTTCTGAACTGATACTTCAGATCGACGAACTCTCCGGTCAGCATCGTGATCTCGGAAAGCATAAATCCGTCTTTCTTTGCCTGCTTCTTTATCTCCTCCCACTGTCCGGGATTCTCCGGATCCAGACCTGCGATCGGATCGTCGGCCGATGTCGCTTCTTCGCCATCCTCCGTGGGCTCCGCCTGTGCGTCAGCCGGGGCATCGGCATCTGCCGGCGCGTCTGCGGTCGGCTCCTCGACCTGTGTGGTATCGCCTCCGTCAGGGGCGTCCGATCCACAGCCTGTGAGCAGGCTGAAGGAAAGAGTTGCGGCCAGGGCCATTGCTAATAGTTTCTTCATCATAGTGTTCACCTCCGAGTGCGGCTAACAGGACTTGAACCTGCACGGGTTGCCCCACAAGAACCTAAATCTTGCGTGTCTGCCAATTCCACCACAGCCGCAATTACGGGTATTACTATATCACAGTTCATCCGCAAAATCAAGCACATCGGAGCCATTTTCGCATGCAGGGTTGCAGCGGCGGACAAACTGTGATATAGTGAAACTACGTAGCATGCAGCGCCGCCGGGACGCCGGCGCGCGGTGGCGGTGAAGAACTGCCTGCCGCACACAGCACGGCCGGTGTGTCAGCACCGCCGCGGTAACGGAGGTATGTATGGGAACTGTAATCGCATGGATTGTGATATTTGCCATCCTGTGTGGATGTATTTTTTTGTGGACCTATATGATGCACCGGGGACCTCACAGCAACGAGGGCGGCGACGCTCCCTCCTGCGACGGAGACTGCCTCAACTGCGCCAAGAACTTCAACCAGCAGATCCACACCAAGGAGGAGTGTGACGAGCCAGAGAATACATGATGAGCAGAAAGGCAGGCACACATGCCAGCCACTGATGTCAGGCACCACTCGAGAGCCGCTGATGCCGGCTGCCGAAGGAGATATTTATGTTAAAATCTATCGAAAAACATTTTGATCTTACGGGAAAGGATCCGGATCAGATCGGGCCTTTGAAACTCGCCTATCTCGGAGATGCCGTCTACGAGCTGATCGTACGCACTATCCTGATGGACGAGCACGACCGATCCGTAAAAAAGATGAATAAAACAGCGCAAAAGTTGGTCAACGCCACGACACAGGCGCGAGTCGCCGAGGTCATCGTACCGCATCTGAGCAAAAGTGAGAACGCGGTTTACCATCGCGGGCGAAACGCCAAAACCGCTTCTGTCTCCAAACACTCGGACATCCGTGACTACCGGATCGCCACCGGACTGGAGGCCGTCTTCGGTTACTGGTATCTGACAGGTCGCACCGAGCGCGCAGTCGATATGCTGAAGCAGGCACTGATCCAACTGGAAATCGATACCTAAAAGGAGTATCCCATGTCAAATAACTATTCCAAACCCGATACCCGGGATGTCGAGAGCCTTCAGCTCGAGGGCAAACACAGCGTTCTGGAAGCCATCCGCGCCGACCAGACCGTCGAGCGCTTATTTGTATTGAAGGAGAGTCGTGACAGCCAGATCCAGACCATCCTCCGCGAGGCCAAAAAACATCATATCCTCGTGGACTTTGTTGACAGGGAGCGCCTGGATCATATGGCGGAGACCGATCACCATCAGGGCGTGATCGCTAAGCTGTCCGCTTTCCATTATGCAGAGTTGTCAGACATGTTTGACAACTCGGAAAAATCCGGAGAGCCGCTCTTTCTCTTTCTCCTGGACGGGATCGAGGACCCGCACAACCTCGGGGCCATCATCCGGACGGCTCATCAGGCAGGCGCCCATGGCGTGATCATCCCGAAGCGAAGGGCCGCCGGGCTCACCGCGACAGCCGTCGCAGCCAGTGCCGGCGCGGTGAATTATATACCTGTCGCACGAGTTACCAATTTGTCAGACACTATCCGCGAACTCAAAGACAAAGGCGTCTGGTTCGTCTGTGCGGATATGGACGGAACCACCATGTATGACCTGAATCTAAAGGGGCCCATCGGTGTGGTCGTCGGAAGTGAAGGAAACGGCGTCAGCCGTCTGGTGAAGGAAAACTGCGATCTGATCGCCAGCATCCCCATGAAAGGACAGATCGATTCGCTGAATGCCTCCGTCGCGGCCGGCATTCTCGGATACGAGATCGTGAGACAACGACTGGCCTCCTCGTGAAATCCCATATTTGTTCGTACAACACAACGGCTGGCATGATGACTCATGCCAGCCGTTTATTTCTTACCGTTCTACTCCCTACCTCTCCTCTTTCAAAGGGCGAATCAATCGGTACACTCTTATCCTATACCTTCGCCCGAAAAAAATCAATACACCTGTGACGAAATACAGCAACCTGTGATGAAATACAAATGCTCACGATATCCCGATCATGACGTCCGAGCAGAACTCGCCGTTTTCATCCGTAAACCTCGCCACACCGCCGTACTGCGACACGATAGACGCGGCCGACGACAAGCCGATCCCGCTTCCGTTTCTCTTGGTCGAGACATAGTGATCTCCCACCTTGCGAAGGGTCCCCGCATAGGGATTCGTCATCACGATACATAAATATCCGTCATCCTCCGTCGTATTGATCGACAGATCAATATACCGGTCATCCTCCGGCACGGCAGCGCAGGCCGCGATCGCATTTTCCAAAAGATTCCCGATGATACTGCACAGGTCCGAACTCGACACACTCAGCTCCTCCGGAACCACGATCTCCCATCTGGTATCAATCTTCGCCGCCTCCGCCGACTCATGATAATAGTTCAGCAGCGCGTTCACCGCGTGATTGGCGCAATACTTGATCACATCACCCACCGGCATGGTCTCCGCATAATCCCGGATATACTCCCGGATCGCACCATAGTCCTCGTCCTCCGCCAGCTTCTCCAGCGTCCGTATGGTCTGTCGGAAATCATGTCGCACCGCGGCGCTTCTCTCCATATACTCCTGCTGCTTGATATACTGACTCTCCTGCATTTCAAGGATACGATTTCGCTCCCTCGTATCCATCATCTTGATCATTCCGGACACGATAAAATAGAAAATAATCGTCAAAAGGATCAGCGTCAAGAACATCATGGAAAGCACAATCACAAATGCAAAAAAGACATTGTTGGTATACAGTGTCTCATAGTGAATCGGCCGGATCAGAATATTCACCGAAAGAAACATCACCGAGAGAATCTCCGTCGTGAACCAGACATGCGGCAGATTGAGATTATCGGTCAACACCGTCCCGTAGGTATACATCGGATACGCAAAAAGAACGGTAACCAGCGCCCCCAGTCCGAGCTGAAACAGCGACGCCTCCATGCTGAAGGTATTGGCGCCGGATGCCGGGTGCAACGAGGCATCAAAAATAATCGTGAAATTCCCGATCAGCGCCATCAGCACGCAAATATAACTGAACACGGCCAGAGACTCGGAAATATGGACCTTCAGGGTCTTATGATAGCAGATAAAAAATACGATCAGATAGAGTACCAAAAAAGAATTCGGTCCACCGCCGAGCAGGTCCGTCAGCCAGGTCAGCAGCGCGATCGATACGATCAGGATCGGAATCGTAAACTTCATCGTTTTTGCCATCCCGAATTTTAACTGATTCCTCATGGGGATCAGACACAGGATCGCCGCCGGAATGATGATACAATTATCCAGAAAAACCGTAAAAAAATACTTGATATCCATCCCACTTCCCCTAGTTCTCGTTCTTTGCCTCGTTCCTGGCAGCACTTCTCTTACCGCGCTGTTTGGTACGAACATTGTTAAACACGTAGTTTTGCCATTTTTGTCGGGTCTCCACCGCCTTCCTCGTAAACACCGGAAAGACCTTCCCGTTTTTGAGCAGGCACTCTCCCTCCGAAATCCGGGAGATGTACTCCATATTCACCATGACGCCGCGGTTCACCATCAGAAAACTCGTCTCATCAGCCAGATCGTCACAGACGGCCGAAAACGTCGTCCTCGGATGGTACATATTTCCCTTTTTATCCTCGATATTCAGGTAGTTCGCCTCACCCGTACTGATGCTGACGACATCCGGAACCGGGATCCGATGCGCCCTTCTCTCATACATAAAGTCCACCGTCTTGGAGTACAGCGTCGTCCGCGTACTCAGGATATCGTCCATCAGATGAAAGATCCGCTCCCTCTCCGCCGGCTTCTCGATATAGTCATACGCATGGATCGAAAATGCGCTCCCCATATGCTCCATACTGGTCGTCAGAAAAATGATCAGCGTGCTCTGATCCTTCTCCCGGATCCTCCCGGCCGTCTCGATGCCGGTGATCCCGCCCATATAAATATCCAAAAACACGACGGTATAACGATAGGGCTCATAGTCCTTTAAAAACGCTTCCCCGCTATCAAACGTGCTCAAAGAAAGCCCGAGGCCGTTCGCCTCGGTATACTCAGTCAATATAATCTCGAGATTACGGATCTCGTCCTCCAGGTCATCCACGATCGCGATATTCATGCAGAGCCTCTTTCTATGACTTTTCAACTATCATATCATAAATACGTATTGAAAACAATCCTGAAATATGGTATTATGGCCGCAGAAAAACAGGAGGATGCGAGCCGCTATGTCACAGACACCCCAACCAGACAGTACCCATACACCGGAAAGCGAGTGCTCGGACGAGGAACTGATCCTCGCCGCCAGAGAGCACGATGACGCCGCGGTAGATGAGCTGATGAATCGCTATAAAGGCCTGGTACGCAAGCAAGCCAGAGCCTTGTTTCTGATCGGCGGCGACGGTGACGATCTGATCCAGGAAGGGATGATCGCACTCTACAAGGCGATCAACAGTTACGACGCATCTCACAAGAACTCCGGTTCCTTCGGGTCATTTGCCTCCACCTGTATTTCCAACCACTTATACAACGTCATCAAAGGAGCGAATCGACTGAAAAATGCACCGCTGAATCAATCCATATCCCTAGACGCTCCCATATCCGGCACGTCCGATTCAGACACAAGAACCGTCGCGGACACACTTCCGCCTGACATGCTCTCGGATCCGGCGCAGATCCTCATCGACCGTGAGAACGTTTCTCATATCGAAGAACTGATCAATGCGCACTTAAGTCCTTTTGAGCGCAAGGTCGTTATGCTCTACATCGAGGGCAACTCCGCTTCAAGAATCGGTGAACTTCTCGGGAAAAGTCCCAAATCCATCGACAACGCCCTCCAGCGGGTGAAAAAAAAGCTGTCCGAAGCCGGATGATACCGACCGCGTGACAGCTTTTATTGCATTCTGATCTACTGCGTTGCTCCATCCACGCGCCCACTCCGTACGAGCACGGCACGTTTGGTTTTTTCTACTTGAGAAGCGCGACTGCCTGTACCGCAATCCCCTCTTCGCTTCCGGTAAATCCCAGTCCTTCCTCTGTTGTCGCTTTAACATTGACCTGATCGATATCGACGCCCAGCGTTGTCGCGATATTTTTCCTCATCTCATCGATATACGGTCGAAGCTTCGGCTTCTGAGCAAGGATCGTCGCATCGAGATTCTCGAGTTCGTACCCCTTGTTTTTCACCTTCTCATATGCCATGTCCAGAAGTTTTCTGCTATCGGCCCCCTTCCACTGCTCATCCGTGTCCGGAAAGTGGAGACCGATATCTCCAAGCGCCGCTGCTCCCAGGATCGCGTCCGTGATCGCATGCAAGAGCACATCCGCATCCGAATGTCCCAAGAGTCCCAGCGTATGCGGGATTGTGACGCCTCCCAGGATCAATTTTCGCCCCTCAACCAATCTGTGAACATCATATCCGGATCCAATTCGCATCGTCATTCTCCCTTCAGATCACAATACCTCTTCTACCGCTTTTTTCACATCATCCATATCCACGGTAGGTTCAAAACGCGAGAGGACATTGCCCTCTCTGTCAATCAGGAACTTGGTAAAGTTCCATTTGATATAGGCCTTATCTCCGAATTTCTTGTTATTCATCTTGGTAAATTTGTTCATTGCGGCATTCTTCAGCCCCTTACCGAAGCCTTCAGAAGGTTTTTCCGTGGCAAGGTGGACAAAAAGCGGATCGGCATTATCTCCGTTCACTTCGATCTTTGCAAACTGGGGAAATTCCGTACCGAACTTCATCTGGCAGAACTCGTGAATCTCGTCCTCGGTTCCCGGCGCCTGGTTGGCAAACTGATTGCACGGAAAATCCAGTATTTCAAATCCACGATCCCTCATTTCCTTATACATCGCCTCCAACGGGTCATAATGCGGCGTGAAACCGCATCCTGTAGCAGTGTTGACAATCAGGAGCACCTTCCCTCTGTAATCCGAAAGCTTCACATCGTCCCCTTTTCTGTCTTTCACCGTAAAATCATACACATTTGCCATAAGTCATCTCTCCTTTCCTTTTTCACTGATACCTGTCCTGCATGCATCCAAAAGCTCATATAACAGGTCATACAGTTCTTTCGCTTTTTCATTGGGAAAACTGATACAGCCGGCCACACAAGCGGGGATATCCTTTGCCTGCTCCTGAAGTTCTCTCCCCTTCTTCGTCAGAGAGATGACTACCACACGGTCATCCTCTGCACTTCTGTTTCGCTCGATATACCCGGCCGTCTGCATCTTTTTCAAAAGAGGAGTGATAGTGCCGTTATCAAGCATCAGTTTTTTACAAATCTCTCCGACAGGTATCCCATCCTTTTCCCACAGCACCAAAAAAACTATATACTGAGTATATGTAAGACCGAGTGGTTTGAGATAAGGGGAATAAAAGCCGGTAATACTCCTCGCTGCTGCATATAGCGGAAAACACAGCTGGTTTTCAAGCTTCATCCTATCGCGATAATCTTGATTCATTTCAGTTCTCCTACATGATTAACCTTTGGAACAATTATATTGTACCAAACATATTTATTTTTGTCAACAAAAAAATAAAAAAAATATACCGCCTTCAAAAAGGCGGTATATCAGACTGTAGACATTAAAATCTAATCAATCGGGAGTTTGAATGAACGATAACCCGAAAACAAGGTAAATTAGTAACGATACCACGTCTTATTTTATCCTGATAGTAACAGTCTTTTTGCCTGACTTATATCTGCTGTTTCCTGCAGCCTTCACTATGATCTTGTAAGTACCCTTTTTACACTTGGACGGTATGGTGACTTTGCCTTTCTTTGATACCTTGATACCAGCCTTGGATGCTTTTTTATCTCTTGTATAAGTGACCTTTCCAACAGCCTTTGAGACTCCTATCGAAAAGGCTTTTTTCTTATTGAGTTTTTTCTTGTAATAAGTCTTGGATGTCACCTTGACCTTGAGCGGGTTTTTGGCAAGCATCGATATACCTGAGCCTCTGTTGTAGAGTATCTTGTCCAAATACTGTATCTTGCCATCGGATAGCTCTTCTATCTCCGGGATATCGACCGGGAGAGTTCCGGTATAATCTCCGTATCCAAACATCGGCTCTATGGCTGCTATGATATTGGCATTGTATGCACTGATGTTGTTAGTCTGTGTGTTTCTGGCGGTAGGATCGGTATCGGTCCCCGTAGACAGATATGAAAGAACCACAGCATCTGCATCCGTATATCTCGCTATATCATAAGGCAGATGTCTTGAGAGCAGTATCTTCCTGGCATTTGCCTTCGACGCGGCTTCAAGCAGGGCACTTGTCCTGATATATCCTTCGTTTCCGGCATAAAGCTGTGCCTTGCCTGTCATCATATGAGCTATGATCACGGTATCCGCTTGACTCACCGCATTTTCGAGTTCCTGATAGTTCTCGTTGTTATAATAATACCCGATAGTTATCCTGAGGGCGGAGCCGGGATTTCCTGTCTTCTCGCCATTTATAAGATCATTTACATACACATCATCAGCGATCAGGCCCTTTGCTTTCAGCTCACTGATCACGTATTTGACGGCGGGAAGATCACAATATCTGCCTGACTTATCTCTGGTTGCAAATACTATATTTCCATTTTTTATCGGCAGAGCTTTGTTTTTATTTTTTACGAGGGTCACGGCTTCTTTTGCTATCTTCATCTCCTCTGTGTGATGTGCATCGGAACCCACTACAGCCTTTGCATTACTTATAATGGTATCAAGATCTGTATTTGGATCATAATCCAGGATCCCGTATTTTTCTTTCATCGACAGAACACGTGTCACACTCTCGTCTATCCTCTTTATCGGGATCTCCCCTGCCTCGACCTTGGTTATGATAGCGGCTATATAATCATCATAAAACTTCACCGCATCGTCATTTGTGATGTCAAGAGGAAGCAACAGGATATCGACTCCGGCATTCAGTATCTCCTTTGCTATATTGGCTTTGCATTCTACTGAACCCTTCTCTCCTTCAACGAAGTTTGCGTCAGCGATGCCTGCCATCTCCAACGCATCTGTCACTACTACGCCCTGAAATCCCATCTCGTCTCTGAGTATTTCTGTGATCATCTTGTGGGACATAGTCGCAGGATAGCAGCCGGTAGTACCGTCTGCATATGTATGTGTATCATCCACTTTGGGAAACATTATGTGAGCAGTCATGATCATATCCGCGCCCGCATCTACTGCCTTCTCAAACGGTATAAACTCATTCTTTTTAAGCTCATCAAGCGTCTTATCAACAGATGTAAGTGACGTATGTGTATCTGTCCCCGTATCTCCATGACCGGGATAGTGCTTATATGTCGATATCACTCCACTGTCATTTAGTCCATCGGAATAACTGATACCAAGCTCAGATACAAGCTCCGGATCATCCGAGAAGGATCTCACTCCTATGACAGGATTGGATGGGTTGTTATTGACATCAATATCCGGGGCAAAATCAGCGTTGAAACCAAGCGCCGCTATCTCTTCTCCAAGTACCTTCCCTGTAGCATACGCATTCTTCTTGGCGTTTTTGCCTGTGGCGCCTATAGCCATGCTCCCGTTCATGCGTGTACCCATCGAAAATCGCAATACAGCACCGCCTTCCTCGTCGATCGGCATAAGGTACGGGATATGCGCAGACGCATCTGTCTGTGAATTGTTCTTCTGAAGATCATAGACAAGCTTCGCTGTCTGCTCGGAAGAATCTATATTATCTCCATAAAGTATCACGCCGCCATACTGATGGTTTCTCAGAGCCTTGGCTGTCTCCGGAAACCTGTCAAGATCCTGTACTTTTTCATCGTCCCATTTTCTGATCGCAGGGACGATAAGCTGAGATACCTTCTCATCCATCGACATACCGGCTACGATAGCAGCTACACGGCTTACCTGTACACCGGAAGCGTCATCAGTCCTGAACCCGACCAACAATGACGACAGGATCAAAGCAAACGCTACAGCCAGTGCACCTGTTCTTTTGAGCAGACCCGTTTTTTTCATATTCATCATAATCATACCTCCGTCATTATTTATCTCAATTTTATCTCGTTTCAACTCGAAAATCAATCCTTTTTCCAGCATAAGGCAGTCTCTGTCAGCAATTGATTACTGGCGTCAAAAGGGTAAAAAAATACCCGAAAATCCGTATATCTAACGATCTTTCGGGCTTTTATTATGAATAGCGGGAACTGGAGTCGAACCCGTCCATGCTTGCATGGACTTCGACACACACGGGTATGAACCGTTACCGGTTCCTCTTTTTTACTCAATAGCGGGAACTGGAGTCGAACCAGCGACACCACGGGTATGAACCGTGTGCTCTTACCAACTGAGCTACCCCGCCATCTCAACGTCATTACGTTGAAAATGGAGCCTATAGGGCTCGAACCTATGACCCTCTGCTTGTAAGGCAGATGCTCTCCCAGCTGAGCTAAGACTCCATAGTCGTTCGCGGCATATTTGCTCACGACACGCTCTTTATTATACTTATATGCACCCCTCTTGTCAAGCACTTTTTATGAGAAAATCGGTAAAACCGGCAAGATCCCGAAAAACTTCGGTGCGATCAGACATGCGCCGACAAAGATCGCCGTCATACCGGCACATAGCGCAAACCTCAGCTTGGTCATCGGACGACAGACAAAAACGAGTACACCGAGACTCACCGCACCACCTAAAAACATATTCAGCGTGCTGACCAGCTCTGGACCGAAATTCATCACCTTATCCGCGATCTGTACCCCCGTCGTCGCGATCACCATCCCGATCGCCCCGGGCAGAGAGATCCGCAGGACATGTCCGAGGAAGCCACTGATCACCGGTTCCTCATGCTGCTCGAGCGCGAGCAGGAAGCTCGGGATCCCGATCGCCGTCGCCCCGATCAGACTCAGCTGAATCGGGATAAACGGGTAGCTTTTTCCGATAATGATGAAGATGACGCACAATAAGACCGAATATAGTGTTTTTGTCAGATAAAGGGCCGAAACCCTCTCAATATTCGCGATGATCGTGCGTCCTTCCTTTACAATGTTCTTCATCGAGGAGAAATTCGAATCTGTCAGGACGATGTGTGCCGTCTGTCTGGCTGCGTCCGCACCGTTCGCCATCGCGATGGAGCAGTCCGCCTCCTTCAGCGCGAGGACATCGTTGACACCATCTCCGACCATGCCGACCACAAAGCCGTCCTTTTTCGCCCGGCGACGCTCCAACCAGCCGCGAAGGCCGCTGCTCGATGCCGTCTCCTTCTCCGTCTCCTCACGAGCCTGGAAAGCCCGGATGATCGCATACTTTTTCTCCGGTGACACACGTCCGAAAACAACATAATCCTTCACTACGTGGCGCAGCTCCTCCTCGTCCTCCGGCAGCGTCGTCGCATCGATGTAGCGCTCCGCCCCCTCGAGTCCGGCCATCTGGCCGACCGCAGATACCGTAGCCGGGTTATCTCCGGACAGGATCCGGATCTGCACGCCCATATCGCGGAAAAAGGCCAGCGTCTCCGAGGCATCCTCCTTGACGCAATCCGAGAGCACGACGAGCGCCATCGGATCTACCCCCGACAGCTCCGACGGCATATCCGCCAGCGCATCCGCTTTCGCCAAAAGTAGCACGCGATATCCATTTTTAGCAAATTCTTCTGATTTATGTAAGATTTGTTCTTCTTTTGTGATAAAATCCGGTGCACCAAGTACATAGGTACCGGCGCCCTCAAAAACAACTCCCATAAACTTCCGTCTCGAGTTAAAGGGCAGCGTTTCCGTCACCGGATATGGCCTGGTATCCTCAAAAAATGCCTGCAGCGCCTCACCGGTCACGTTGGTCTCCGTAAATGCGTGAGCGATGCCCTCGAGCAGGGTAACAATCTCGTCCTTAACCCCGGCTGCGCCGCTGCCGGTCTCATCATCCACTGCGACCTGCGCACCACTCTCAGCCACTGCTGCCGCCTGCCTGCCGCTCACCTCACGGATACGCACCAGCTTCTCGACACGCAGCGCGCCCGTCGTGATCGTCCCGGTCTTATCCAGACACAGGGTATTGACGCGGGCCAGTGCCTCGATTGCCTCCATCTCCTGCACCAGTGCGCGTTTCCCGGCCAGTCGTCCGACACCCACGATAAATGAGATCGAGGTCAGCAAAACCAACCCCTCCGGGATCATCCCGAGGACGCCGGCTACAGTATTGACTAAGGAGTTCGACAGACCTGCCTGTACACGGAAAAACTGGATCGAAAACAGCAGGGCTCCGATCGGGATCAGCGCAAACGATACATATCGGATGATCCGGTTGATCGCATCCTGCATCTCCGAAGAGGCACGCTTTTTAGTGCGGGCCTTCTGGACCAGCTGCTCTGCATAGTTATCCTCACCGGTATGAACGATGGTCGCCGTTCCTCCGCCGGCTACGATATGACTCCCCGAGAAGAGCTCATCGCCGGGCTTTTTATGGACCGGTACGCTCTCTCCGGTGAGCATCGACTCGTCAACCTCCATGCCCTCTGAGAGTACGACACGCCCGTCGCAGACGATCTGATCACCCGCTGCCAGTCTCACTGTCCAACCGACCTGCAGATCCTCGATCGCATACTCCTCGATGCTGCCGTCCTCCGCTACGACCCTCGCCTTGCTCGCCGTCAGGACGGAGAGCCGGTCGATCAGTTTTTTGACACGCAGCTCCTGGATGATACCGATCAGCGCATTGCTGATGACGACACCCATAAAGAGCATATTTTTATACTGTCCGGAAATCAAAACCAGCACACACAGGACCAGGTTCAAAAAGTTGAAATAGGTCAATGTGTGTGCTGCTATAATCTGTGAAACACTTTTTGTTTTTCTCATATTATGCCCCTACAAAGGAGAATCCAAACATGCTCAGACCACTGATGATCAGGCCTGCCAGGATCACGCCGCCCATCGCGGCCAATATCGTCGGCTTAAACTTCATATCGAGGATCGAGGCACCGAGTGTACCGGTCCACGCCCCCGTACCGGGCAACGGGATACCGACAAACAGTAACAGGGCGAAAAACAACCCTTTCCCGGCTCTCGCCTCGAGTTTTTTTCCTGCCTTCCCTCCCTTATCAAGGAGCCACGTAAACGGCTTCCCCAGTACCGGTTTATCCGAGCCCCACTCCAATACACGACGTGCAAACAGATAGATAATCGGCACCGGCAACATGTTACCGATCACACAGATGATATAAGCCCATACCATCGAAAACTCAGGGTAAACGGCATTGTACCCCGCGGCTATGATCAGAGCTCCTCTCAACTCCACGATCGGTACCATCGATACGACAAAAATGATCAAATACTGCATTAACATTGATTGGCTCCCGAACGATTACTTGGTGATTTTAAGCTTTTTGATGGCAGACCATTTGCCCTTGGCAATCCTGCCATCCTCTTTGAGTACCGGCTTCGCACGGAAGTAATAATATCTGTTCTTGCGCAGGTTTTTTAACACAACATGCGTGTTCCTGGTATAGATTGTCTTCGCGTTTTTCATTTTCTTTGACATGCTGTACTGGAAATAAAAACCGCTCGGACCCTCCATCATCTTCATCGTAACCTTGGCCGTTCTCGTCTTGAGATTTTTCGCGGACTTGATCTTCGCCCGACCGAGCTTCAGCTTCGGAATCTGCTGGATCGAGGACTCATTGACCTCACCGCAGTCGATGCAGTGACGACTCTCCGTCCCCGGCTCAAAATACGTCGGCTCCTCATCGGTCGTATACTCCACCGACCAGTTGTGATCTGCCAGCGGTGTCTCCAGCTCGGATCCCGGCTTGATCGCATCGCACCCGTCCACCTTACAGTGGATACTCTTGATCCCATGCTCCGTACAGGTCGCCTCTTTGTCAACCGTGTACTCCGTATTCCAGATATGATCCTGAACCGTAACCGTGATCGGACCGAGGTTGATGTCCTTTTTGCCATCACGATGGATCAGATCGACGGTCGTAACGCCCGGCTTCACTGCCGTATAGACAACTCTCGTTGCCGGCGATGCCGCCGTCCCCGATGCCGCGCTGGACACGGTTACTATGCTGGTATCTTTTGACGTTACCGAGACGAGGGAGGTCAGATAATCCTTTTTCTCCTCACCGCCGATATGGATCGTCAACGCCGTTGTAATCCCATGTGCCGCGAGCGCAGGAGCTGCGAACACCAGCAAAGCCAGTGTCATCAGCGCCACCGAAAACAACGCACTACCCAGTTTCTTTGATTTTTTCATAATTCCAACTCCTTTCACATAGTGACTTCCCTATGTAAACACCTTCACCCTTCATTATACTATACAAAAACCATTTTGTCACGCTAAAAATGTGTGTTCAGGCTTCTTTATCCTTCACAATCTCGGCAACCGCTCCGGCGAGCCCTGCCACCCCCTGAATCTCAGACGGGATGATCAGCTTGGTAGCCTTGCCGTCGGCAGCCTTCTCGAAGGCTTCTAAGCTCTTCAGCGTCAGGACCTGCTTGGTCGGTGCCGCTTCGTTGAGGTATTTCAAGCCCTCTGCGGTCGCTTTTTGTACGGCCTCGATCGCCTGTGCACGTCCCTCGGCCTCACGGATGGTCGCCTCCTTGACCGCATCGGCACGCAGGATCGCCGCCTGCTTCTCCGCCTCCGCCTCGAGGATCGCGGACTCCTTTTTACCCTCTGCCACGAGGATCGTGGACTTTTTCTCACCCTCGGCACGCAGGATGGACTCACGACGCTCACGCTCCGCCTTCATCTGCTTCTCCATCGCTTCCTGGATCTCCGCCGGCGGGATGATATTTTTCAGCTCCACGCGGTTGACCTTGATCCCCCACGGGTCGGTCGCCACGTCGAGGTTCGCACGCATCGTCGTATTGATCGTCTCACGCGAGGTCAGTGTCTGGTCGAGTTCGAGATCACCGATGATGTTTCGCAGGGTGGTCGCCGTCAGATTCTCGATCGCGCTGATCGGATACTCCACGCCGTAGGTGTACAGCTTCGGATCGGTGATCTGGAAAAATACCACCGTGTCGATATGCATCGTTACGTTATCCTTGGTGATCACCGGCTGCGGTTTGAAGTCGATGACCTGCTCCTTTAAGAGCACCTTGTTAGCCACGCGGTCAAAGATCGGTAACTTCAGATGGAGACCGACTCCCCAGGTTGCCTGGTATCCGCCGAGGCGCTCCACGATAAACGCGTATGCCTGCGGTACGATACGGATGCAGGACGCCAGAATGATCAAAACCAAAAGTACGATCACAACGCCTACGATCAGTAACGCTTGATTTCCTGAACTCATGATGATTCTCCTTTCACATTGGTTGGATTGATAGTAGTTACTTTTTTACAACGGTCAGCTTGACGCCGTCGATCTGACGGATGCACACCGTCTCACCCTCCGCGATCACGCTGCCATCCTCGCTTCGCGCGATCCACTCGACGTCACGGAGTCGGATATGACCGGTCTGCTTTTCGTTGTCAATGGTCTCGATGACGAGTCCCTCCTCCTGCAGAAGCTGGTCGATATTGGTCGGCGTGATCGTGTTTCGCATCATCCGCTGCGCAAAAGGCCGCGCCAGCAGCATGAACACGATCGACACCACACAGAAGACCGCAATCTGGATCCACAGAGGCGGTGCCCAGTTGTTAACGATGGCTGCGACAGCCGCACCGATCGAGAACCAGATGGTCGTCAGACCCTGCGTGATGATCTCGATCAAAAGCGTCACGATGATAACACCCAGCCACACAAACAGCATCGTTGTCTGGTCGATATACATAACGGGTTTCCTCCCTTCTTCTTTAACTCTGCTTCGTCGGTTCTTTATCCCGCGGGAGCAGGAGATTTAAAAAGATCGCTACGATAAATACAACAGCTACACTGTTCTCAGCAAAAATATTTCTCACGATCGCCGGAAACACATCAAACAGCTTCGGCACCTGCGTAAAGCCTACGCCGATCGCCAGCGCCAGCGCCATGATCACGATGTTACGCTCCGTAAATCCGGCCTTCGCCAGCATGCTGATACCGGTCACCACGATCATACCGAAAACCATGATGGTACAGCCGCCCAGCACCGGCTCCGGGATCGTCGAGAGAACGTTACCGAAGATCGGGAAAAAGCCTGCCAAAACGAGCACTGCCGCTCCCGACGCAAAGACAATCCGATTGACCACGCCGGTCATCGCCACGAGCCCGACATTCTGCGAGTACACCGTAATCGGCATCGCACCGAACATCGCACCGATCGCGCTGACAAAACCACAACACGAGATCGATCCGCGGATCTCTTCTTTGGTTACCTCACGACGATAACCACCGTCTGCGATCGCCGACGTACAGCCGATCGCGTCCGTCGCCGACACGAGAAAAATACACGTCACCGACAGGATCGCCGACAGGTCGAACTTCATCCCATAGGTGAAAAATGCGGGCAAGCCTACGATTTCACTCCCCGTCACGACCGAAAAGTCCACCATCCCCATGCAGACCGCCAGAACATAGCCGACGCCCAGTCCGATCAGGGTGGAGAGAGACTTCCACAGGCCCGTCCCAAAGCCAAAGAATAAAAGGCAGACCAGCAGCGTCACACCGCCGATCACCCAGTTTTGCCAGGAACCGAAATCCGCAGCGCCCTCGCCTCCGCCAAAAGACTTGGCACCCACGGGGAGCAGCGTAAGACCGACCGCCGTCACAACCGATGCCGACACGACCGGCTTTATGATACGGATCCAGAAGCGCGCCAAGAGTCCCAGCACGCCCTCGACGAGTCCTCCGATCAGGATCGATCCGAGCATCGTCTCCATCCCATAGGTCGATCCCACATAACACAGGATACTGACAAAGGCAAAGCTCGTCCCCATCACGGCAGGCAGCCTGGCTCCCACCCACAGGAGCGGGAAAACCTGGATCAGCGTACCGATACCGGCGATCAGAAGCGCACTCTGGATGAGCTTCGGCACGTCAGCGGCGCTCACGCCGGACACGCCGGCGATAATGACGATCGGTGTAATATTCGACACGAACATCGCCAGGATATGCTGCAATCCAAAGGGGATTGCCGATCCGAGCGACACGCGTGCGTCGTACTGAAGGAGTCCTTTTGCGACCGAGTCCTTTGCCATGTTTTTCTCCCTTTATCTGTCTATCTGTTACCCATGGATCTGTCGGAGCAACTCTACCATCTTGCGTACGGCCTGACCGCGGTGAGAGATCGCATTTTTCTCCTCCGGCTCCATCTCTCCGGTCGTCATACCACGCTCCGGATAATAAAAGATCGGATCGTAACCGAAACCGTTTTCTCCCTTCGGCTCGTGTGCCAGCTTGCCCTCGATCACGCCGCGGACCGTCTCCACACGACCGTCCGGAAACGCGCAGGCGATCACACAGACAAAGCGTGCGCCGCGCTCCTCCTCCGGGACACCCTCGCACCGACGCAGCAACTCTGCATTTTTGACCGAATACGGTGTATCCTCGCCCATAAAGCGTGAGGAGTAGATCCCCGGCTCACCGTCGAGCGCATCCACCTCAAAGCCGGAGTCATCCGCCAGCACCATCTGACCGGTCGCCTCGCAAACGGTCTTCGCCTTGATGATCGCATTTTCCTCGAAGCTCTGTCCGTCCTCGACGATATCCACATCAACATCTAAATCCTTCATCGAGAGAATCTCGAAATCCTCCCCGAGCATCTGCTTGAATTCATTTACCTTGCCCTGGTTCCCCGTGGCAAAGATCAATCGTTTTTTATCCATGTCTTCCTCCATGCTTATCCTGTCTTGAGCCGGCCACCGGGCGGCGTCTTTATCGTCTCTGTCCGGTGCCCACAACACGTACTTATTTTACTATAGAATCGGGTTTTTTTCAACCGAAAAATGTTCTGACACATTTTTATAACGGCTTTCCCTCATAATAGTCTCCACAGCCGGAGTTACGGAACCTACACCTTGTCTCCGGCGAAACGGAGGACCGATTATGATATTCTTTCAAAAAGGATTTGTGGCCATGCTGGCCGTATGCCTGAGTGTATCGGGCATACAGCCGGCTCAGGTCGATCAGATAAAAAAATCATTACTGGCCGCGGAGGAGACTCCTATCGAGGATCCTACCGTCACGCCCGCACCGGAGGAGCCGACACCGACCCCTGCCGTAACAATTCTCGAGGTCGAGGTGGCACAGACACCGCAGACGATCGAGTACGGATCCGAGCCGGATGTGAAGGCATTTTTACTGACCGTACACTTTTCCGACGGGTCGACACAGACCGTCGAGCCCGAGTCGATCTCGATCGATACATCCGCGACCGGTATGCGCGATGCCAACCTCGCCTACCAGGGCTTTACGGCGATCACGCAGGTACAGGTGATCCCGCGCAAGCCGTCCGGACTGCATATGACGGAGGGCACCACCACGTCGGTCAAGGCTGCCTGGGAGCTGCTCCCCGAGGCCTCCGGCTATGAGATCGAGGTCAAGGATTCCCCCGACGGCACATGGACACCGGCCGGCTCCACGACCCTGAGCACGATGGCGTTTACCGATCTGACGCAGGGCGTCCTGCGCTATATCCGTGTACGTTCCTTTTCCAATGACACCGTCACATCACCGGAAGGAGAGATCACCTCTCTGACCTCCGTGAGTGAGTGGACCGAGGACTATGCGATCGCACCGAAACCGGACGATATGACCGGCACGGCGACCGCGGGCAAGATCACACGTACCGCCGTGACACTGTCCTGGGATTCTGTCATCGGTGCCACCGGATACGCCGTTTACTACCGCAAGTCGACCGATACGGACTTCACACGGTCCGGCATCATCGATGGTGACACCACCTACAAGGTCAAAGGATTAAAGGGCGGCTACGATTATTATTTCCAGGTTATCCCGTATGCCGGCGATGAGTCAAACCCGTCCGCCGGATCTCCGGAGGCATTTTACGGAACCGCGCCCTCGCTCCCGAAGCTGACCGTGCGCGGCGGTGACAAGACCATCCGCGTCAACTACACGGGCGGACGGGCCGCCTCTGCTTTAAAGCTTTATGTGTCCGAGAAAAAGGACGGCAGCTACACCCTCGCACACACCTTTGAGACCCCGGTGAGTTTCAAGGTATGCAGCGTACATAAAAAGCTGTCCAACGATAAAACCTACTACGTAAAAATGACCGCGGAGCGTACCGTGGCCGACCGCTTTTTAACCTGTGAGTGCGACCCGGTAAAGGTAAAAACCGGCAAGGCTTCCGCGACGAGTACCAAGGCGAAGTTTTATACGACCAAAAAGAAGTTTAAGGCCTCCCCTGCGTATAAAAACTACCCGGATTTTAAAAAGCTTCTGAACTACAAAAAGAGCTTTATCCTGCCCGGTATGGTCAACACCAACGCCGGTGGCTTTGAATCCTCGACGATGGTACCGCAGGATATGGCGATCTACGGAAAGTACCTCCTGATCACGGCCTATGACCTGAAAAAGAAAAACGACTCCGTGATCTATGTTTTAAACAAATCCGACCACAAGCTGAAAACATTGATCCTTCTTCCTCATAAGGGACATGTCGGCGGGATTGCCTGTGACGGCACCTACCTCTGGCTCGCCTACGGAAAGAAAATGCAGTGTCTGTCCTGTTCGGTCATCGATCAGGCGGTGAGCAGCGGCTCCGCCTATACGGAGGTGTATGATTTTGTCACGACCGTCTCGACCGACGGCACCATCTCCTATATCACCTACTACAAGGGACGGGTCTGGGCCGGTGCCTATAATGAGCTTGCCTCGACCTACGTTTACGTCTATGAAAAAAGCATGTCCAACGGTGTTCCGACACTGACACGCACCGGAAAAATGCTGATGCCCGACCGTACACAGGGGATCGCATTTACGAGCAAAGGAAAAATGATCCTGTCGCGCTCCTGTCAGACGGATGGGACCCAGCGCGGGTTCATGTCCTGCCTGGACATCTACACACCGTCCATCGATCTGAACGCGACGATGAAAAAGGGCTCAAAAGAAAAAACGATCAAAATGCCTCCGATGAATGAAGGCATCCTGATCGATGGTTCCTATACCTATGTTCTGTATGAATCCGTAGCGATGTCACCGCCGTGCAAGGCTCCGGTCGACCGCGTCATCGCGTTTAAAACAAGTAAGTTAACGAAGAAAGCTAAGAAATAACCGAAACAATCTTTCCTGCGCCCCACGGGGTCCCCTTCGCGGTCCCGGCGTAGGTGACGGTCGCGATCCCCGTGAACGCACCATCCATGATGTTAACAACGGTAGACGGTACGGTCAGCTCGGTAATCCCGGTGTTTGCCAGGGCGTTCTGTCCGATGTCCGTCGTGCCCTCCGGGATTGCGATCGTCGTAAGCAGAGGACAATCTCGAAACGCTCCTCCGCCGATCGCGATCGTGTTCGGCGACAGCACAACCTCCGTCAATACCGGACACTCCGAGCAGAGATTCGCCGGCACGGTCCGCACCTGGTCCGGCAGGCGGATCGACGTCAACGCGGCACATCTACCGAATGCCCACTTTCCGATCTTACTAACCGAATCCGGAATGCTGACCGAGGTCAGTCCTTCCATCGTGTAAAAGGCCTGCTGGTCGATCTCGGTGATGCGATCCGATATCTCCAGTTCACCGACCAGCGTCGCCCTGTTCGCGCCGATGATCTTTTCACCATCCACGATGATCGTCCGATTTTCCACCAGTTTTCCCCACGGTGTATACGTTCCGTCCGGTGCCACAAGCCCCGGTCCTTGTTCAATGATAACCGCTACCGATATCGTGTAGGTCTTACTCCCTTTATACGGAGCCTTCAGATTGCAGGTGATGGTTAACTCAGCCTCTCCCGCCTTGATCGGAGACAGGCTGACTCCCTCTTGCGCATCCGCCTCCGCCGTCAGGACCGACTCATCAGAGGACGATACCGAAACACTTTTCAGATTGTCCACATTGGCAAAAGCGATCGTGTCCTCTCCTTTTTCGATGAACATATGGTAGGCGTTGTTCTCATCAAAGCCATTGTCACGGTTCTCCTGCGAATACGACTCCGTACCCAGTGTCGTCTCCGGCGGCTCCTTGACCGTCACCGTGAGCTTTTTCACGACCGTTTTCTTAGCCTTCGCTTCCTTCGTCTTGATCGTCAGGTGGATCACGGCTTTTCCTTTTTTCAGTCCTTCGACCGTAACGGTAGAGGTGTCTGCCTTTGCCTTTGCGACACCCTGTCCCTTGATCACCTTGGCCGTGACCTTTTTCACGGTACAGGTTCTCTTACGTTCGATCGGCACCT
>JAZASH010000034.1:0-22166 GCA_036343395.1 Eubacterium sp. | reverse complement strand
GGCCGTTTTAGTTACTTAGAGTGTTTTGACTGTTGTTCTGTATAACTTGCGGAAGAAGAATGTCGAGAGCACGAGGGAAGCACCCTCGGCGATAACGAATGCCCACCAGATGTTAGTGACCTCGCCTGTCAGGGAGAGGAGCCACGCGGCGGGGATGAGGACGACCAGCTGGCGGCCGACCGAGACAAAGAGGGAGTAGATACTCTTTGCGAAGGCCTGGAAGATCGAACCCATCGTGATACATACGCCGGCGACGCAGAATGAAAGGCTGATAATCCGAAGAGCGGGTACACCCACCTCAATCATGCTTTCCTGCGCATCGAACATTTTAAGCAGGGATTCCGGGAAAATCTGGAACAGAGCCGTGCCGACTGCCATGATCGAAGCGGCTAAGATGATCGAGAACTTCAATGCTTCTTTAATTCTTTCTCTCTTACGAGCTCCATAGTTATATGCTAAAACAGGAATTAAGCCCTGGTTCAGACCGAAGACCGGCATGAAAAAGAAGCTCTGAAGCTTGAAGTAAACGCCGAAGACGGCGGTTGCCGTGTCGGAAAAAGCGCTGAGGAGCTTGTTCATCGCAAAGGTCATCACCGATCCGATACTCATCATTAGCATCGACGGTACACCGACCAGATAGATCTGGCGGATAGCGTAGCCGTTTGGCTTGAAGATCGTTTTAAAAGAGAGCTTGATTTCTTTATTAAACTTCAGATTGCAGAATATCCCGACGCAGGTGGCGACAGACTGGCCGAGCACCGTCGCAATCCCCGCTCCGGCTACACCGAGCTTCGGGAAACCTCCGAGGCCGAAGATCAGGATCGGATCAAAGATGATGTTGATCACCGCACCGGTTATCTGGGAAAACATGGAGCACAGCGTGCGTCCGGTCGACTGGAGCAGGCGCTCGAAGGTCACCTGCAAAAAGAGCGGCATCGCCAGACAGCTGACGATCCCGAGATAGGTACTGCCGTAGGACACGATCGTCGGGTCATCGTTCTGGAGCGAGATAAAGGGTCCCGCGCCGAAAAATCCGATCAAAAAGAAGATCACGCCGCTGATCAGGATCACGAGGATACCGTTATTGGCGGCGTTGTTTGCCCGATCAAAGCGTTTTTCTCCCAGAGAACGTGACAAGAGGGCATTGATACCGACGCCTGTTCCCGCTGCCACGGCAATCATAAAGTTCTGCATCGGAAATGCCAGCGTGACCGCTGTCAATGCCTTCTCTTCGATCTGGGCTACAAAAATCGAGTCCACGATATTATAGAGAGCCTGCACGAGCATCGAGATCATCATCGGTAACGACATCGAGACGATCAGTCGCTTTACGGGCAGGACTCCCATTTTGTTTTCTTTGTGCGCCTCCGGTGTCGCGTCCGATCCGTAAAGCGCGTCATTTTCATCTTCTTCCTGAAGAATCTTGGTGATCTGATCGTCGTCAAGCTCCTCCAGGTGTTTCTCCTTATCCATCATGGTTGTTACATCCTCTTTATCCGAGGAATCGCATCTTATCGCTCTCAGGCGCCTTTTTCTTTGGCGGCTCAGGCTTGGCCGGTTTCTTGATCCCGGCTGCGTCCTCAAGATCGCGTGTCATTCCATTTTTACAATTTTCGCAGTATCTGCCGGACTTGATCGTCGCTCCGCAGCGCTCGCACGGAATCCCGATCGGGGAATCCTTGGAGAACACCAGACGATCCTCACGCACCCAACGCTGAATCTGCTTCGGGCTGACATTGCACTCCTTGGAGAGTGTGCGCATGTCGATGTTCGGATGCTCGCGCACGTACTGCTTTACCTCATAAAACTTCTCCTCGAGCTCTTTGCTGCAGTTCTGGCAAACGCGTGGTCCGGAAACATGATTAAATAATTTACCACACTTTACGCAAGATATCAACTCCATTTTTCATTCCTCCTGTCAAAAATGTTAAAATGCTATCCTCAAACCTCACTTCCGATACACAAACAAGCGCTGAATACCGCCTCCGCTCCGGCCTCTCTGAGTAGCTCGGCGCAGGCCTCCATCGTCGCTCCGGTGGTATAGATATCATCAACGAGTACCACTCGTCTGTGTCGGCGTGGGTCAAACCGTGTCTCATCTACGGCAAACGCCTGTCGGAGACTCCTGCGACGCTCCGACACGGATAGATGCTTCAGTGCCGTGGTCGGACGGACTCTCTTCAGCAGGCTCTCGGTCGGGATCTGCAATCGGAGCCCCAGCTCCGTCGCTACCAACTCTGCCTGGTTGAACCCGCGATATCGGGCTCTCTTTTTATGGATCGGGATCGGCACCAGCACATCCGGCTCCCACTGGCGGATCCTCTCGTGGCAGCGCGCCGCCATCTCGTCCGCATAGTAGCCGGCATCGCTCCGATACCCACCGTATTTAAAGCCGGTCACGGCCTTTTTCGTGTCCTCGCGATACACCCAGACCGCCGCTCCCGCCGTCAGCATCGGGCGCGTGCGACGTTCACAGTCCGAACACAGGACGCTCCTCTCTGAGGCGATCGGCTTGCCACAGTGCTCACACACCGGCTCGGTTACATAGGGAAGGCGTCGGACACAGGAGGTGCAGCCTCCCGTCTCTCCTTCTCGCAATATCCGCCCGCAAAAAACACACCGCGACGGATAGATCACATCCAAAAGACGCATCGGGACTCCCTTCTCCCCGCACATACCACATCTATTATACCACAGCTTTTTCACACAAGCAAGTGTGTTTCCTCACTTCGTCGGATTTATGTGTTTTCCATCTCCCGGATGCGCTGCCTCAGCGTCGAGTACCGGGTTCCTTTGTTTTTGTTGGCGATCATCCGATCAAGGACCGCCTGACTGCCGATGATCATCACAAGGCTGCGTCCTCGGGTGACTGCCGTGTAGAGGATGTTTCGCGTCATCAGCGGTGACGGCGCACCCAAAAGCGGCAGGATCACGGCCGGGTACTCGCTTCCCTGTGATTTGTGGATTGTCACGGCGTAGGCGAGCTCCAGATCCGACAGATCCGAGCTTGCATAGGTCACGAGACGCTCCTCGTCAAAGCAGACCGTCACCTCCCGGAGGTCGGTATCGATCTTCTCAATCCGGCCGATATCACCGTTAAAAACGCCGGTCCCCTCTTCGATCACGACACCGTTATAGCCGAGAATGCGGTACTCCATGCGGTAGTTGTTCTTGGTCTGCATGACCTTATCCCCCTCGCGGAAGATCACCTCGTGTGCCTTGAGTTCATTTTTCCCATAGGCAGGGGGATTCATATGCTGCTGCAGGATCTCGTTGCAGCGGATCACGCCGGTCTCTCCCTTTTTCATCGGCGCGAGCACCTGGATGTCAAAGGGCTTGCAGGACGCGTAGTCCGCGAGACTGCTGTTGACGATGGATTTCAGCATCAGGCCGAGGACCTGTCTGGCGTCCTCGCTGGGTGCGAAAAAGAAATCGCCGTCGGGTTTGTTTTCCAGGTCGAGCGACTCCCCGGCGAGGATCCGGTGCGCGTTTCGGACGATGTCGCTTTTCAGCGCCTGACGGAAGATCTTGGTCAGCTTCACGACGCCGAAGGCCTCCGACTCGATGATATCCTGGAGCACGGAGCCCGGTCCCACGCTCGGCAGCTGATCCACGTCTCCGACCAGCACGAGGCGGGTCGACACGGGGATGGCCTTGAGCAGGTTATGAAAGAGGTAGATGTCCACCATTGACATCTCGTCGACGATCACGACGTCGGCCTCCAGCGGGTTATCCTGGTCGCGGCCGAAGCTCGCTCCCGTGCGCTCGAAGTCGTCACCCTCCGTCGGTGCTCCCGAGAACTCGAGCAGCCGATGGATCGTCTGCGCCGGATAGCCGCAGGTCTCCTCCATCCGCTTAGCCGCACGTCCCGTCGGTGCTGCCATCAGGATGCTGAGATTCATGCTCCGCATCACACGGATGAGGGTATTGATCGTGGTCGTCTTACCGGTACCCGGGCCTCCCGTGATCACGGTCACGCCACGGCGGAGCGCCTCGATCACGGCACTCCGCTGGGTCTCGTCCAGCTCGATCTCCTCCCGTTCCTCGACCTTTTTGCAGGTCTTGATGCATTCTTTTTCGTTGATCTTAAAGTCGATGTTCAGGTCCAGCAGCATCCGCGCGCTGTTCAGCTCGGCGTAGTAGAGGGTCGGCAGGTAGATGTGCTTATCCTCGCCCTCCGCGCATACGATCACGGCGCGATCCGCTGCCATCACACCGAGGACGTCGAGGATCTGCTCATGCGGGACCTCGAGCATCGATACCGCCAGCTCGATCAGCTCTTGGATCGGTAAAAAGGTGTTGCCCTCGCCGCCTGACTGCGCGAGCAGATAGAGCATCCCCGCACGGATCCGCCCCGGTGAGTCCTTCTGAAAGCCACCGCGCATCGCGATCTCGTCGGCGGTCTTAAACCCGATCCCGCTGACCTCCTCAGCCATCCGATAGGGTGTTTTTTCTACGACGTCGAAGGTCTCCTCGCGATAGTACTTATAAATCCGGATCGCCGTCGTGTTCGGGATCCCGTATTTTTGCAGAAAAATGATCGCGCGTCGGACCTCTCTCTGCTCCGAGAAGTTCTCCGCGATGTCGCGGGCTTTTTTCTCGGAGATGCCTTTGACGGCGGCGAGCTCCTCGGGGTATTTTTCCATCACCTCGAAGGTCCTGTCGCCGAACTTGTCAACGATCCTTTTAGCCAGGCCGCCACGGATCCCCTTCACCGCCCCCGAGGAGAGATAGCGCAGGATCGCGACCTCGTTATCGGGCTCGCTGACCTCGAACTTCTGGACCTCGAACTGCTCTCCGTAGACGTTGTGCGAGATCATCCGTCCGGTGAGCGTGACAAATTCACCCTCGCTGATAAACGGAAAAGAGCCGACGCAGGTCGTTTCGTCCCCGTCGGCGCCCTCAAGATAAAACACGGTGTACCCGGTCTCATCATTTCTATATACAATGTGTGTTACGTAGCCTTTTAATTCCATCCGATGTTACTCTCCCGAGCTCAGAAGCGAGCTGGCAAAGGAGGACTCTGCCGCGAGTGCTGCCGCCTCTGCTTTTTGCTTCGCTGTCATCGACTCGATATCCTCCGTGCTGAGTCCGGTCAGTGCTGCCAGCTCCGATGCACCCGTAGACGCGGACTGTGCCGCCTCCTTGGCTGCCATCGCGGCTGTCGTCGTGTCAGCGCTGATACCCAGTTTCTGGTTGGTGATGCTCTGATAGAGCTGCTCCGCGATGCCGACGCCCTGTCCGGAGGCCATCATCTGCTTTGCAATCTCCTGATAGTAGTTGTCCTCAAACATCTCCACGTACTGGTGCGAGGTCGCGTCCTCCTCCTCGTCGTCGCCGAGGAGCTTGGCGGACTCGCTCATACGTTTAAAAATCTGCTCGAGCATATAGGCCTCGAAGTCTTTACAGGCCTGGAGGGTGTCTTCGTCGTTGGAAGCGCCCTCGATCTGCTCGGATAGTTTATTCGCAGCCTGCAGCTGTGCATTGTTGTATACGCTGCCGGCGTTCATCATCGACAGTGTCGGGTCCAGTGTGATCGCCATATGGGTTTCCTCCTATATCGCCTGTGCCGCGTGAGCCAAACACACATACTCGAAACCTTCGGTTTCTCGTTGTGTGTTTGGTTCTCTCCCTATGCCGCGTGAGCTCAAACACACAGACTCGAAACCTTCGGTTTCTCGTTGTGTGTTTGGTTCTCCTGTGCCGCGTGAGCTCAAACACACAGACTCGAAACCTTCGGTTTCTCGTTGTGTGTTTGGTTCTCCTGCACATCCATGCATGGCACCGCATGCAAGCATGCGTGCCATGCATGGGATGTGCAGGCTCACGCTATGATCTCAAGTTGTTGGCCTGCTGCAGCATCTCGTCGGATGCCGTGATCGCCTTTGCATTCATCTCGTACGCTCGCTGGGTGATGATCATGTTGACCATCTCGTCCGCTGCATTTACGTTGGACATCTCGAGGTAGCCGGACTTGATCTTGGAGCCGAGCGCGTATGCGGTCCAGGTCGTCGGCTCGCCGGACGCGTCGCTCTGCGCGTAGTTCGATCCGGCTATTTTTTCGAGGCCGCCCGGGTTCGGGAAGGTCGTCAGTCCGATCTGCATCCCGAGGTCGTAGCGATTACCCTCGTCATTCATATAGGTCAGTTTTCCGTCCAGATCCACCTGCACGAGATCGGTACGATAGCCCTCCTCGAGGTGGATGATGTTGCCCGCGGTGTCGAGCACCGGGTTACCCTCGCTGTCGGTCAGCGTTGTGCCGCCGTCGGAGTCTACCGCCATGACAAAGTGGCCGTTTCTCGTATAGGCCGTGCTGCCGTCTGCCAGGCGCACGCTGAAAAATCCCTCGCCCTGGATCGCGTAGTCAAACTCACCATGCGACTCACCAAAGGCTCCCTGATGGAAGTCCGAGGAGATCGAGCCGACACGGGTTCCGAGTCCTACCTGTGCGCCCACCGGCTTCGGCTCACCGGTCGAGGTGGTCGATTTGCGCTGGAGATTCTGATAGATCAGCGATTTGAAGTTCGCCGACTGTGTTTTATATCCGGTCGTATTGATGTTTGACAGGTTGTTGGCCGTGACATCAAGCGCAGTCTGCTGCCCGATCATACCACTGGCTGCTGTCCAAAGTGATCGCATCATAGGCGTGCCCTCCCTTTATTACTGTACGCGTCCGATCTCGTTGGCTGCGTTCTGCAGCATCGTATCGTAGGATCGGATGACTTTTTGATTCGCCTCATAAGCACGGGTGACGGTGATCATGTCCACCATCTCTTTTACGACATTGACGTTGGACTGCTCAGTGTATCCCTGAATCACCGCTGCCTTCGCCTCGATCTGTGTCGCACCTTCTACCGGCTCAAATAACGTGTTTCCGAATTTTTTCAAATAATCATAGTTTTCAAAATCCACGACGTTCAGCGTGTCGATGGTCTCACCGTCCGCTGTGATCACGCCCTGCTCGGAGATCGCTACGGACTTCGCATCGGTCGGGATGTAGATGTCGCCTCCCTGACCCTGTACGGCGTTTCCATCGGCGTCAACCAGCAAGCCCTCTTTGGTCAGCATAAAGCGACCGTCACGGGTGTAGCGCGTGTGCACGTCGCCGTTTGCTGCGACACACTTCACGGTGAAAAAGCCCTTGCCCGAGAGCGCAACGTCATACGTACCGCCCGTCTGCCGGATCGAGCCCTGCGCGTGGTCGGTATGGGTTTCGCCGATCTTCACCCCGAGTGAGAGGTGTCCGATCGCCTGATTATGATATGCCTGGGATCCGTCCCTGATTTTGAGATCGAGTACCTGATCAAATGCCTGAGAAGTAGACTTGTCAAGTTTAAACCCGACAGTAGTGGCGTTGGCCATGTTGTTTGATAACACGTCCATGCGCTTCTGCTCGTTGACCATCCCTGTCCAAGCAGTGTAGAGTCCTCGCAGCATAAATTTCCTCCTAAGTGTAGGATTTGTCTTATCACATATTTCGGCAAAAAAAGGGGTTTACTCAACCCCTTTTTGAAAAATATTCAGACTTCTGTTACACCGCCCGTGTTTCCGGCGAGGAACTCGACGAACATGCCGGTTCCGATCGCTACAGCTGTCATCGGATCCTCGGCTGTCATCGTCGTGATACCGGTCTTTGACTCGATCAGCTCCTCCAGTCCGTAGAGCAGTGAGCCGCCTCCCGTGAGGACGATGCCGCGCTCAGCGATGTCTGCCGCAAGCTCCGGTGGTGTCTTCTCAAGGACGCTGTGGACTGCCTCCACGATCTGCGCACACGGATCACGCAGTGCTTCCTCGGTCTCCTCGGAGGTGACGGCGATGGTCTTTGGCAGGCCTGTTACCAGGTTTCGTCCACGTACATCGACGGATACACTCTCCGGCCGCGGGAAGGCCGATCCGATTTTTATCTTGATGTCCTCCGCGGTGCGGTCACCGATCAGGAGGTTATGCTTTTTTCTCATGTAACGCACCAGTGCGTCGTCGAAGTCGTCACCGGCGATCTTGATGGATTCGCTGACAACGGTGCCACCCAGTGAGATAACAGCGACGTCAGAGGTTCCGCCTCCGATGTCGACGATCATGTTGCCGCAGGGCTTCGAGATGTCGATACCTGCACCGATAGCTGCTGCGATCGGCTCTTCGATGATCTTTACGTCACGTGCGCCGGCCTGGAACGCTGCATCCTCAACGGCCTTGCGCTCGACCTCGGTAACCTGACTCGGTACGCAGATACTGATGGTCGGTTTACGGAAACGCTGCTTGCCGACAGCCTTCTGGATGAAGTATTTCAGCATCTTTTCAGTGACAGAGTAGTCCGAGATGACACCCTGACGGAGCGGGCGGACAGCGGTGATGTTGCCCGGGGTACGTCCGATCATCTGGCGGGCTTCTTCTCCGATCGCCTTGATGCGGTTGGTGTCACGGTCAAAGGCTACGACGCTCGGCTCTTTGAGGACGACGCCTTTTCCCTTTAAATATACCAAGATACTGGCTGTTCCCAGATCGATTCCTATATCAAAAGCCACTTTTCATGCTCCTTTCAGTCGTGATTCATTCCATACGTGTTCTTATTTTAACATATAATGAATTTTTTGCAAGTAAAATTTTAATCCTCCGCGTCCTCTGCCGCCTTGAGCATAAGGGCGCACTCGACACGCTTGCGCTGGAGAGCACAGCCGATTTCGTACGGCTGGTTGATGTCGCCGTGTGAGTGGTACGCGTTCGCTGCGCAGCCGCCGGAGCAGAAGAACTTGGCGAAGCAGTCGACACACTCGGGCTTGGCGTAGACGTTGCAGAGTTTGAACTTGTCGACCAGGTCGGTGTTGGTGATGCCGTCGGTGACGTTACCGAGGCAGAATTTCTCTTCCCCGACAAACTGGTGGCAGGGGTAGAGGTCGCCCCACGGTGTGACCGCGAGGTACTCGGTGCCGGAGCCACAGCCGGAGAGGCGCTTATAGACGCACGGGCCTCCGGTGAGGTCGATCATATAATGGAAGAAAGTAAAACCTTTCCCTTCTTTTTTACGCTTGATCATCTCACGGGCGAGCTCATCGTAGCCCTCGCAGATCTTCGCGATGTCATCCTCTGTGATCGCGTAGGGCTCGGCCGGGTCAGCGACGACCGGCTCGACGGAGATCTGCTTGAAGCCCTCGTCTGCGAGCGAGAGGACGTCCTTGACAAAGTCGGTGTTGTAGTGCGTAAAGGTGCCGCGGACGTAGTAGCGCTCCTGGTTTCTGGAGTCAGCGACCTTTTTGAATTTGTCGATGATCTCGTCGTAGGAGCCGCGTCCGTCACGGAACGGGCGCATCCGATCGTGGATCTCCTTGCGTCCGTCGACGGAGAGGACGATGTTGTCCATTTCTTTATTAGCAAAGTCGATCACGTCGTCGTTGAGCAGGACGCCGTTGGTCGTCAGGGTAAAGCGGAAGTGCTTGTCGTGAGTTTTCTCGAGCTCACGGCCGTACTTTACCAGCTCTTTGACAACGTCGAAGTTGAGCAGCGGCTCGCCGCCGAAAAAGTCTACTTCGAGGTTGTGGCGGTTGCCGGAGTTGGCTACGAGGAAGTCCAGGGCTTTTTTCCCGACTTCGAGGCTCATCAGTGCGCGGTCGCCGTGGTATTCACCCTCGCCGGCGAAGCAATATTCGCACTTGAGGTTGCAGGCGTGCGCGATGTGGAGGCAGAGCGCCTTCACGACGGTCTGGCGCTTTTTGAAGTCGATCACCATGGTTTTCATGGACTGGCAGTCGTCCGTGCTGTCGCCGCAGGTGTCGGTGCAGGCGTCATCGCGGGTGTCTCCGCAGGCGTCGGCTACCAGGTATGTTTCATCCGTAAAGAGGGTGCCGTCCTCTTCGAGTTTTTGGATGTCGTCAAAAATCTCCCGAAAGTCGTCCTCGGTCAGGTCTTCCTCCGGGTGGCGCTCACGCACGATGGCAGCGATGCGCTCACGTTCTTCCTCGCGGTAACGGTTGGTGTCTTTCTCCTGCAGCTCGGAGAGGACATCATAGACGACGTCATCTACGACGTGAACCGATGATGAGTTGACGTCGAGCGCGATGTTATAGCCGTTGTTCTTGAAAAGGTGTAACATAGTTCCTCCATGGTTACATAACAACAGGTCGCATCACTTCATCAGGCACTTCGGCGGGCTACGCTTGCGCCATTCCCATACGCAGCGGTGCACGCGCGGATAATACCCGCGCTGCGCACCGGCGTATGCGAGAGGCCCGCCGTGCGTGACTGATGGAAGTTTCTGCGACCTAAATAAGTCTGGATCAATCGAATGATTATTATCTCTTAGCGTTCTCGCAAGACTGGTTACCTACCGTGCAAGAGGTCTTGCAAGCGGACTGGCAGGATGTCTGGCACTCGCCGCATCCACCCTTCTTAACGGTATCCTTGAGATTCTTGGTTGTTAAAGTCTTGATTCGTTTCATTTTATCATCCTCCATAGTTTAATCTTATCCATGCATTGTTTACCAACAAACCCGATTATACCATTCGAAACCTATACTGTCAAGCCATGGCTTCCACCGCAGCCTTCTCTGCTGCGAGGCCCTTCTTATACTTCTCGATAAACTCATCGAAGCCCTTGACTCCGGCGGCATCCGGTGCGAGCTCGCTTCCGGCCTCGCCGGCAAATACACGGTTATCGAGATAGTCCGCCAGCGACTCGCCGGCATTTTTCTGGATCATATACGCTGCCAGCACGGCGATGCCCCAAGCGCCGCCCTCGCCGGCCGTCTCCATCACGGAGATCGGGGTGTCGAGCGCATCTGCGAGGATCTGCTGTGCCACACCCTTGGTCTTAAAAATACCACCGTGTCCGTAGATCTTGTCTGCCTCGACGCCCTCCTCCTTGAAGAGGATATCGTTTCCGATCTTCAGCGTTGCAAAGGCCGAGTACAGGTGCACGCGCATAAAGTTACTCAGGTTCCAATTGCTCTTCGGGGTACGGATCACCATCGGACGTCCCTCTGCAAGTCCGGTGATGTTCTCGCCGGAGAGATAGTTGTATGCGAGGATGTCGCCACCGTCCGGATCGCCCTTCATCGCGCCGTTATACAGCGTTCCGAAGATCTTGCCCATGTCGGCATCCGCTCCGATCGCATCGGCAAACTCCTTGAAAAGTCCTACCCACGCATTCAGATCTGAGGTACAGTTGTTGCAGTGTACCATCGCCACCGCGCTGCCGTCCGGCGTCGTCACGATATCGATCTCCGGGTGTACCTTTTTGAGGCTGCCCTCCATCACGACCATCGAGAAAACACTCGTACCCGCGCTGACGTTTCCGGTGCGCTGACGGACAGAGTTGGTCGCTGTCATACCGGTCCCGGCATCGCCCTCCGGCGGACACATCGGCACGCCGGCCTGGAGTGTGCCGCTCGGATCGAGGAGCTTTGCTCCCTCCGCGGTAAGGGTTCCCGCGTTTTCACCTGCGGTGAGTACCTTCGGAAAAATGTCGAGAAGCTTGTACGGCAGGTTATTTTTCTGAAGCAAGCCGTCGAACTTCTCTACCATACCGGTGTCAAACTGTCCGGTCGCCGGGTCGATCGGGAACATACCCGAGGCCTCGCCGACACCGAGGACTTTTTCACCGGAGAGTTTCCAGTGGATGTAGCCGGCCAGGGTTGTCTGGAATTTGATCCGGCTGATGTGGTCTTCTTTATTCAGGATCGCCTGGTACAGATGCGAGATGCTCCAACGCTCCGGGATGTTGAAGTTAAAGAGCTCGGTCAGCTCGCCCGCTGCCTGTCCGGTGATCGAGTTACGCCAGGTGCGGAACGGTACCAGCAGCTCGTCGCTCTCATCAAAGGCCATGTAACCGTGCATCATCGCGGAGAAGCCGAGGGCTCCCAGTGTTTTGATCTCGGTACCGTACTTGGTCTTTACGTCCGATGCGAGATTTTTATACGCGTCCTGCAGTCCGCCCCAGATCGCATCGAGGGAGTAGGTCCAGATGCCGTTTTCATACTGGTTCTCCCACTCGTGGTCGCCGCTCGCGAGGACACCGGTGTCCTCCCCGATCAAAACCGCCTTGATACGTGTGGATCCGAACTCCACACCCAGGATCGCTTTTCCTGAATCGATGATTTCTTTGCTCATAATAACCTCCTTCAATCGTTTATTTTCTATCCGGCCGTCGTGATGTCCCGCGCATGCCGATCTGTTTCAGAACTTATTTGAAGTTTTCCTTGGCAAAATGCCAGCTGTCTTCGCACATTTTTTTGAGGTCATACTCAGCTGTCCAACCGAGCTCCGCCTTGGCCTTGGCCGGGTCCGCATAGCAGGTCGCGATGTCGCCCGCGCGACGCGGCTTAATCTGATATGGGATCTTGATATCGTTGGCCGCCTCAAAAGCCTTTACGATATCCAGCACGCTGTAGCCGTTGCCGGTGCCGAGGTTGTAGATGTTCACCCCGGTGGTGTCGGTAACCTTTTGTATCGCGTTGACATGCCCCTTAGCCAGATCGACCACATGGATATAATCACGCACGCCCGTGCCGTCCGGTGTGTCATAGTCATCGCCGAAAACCCCCAGCTCGGGGAGTTTGCCGACCGCTACCTGCATGATGTAGGGCATGAGGTTGTTTGGAATACCGTTCGGGCTCTCACCCAGCAGTCCGCTCTCGTGCGCACCGATCGGGTTGAAGTAACGCAGCAGCACGACACTCCAGTCGTTGTCCGCCTTCTGGATGTCCGTCAGGATCTGCTCGAGCATCGACTTCGTCCAGCCGTACGGGTTCGTGCAGGTGCCCTTCGGACACTCCTCCGTGATGGGGATCTGCGCCGGATCGCCGTACACTGTCGCCGACGAGCTGAAGATAATCCTCTTGCAGCCGTACTCATCCATCAGCTCGCAGAGCTTGATCGTACCCGCGATATTGTTTTCATAATATAATAAGGGTTTCTCGACGGACTCACCGACCGCCTTCAGTCCTGCGAAATGGATCACAGCATCAAAACTGTTCTCCTCAAATACCTTTCGCATCGACTCCTTATCGCGCAGGTCCGCTTTATAAAAAGCAGGACGCACTCCCGTGATCTTCTCGATCCGGTCCAGTACGTCCTCTTTGGAATTATAAAGGTTGTCAAAAATAACCACGTCGAAGCCACGCTGGATGAGTTCGACGCAGGTGTGGGATCCGATATAGCCGGTTCCTCCGGTAACAAGTATCTTCATGTGTCCTCCCTTCGAGCAACTCCGACGTAAGACTATTTATTTATCACGAAGAATTACTCCTCGTTCTCTTTTTCTACCTCAACGATAGCACTCTTCTGCATCGGGATGCGGCAGTTTTTGTTGCTACCGAACTCCACGATGATGACATCGTCACTCGGGATGTCGATCACAACGCCGTAAAAACCGCTGGTGGTCAGGATGGAATCACCAACCTCGACTGCGTTCATCAGAGCCGCATGCTCTCTTTCTCTTTTCTTGTTCGGGCGGATCGCGATGAAATAAAAAGCCGCGATGATCACCGCATACAGTGCAATAATACCAATTGTTGAATTCATGTTTTTCTCCTTCCTATGCCCCGGCACGACCTCCTCAGTCCTGTGCCATCGAGCTAAGTTTTTCTTTTTTATATGAAGCGTAGCGTCCCTCTCGGATCGCCTCACGCGCCTCACTCATCATTGTATTATAAAAGTACAGATTATGCAAGACCAAAAGTCGAAGTCCCAGCATCTCTCCGCTTTTCAGCAGGTGGCGGATGTATGCACGGCTGTGATGACGACAGATCGGACAGCCGCAGCCTTCCTCGATCGGTCGGTCGTCCTTCTCATACTTGGCATTGTTGAGGTTCATCTTGCCGTGGTTGGTATAGGCATGTCCATGCCGCCCGTTTCGCGAGGGATAGACACAGTCAAAAAAGTCCACACCGCGGTCGATCGCCTCGAGGATGTTTGCCGGTGTTCCGACACCCATCAGGTAGACCGGTTTATCCTGCGGCAGATGCGGCACGGTCACATCGAGGATGTGATACATCTCCTCGTGCGTCTCACCGACTGCCAATCCGCCGAGCGCATAACCCGGCAGGTCGAGCTCCGCGATCTCTTCGGCATTTCGGATGCGGATGTCCTCGAGTGTACCACCCTGGTTGATACCAAAGAGCATCTGCTCGGGATTGATCGTGTCAGGGAGGGAGTTCAGCCGCTCCATCTCTGCCTTGCATCGGTGAAGCCACCTGGTCGTGCGCGCCACCGACTGCTCGATGTAAGCACGGTCCGCCGTACTGGCCGGGCACTCATCAAAGGCCATCGCGATGGTCGAGCCGAGATGCGACTGGATCTGCATACTCTCCTCCGGTCCCATAAAAATCTTATGACCGTCGATATGAGAGCGAAACTCCACGCCCTCTTCTTTTATCTTTCGCATACTGGCGAGCGAAAACACCTGAAACCCACCGGAATCGGTCAGGATCGGGCGGTGCCAGTTCATGAACTTTTGCAGGCCGCCGAGCTCCTTGACGACCAGGTCGCCCGGTCGCAAATGCAGGTGATAGGTGTTGCACAGCTCGATCTGGGTCCCGATCCCCTCGAGATCGATCGAGGACACAGCTCCCTTGATCGCCGCCACCGTCCCGACATTCATAAACACGGGTGTGTCGATCTCGCCGTGCGGCGTCACCATATGCGCGGACTTCGCCCGTCCGTCGGTCGCTACAACCTGATACATATCTTAGTTCCTACCACAGCACTGCTTATACTTTTTACCGGATCCGCACGGGCAGGGATCGTTTCTTCCGATCTTGCGATCCTCCTTGCGGATCGTCCCGGACGCCTTCTGCTCCTTATAGAGTTCCTTGCGTCGCTGCTCTGTCAAAAGCGGCTCCCACTGCTCCATGTTATACAGCCAGTCTGCGCCGCAGTCGACCATATTTTTATAAAGAAGTTCCAGATCGATATCGAGTTTGACCTGGGTATCCTCCTCCATCTCCTCGATGGGATTCGGCTCCTTTAAGCTGTCGTTGATCCCGTCGAGAAATCCGACCATCATCGACAGCGGTACCTCGTATTTGTCTGCGAGTTCCTTTACGGTACCGCTCACGACCTCCTCCGGGTTTGCGAGCAGCTGCTCATAGATGCCCTTTTCCAGCTCGAAGTACTTTTGCCAGAACTTCTGACCGTCCTTCGTTGTCTGCATCTCTTCACTGTAGGCGTAGTCACGCCAATCCTGTAATAAAGCCATAGGCTCCTCCTAATCTCATTTGGTTTTCGTCCTGCCGGCGTCCACCGTACGTGGGGCTCCGGCGCTCGATTTTTAGTCAGATACCACTATAACATAACGACCGGCAAAAATCAAGCAACAGTTTTTGCTTGATTTCATATCGTAAACCGCCGAATTACAGAGCGCGCATTGACTTTTTTTCCTTTTTGTAGTAGGATGGAGATACATGAAAAAGACTGATGAATGGTAATCCGACGCAAGGAGGACATATATGATAAGAAAATCAGGCAAAAAGCTGCTTTCCATCCTTATGTGTATGGTGCTCGCAGCCTCGATGCTCGTAGGATGCGGAGAGGGCGGCGCGGAGAGCGGCAGCTCCGACGACGGCAAGATCAAGATTGGTGTCTCGATCTGGAGCTCGACCGACTCGCTCGGTACACAGTGTAAAAAGATTCTCGACCAGGCAGCCGCGGCTCTCGGCGACGTGGAGCTGCAGTATATCGATCAGGGCCATGTTTCCGAGAAGGTCACAGCCTCCGCTGAAACGCTGGTATCCGCAGGGTGCCAGGGCATCCTCATCTGTAACTCAGCAGACTCCGAGATGGCACCGGTGATCAAAACCTGCAACGAGAGCGGTGTATATCTGGCACAGTTTTTCCGTGTGATCAGCGAGACGGAGTCTTCGGACATCTATGATCTGGCAAAGGAATCCGAGTATTTCGTCGGTTCCGTTCACGAAAACGAGCCGGACAACGGAGAAAAGCTCGGAAACATCCTCCTCGAGAAGGGCTGTCGTAAGATCGGTATGATCGGCTGGGAGCAGGGCGATGCCACCTGGCTGGGACGCATCGAGGGATATAAGCGAGCGGTAGACACCTGGAACGCAGCCCATCCCGACGACCTGGCGACCCTGACATCGCCGCAGTATGCAGGCACCTCCAAAGAGGGCGGAGCGAAGGCAGCCGAGGCTCTGATGAGCGCACACGCGGACTTGGATGCGCTGGTCCCGGCAGGAGGCGGTGGTGAGCCGCTCGAGGGTACGCTGTCAGCGATTGAAAAAGCCGGTAAGGTCGGTGATATCAAGGTAGTATCGACGGACTTCCGCGACGACCTCGAGACCCGGTTAAAGGACGGCTCAATCACGGCAGAATCCGGCGGACATTACTGCGATCCGCTGTTCGCATTATTGATTGTATATAACGCGATTAAGGGGAATTATAAAGATTTTGGCGGCACCTTCAACGAGATTCTCTACCCGTATCTGTATGTGGACTCGCCGGAGGCCTACGCTGACTACGATAAGTATTTTGTCAAGGCATCCCCGTATACTGATGATGAGATCCGGGAGATGGCAGGGCTTGACTATCAGGCTCTGGTGCAAAAAGCAACCACCCTCTCGATCGAGGATGCAGCGGCTCGTTCGAAAAAATGATCCGCACGATAAGTAAAAATACCAGCCCGGTGGTGTCACACTGACATCATCGGGCGATGCTGATTTTTAACCCAAGGAGAAAGCGCCATGAAATCAACAAACGAAAACGGAAAACTGACCCTCTATCTGGAGGGCCGCATCGACACGAGTAACGCAGCGGATATCGAAAACGAAATCCTGGAGATCATGGCTGCCAACGCAGATACCACACCGGTCTTTGACGCGTCCGGACTTGAGTACATCTCCAGTGCGGGACTGCGTGTCCTGATGAAAATCCGTAAAAAGGTCGGCGCTCCGATCGATGTCGAGGAGGTATCCCTCGAGGTGTATGAGATCTTCGAGACAACCGGCTTCACCGATCTCTTAAATGTAAAAAAGAAACTCCGCGAGATCTCGATCGAGGGCTGCGAGCTGATCGGTGCCGGCGGCTACGGCAGCGTCTATCGCATCGACGATGAGACGATCGTCAAGATCTACCACGAGGGAGTAAAAAAAGAGTACATCGAGAGTGAGAAAAAGACCTCTCTGGATGCCTTTAAAATGGGTGCGCCGACGGCGATTTCCTTTGATATGATCAAGTGCGGCAATCAGTACGGCGTGGTGTATGAGCTCTTCAACGCCAAGACAATGGCGCAGCTGATCAAGGCCGACCCGTCCCGCCTCCAGGAGCTCGGTGCCAAGATGGCACTCAAGCTGAAGGAAATCCACCAGATCGAGGTGCCGGCGGGAAGCGGTTTTCAGAGCCGAAAAGAGATTTTCTCTACCTGGCTCGAGACGATGATGCGTGACGCCCTGACACCGGAGGAATTCGACAAGACACGCAGATTTATCGACAGCATCCCGGACAGGAACACCTTTTTACACGGAGATTATAACTCGAAAAATATCATGCTGCAGGACGATGAGATCCTGCTGATCGATATCGGTGATGCGGCATACGGTCACCCGATCTTTGACCTCGCGATGGTGATGCTGGCGTATATTGTCCTGCCACACTCACAGATACTGAAGGAGGAGGAAAAAGTGCATCTGCTCGGTTTCGATCCGGAGCTCGCACAGAGCCTGTGGGGTGTGATGTGTGGTACCTATTTTGGTATTCAGTCACCGGAGGAGATCGCAAAGTTCACACAGGCAACACAGCCTCTGATGTTCCTGTATATCTCCTATCAGGGGACGTCGACCGGGCGCTCGACACCGGAGCTCTCGGCTGAGAAAATCCTGCGTCCGAGGTTTTTCCCGGCTCTCGAGTCGGGCATCCCGATGAAGTTGGATTTTTAGAAGGAGTCAAAGCACAGTGATGAATAGACGCAAACTGATCGTTATATTTGCCGCGGTCTGGCTGGTGCTGGTCGGTGTTCTGATCGGACTGGGGGTGACCTCCGGCGACAGCGGAGAGCCGAGCTACGGTCAGGAGGACCTGCTGGTCAGCGTCACCGGTACGGGGGCGACGGCCACGATACGACCGGCGGACGAGCCACCGGATGCGGGGGCTGCAGTCGCGGAGGATGCGACCGCGAAACCGAACACCTCGGGTGACGAGGCGGGTACGACCGATAAGGCCGGTGACAGTGCTGCAGGGGATGGCTCTGACGGTGCAAAGGACGCCTCGGGCTCCGATAGCAGTTCGTCGAGCTCAGGAAAGAATACCGCAGACTCCGGCGGTGACAAGCCATCGGGGAGTGACTCCGGCAACGCAGGCAACAGCAGCAAGTCTGTAACGCCGGCTACCAAAACACCAAAACCGACACCGGAAAAACAGACCTTTACATTCACCATCCAGTGCAAACGGATCCTCGATAAACAGGACCTCTGGCGCGACGGTCTGGAGGATGTGATCCCGTCGAGCGGGGTATTTTTCAGCGGGAAACTGACCTATAAAAAAGGCGAGTCCGTGTACGATGCGTTGAAACGGATCTGCAAGAATCACAACATCCTGCTTGACAGCAAGTATACCCCGTTGTATGATACTTATTATGTGAGTGGTATCGGCAATCTTTATGAGTTTGACTGTGGCTCCGAGAGCGGCTGGAAATACAGCGTGAACGGCGAACTGCCGGGAGTCGGGTGCAGCAAATATACCATTCATAAGGATGACAGGGTTGTATTCTTTTATGATTATGAGATATAACCGGTTATAAAAATAGGGTGCCGGCGGAGAGTCCGGCGAAACAAAAAGGGTGCCGGCAGTGAACCCGGCAGAAAGGATCAGTCAATGAAAGAATTAAAAGATTATGTACGTAGTATTCCGGATTTCCCGGAGCCGGGGATCATCTTCCGTGACATCACGACCGTGCTGCAGGATGCCGAGGGTTTTCAGCTGGCGATCGATGAAATGAAAAAGCTTTTAGATGGTGTTGATTTCGACGTGGTTGTCGGTGCCGAGAGCCGTGGATTTATCTTTGGTGCACCGCTCGCATATGCGCTCGGTAAGCCGTTTGTCCTGGTTCGTAAAAAGGGTAAGCTTCCGTGCGAGACGATCGAGCAGGAATACGAACTCGAGTACGGGACAGCGACGATGGAAATCCATACCGATGCGATCCAGAAAGGCCAGCGCGCGATCATCGTCGACGATCTGATCGCGACCGGCGGGACGATCGAGGCGGCTGCAAAGCTCGTAGAGCGTCTGGGCGGCGAGGTTGTCAAGCTGATCTTTTTGATGGAGCTCGCCGGACTCAAAGGACGCGAAAAACTCTCCGGTTACAATGTCGACAGTGTACTGGTATATGAGGGTAAATAATCGTATTATTATTCATATGAAACATGTATAAGAATAACCCCACATGGACGACTCCGTGTGGGGTTATTTTTGTGCTTGTTTTTGTTGTTAAAAATGGACGCGATCAAGTCTCAGATCCATCGTGTTGTAGACGACTTTGACCTTGTCATATTTGCCGTCCCAGCGTTCGTCGGTCAGCCCGCTGATCTTCTTTTGTTTAACCGTTCCGCGGAAGCCCTTGGGGATATAATACTCGTCCAGGCCAAAGGCTGTCTTGGCGATATCGTAGTCGTAAAGTTCGATCGCACCGACCAGTTTATTTTTCTTGTAAAAGAGTGCATACGCGTTGTAGGGGATCGTCCACCATACGTTATAAGGCAGCTTGTTGGTAACCTTGACATCGGCATATACTGTGTTATATGTCGTATTGCCGGATTTTTCTTTTTTGACTTTGATGTTCGAGTAACGGATGCTGAACTGCTTACTCGTGACCGGCTGCATCTCCGCGTAGCCATAGCAGAACACGGTAGTCTTTTCGTAGCTGTCGTAGTGACCGTTTAACTTGGACGGACCGCCGCCTCCGGTAAAGCCGACCTCCAATCGGTGAACCTTGACCTTTTTACTGTACGAACCGATCTTGTATTTACCGGCCGGTGTGGCGGATGGCGTCGCTGTCGGTGCAGTGGTGGCGGTCGTCGACGGAGTTTCGGTCGGCTCGGCTGTCGGTGTCGGCTCCGGGGTCGCGGTTGCCTCCGGTGTGGCAGTTGCCTCCGGAGTCGGTGTAGCCGTGCTTGCCGCCTCGATCTTAAACAACTTGGAGATGCGGTCCTCGTACTGGCCGGCGCCATCGACGATGATGAGGCCCCAACCGACTTCGATGTTGTCGCGGATCATGTAATCATAGTCCACACCGGGCGTCAATGCCGTTCCCTTATAGATGACCTGGAAGTTCGGCTCGATCGCCTGGCCGGTGTAGGTGTAGGACTCCTGATCGAGGACGATCGCTACTTCGCCGTTCATTTCGGCTTCACCGAGATTGATCCGTGCCGCGGAGGCCGTCTTGGTCTCGCCGGTGATCCCCAGCAGTCCGATGATCAGAGACAGGACGAGTATCAGTGATAGTTTTCGTTTGTTCATAAGCGCTCTCCCTTCAATTTGTCGGGCTGTGCAAAAGCCACACGATGTGTGGCTGCCACACGATGTGTGGTTGCCACATGCTGTGTGGTTGCCACATGCCGTGTGGCTGCCATATACCCTGTGCGGTGGGCGTCCGGCCTGCAGGGTTAGCCCTGTTTACCGTTTGCCTTTGTCTGGAACTTTTCGTTATCCACGATGAATCGTTCATGCGTGCCCTCGGCGATCTTCTCGACATCGTCGTACACCTCGATGTGGAAAACGAGCTTGCGGCGGTCGATCTCGACCAGCTCCGTCTCGCAGCGGGCCTGCATCCCGACCGGCGTCGCGGCGATGTGACTCAGGTCCATCCGCGTGCCGACCGTCCCCTGACCGGGCTCCAGCTCGTCGGCTACACTGCGCCAGGCGGTCTCCTCCGCCAGTGCGATCAGCGCCGGTGTGGCGAAAACGGCCAGCTCACCGCTCCCGATCGCCCGCGCGGTCAGGTCCTCTGTTATTTTTCGTTCTCTGTTTCCTTTGATACCGGTTGTCAGCATAATTTGCACCTCGTTTATAGATAAAAAAATAAGGCGCGTAGCGCCTTATTCAAAAATCAATCCTCGTCAAGTGTGTCCTTCACAGCGCCGCCGATCACCGACGAAACAACAGAAGAAACCACGATAATCGCGATAATAACAATAAATACCGCTGCTCCCAATCCTATCAAAGCAATTACGTCATCACTCATAGAATCCCTCCTAACTGCGAGCGCGTCACACCCGCCTCACAAAGCCTATGATACCACATCACGGCGCAGAAATCAAGCAAAAACTGTTGCTTGATATAAAACACCAGTCCGGTCATGTTGATCGGCGGGATCAAGTCACCAGTCCGATCATATTGATCCGCGGATTCCCCGGCGCTGCTAAGATCGCCGACTTCACGGAATTATCGATGATGCCGTTTACGTCCGCCACCCGGAGGGCAGTACAGCCGCTGAAGGCATCGTTTGTGCAGTTGAAAACCATCCCTGTGATCGTGACCGACGATAAGCCCGTGCAGTCGCCGAACACCCGTGAGCCGACCGAGTTCACGATACCGGTGACCGTGATCGATTGGAGATTTGAGCATCCTGCAAAGGCTTCATTACTGATCAGACAGGTCCCGGTTATGGTCAGCATCCGGATCGATGTATTATTACGAAACGCGCCGTCGCTGATATACTGCACCGGATAGCCGCCGAGCGAGGTCGGTGTTGTGATATAGCCTCCCGGCCCGTCATAGCCTACGATCATGGCCGTCAGATCGCTCCTTACCCGATAATAATACCCGGACGGATCGTGGATAATGCCCGTCGACGGATCCGGCGATGTCGTAGGGTTCGGGTTGTAGGTCGGTATCGGGTTATAGGTCGGTGTCGGTGTGTAGATCGGCGCCCTCGTCGGGAGCGGTGTCACTGTCGTCACCGGCGTCGGTACCACCGGCGTCATGGTGACAACCGGCTTCGGCGTCGGTGCCTGCGTCGTCGTCGGCGTGGGCGTCGGTACGACAACAGGCGTGGTCACCTTTGTCATATCCGGGACGCCGGCACCATAGTACATATCCCATCCGGTCGCACCGAGATCACGGGCACAGCCTCGGAGCATACTCTCTACCTGAGCAGGTGTGACTCCGGGATTGTTAACCATGATCATCGCCGCGCAGGCGGATATATGCGGTGTCGCCATAGACGTCCCGCT
>JAZASH010000033.1:0-22485 GCA_036343395.1 Eubacterium sp. | reverse complement strand
GCCAGAGCGGAACCAAGCATCGCAAGCACCTCCGGTGCGCAATCCTGATCCACGTCCATAACGAGATTCTCCAGAGTTACATCGTTTCGATAGTCCTTAGGAAACAGCGGACGCATCGGACGATCGATTACACGATCCGTCAGGATCGCATTATCCGAAGGCTTGCCCTCACGACGGGTAAATCCGCCCGGGATCTTACCTACGGCATACATTTTTTCACTATACTCTACACTCAAAGGGAAAAAGTCGATCCCTTCTCTCGGCTTTTCGGAAGCCGTAGCCGTTGACAGTACGACCGTATCACCATATCTCATCAGTGCCGCACCGTTTGCCTGAGCTGCCACACGACCAATCTCCACGGTCAGTGTGCGACCAGCCAGTTCCATACTGTAAGTCTTGTACATTTGTTTTTTTCCTCCCTTGTCACAAACTTATAACATTATACACGAAATCCCGTAAAAAATCAACCATTAATTATGAAAAAATGGGAATTCTGCCAACTCGTACGAAATCCAACCCCGTACTTGCAGATTCCCACTTACACGCACTATTTACTCCGATTCCTGTTCCACATCTCCCGGATAGGAATAATCCTCATCGCCCCAGTTCAGCACCTCGTCATGAAAAAGAGGCACACGCATGAGCCCGGCACCGAAAAGATACGCCCGATCTCGCTCACAGATCTCATTCAGCCGTTTCCAGGCAAAGCCGACGATCGACTGGTCCTCATCCGAAAGCTCCGGATCACGGCCCTTCTGCGGCATCGCATCCTCAGGAATCTCGACCAGAAACGTAAACACACGGCTCACCCCGTCCGGCTTATACTCCCTAGCCAACGGTCTCAGGATTTTCCCCTCTACCAGCGCTTCCTCCTGAAGCTCGCGTAACGCGGCCTCCTCAGGGCTTTCACCCTCCTCAACGCCGCCTCCCGGCAAGTTAAAAAAATCCCGTCCACGCATCTTATGCTCAATCATCAGGATCTGATCTCCTCGACAAACCATACACTGCGCGCGATCCCGTTTATTTACAGCCATAAGCATCTTCCTCTCTGCAGTCACATTGGATACAAACTCGTTCCAGTCTTCCCGCGTCGGCGAAACCGCACCGGCGCCTAGAGTACACAAAAGGCACTCCCTGACGGAAGTGCCCCACTGATTACTTTCTCAGACCAAGCTTCTCGATAAGCGCACGATATCCTTCCAGATCTGTCTTCATCAGATAATCCAGAAGGCCTCTTCTCTTACCAACCATCTTCAGAAGACCGCGACGGGAATGGTGATCCTTCTTGTTCTCCTTCAGATGCTCCGTGAGCGTGTTAATACGCTCGGTGAGAAGTGCTACCTGAACCTCCGGCGAACCCGTATCGTTCGGGGTACGACCGTAAGCCTCGATAATCTCTTTTTTTCTCTCGGTAGTCATCATAGCTTTTTCCTCCTTTTCTCAGTATTCACCGGCCACCGGGGATCGGTCGGAGTGATCCGTATCCTAAGCAGCGGTATGCAGTTTTAAAAACTATGTTTGTTATCTTACCACAAACAAACCGGCTTGTAAACCATTTTTTTTATTTTTTTGTTAAGCTGAAAAGTCCCACGTACATCGCCGAGGACAAAAGAGCAAAAAGCGCCGTCGTTACGCCCATCAGGATGACACCGCCCCGGCGCACCCGGCGAAACCGCTCCGGCTCCGGCACGAGCAGTCGCTTAGCTCCCAGTCCGAGGAAACATGCTCCGCACAGCACCGTCAGCGGGATATAACGAAAATCCATCGTACACTCAAACGGATACTGTTTCGCCGCCGAGTAATACCCCAACATCATCGCGATGAAAAATACCCCGATCGCCATCCGCTCAAAATGCAGCTCTCCCCGATCCTTGATCAGGTTATGCAGCATAAAGATAAATGCCGCAAACGCCAACACCGCCCCGCTGATAAACAGCGCCGCCGTGACGATATGCATGGCCGGGGCCTCCTGAAACGTATAATAATTGATCCGCTCACCAAACATCGAGTTTTTCAGCGCGGCTATAAGCGGATTAAACTCCGAATACGGCGTAAGTCCTGGCTCCTCGAGTGTAACCCATTGCTCATATACCGATTGAAACTGATATGGTGAAAAATCAAAAATACGAGTCAAAAACGACCGATCCCCCAGATACTGCGGGATCCGCTCACTCAGAGGATACACGAAAAACAGCGGCATATCCCAGCGTATTGCATTGTACACCGGGAACCACAAACCAATCGGAAAACTGATTGCCGCGTATGTCCCAAGCTGTATGATGATCTGCTTCAGCTTGTGCTCCCTGATACAACGGATCAGCGCAACCAGCATTAAAAAGGCGATCGGCGCCGCTACCATCACAGCCGAAAGCTTGGTCATCATGGCAAGTCCGACCGTCACTGCCGACACGATCAGATCGCGCATACGACGATCCCGATACCATTTTAACGCAAATAAAAGTGTGATCGCCATCAGAAGGACAGACAACATATCATTATTCACACTGCCGGAAAGCAGGATAAACGCAGGGTGAAAACAGACCACGGCCGTCGCGATATAAAGAGGGATTCCTTCCAGCTTCAGATAGAGAAAAATCCGATAGCAAACGTACATCAGACCGATGCTGTACAGGCATGTCAGATACTGCAGCGACTCCGCCGCCGTACCGAAATCAACACCGAGCACACCGGTCATAAACTTCATCCACCAGGCGCACAACAGGTGATGCAACGGCGGATGCGCAAACTGAGAGACCATCGACGGATCGAAATCCGGCAACAGCCCCTGATTCATGATATAGTCGATGTAGTCATAATGTCCTCCGGTATGGGAGGTAAAATCCCCTACATCGTGCTGCCTGGTATAAATGTTGGTAAACAGAATATAGGCATAACGCAGCGCGATACCTCCGGCAAAAAGAAACCAGACCGGCAGTTTATGATTCTTAAAAAAATCACTTCTTTTCATGATACCCCGCCTCAGTATTGATACTCCAAAGTGTAGACTTATCCGTCGAGCCCTCATGGATCAGGCGGACCGCCTCAAAGGCCGTCGCCATCGAATGATCCATGTTATTATAGCGATGCTGGCCGTTACGTCCGATACAATACAGATTACTGAACTCATCCAGATACTCGATGATATCATCCATATGCTCGTAGCCGTCAAAGTACGCCGGATACGCATTTCTCACACGTTCTCTGTGAGAATCCAGGACATCCTCTTCACAGATTACCCCCATCTTACTCAGTTCATCGATGGCAAAACGGACACACTCCTCATCCGACATATTCCAGAACTCATCCCCGTCATTACAGAAGTATTCCAGACCGATCCATACCGTATGATCCGGATCCTCGACCAGATACGGAGACCAGTTATTAAACACCTGGATACGCCCAAGCTTTACGCTGTTATCCTGCACATAGATCCAGCAATCCGGCACGATATTTCCCAACGTTTTTTTCTCTGTCTCATTGACCAACTCGAGCTTTCTGACCAGCAATCCGATCGTTACAAAATCACGATACGGCAACTCTCTCGCCGCCTTGGTCACCTCCGGCATGATTCTCTTATCACCCATGATCCCGATGATCAGATCCTTTACCGGCATGGAGGACAGAAAAATATCCGCATCGATCGTAAAGTCACCGCGACCGGTATCGCAGACCAGTGAATCGATCCTGTCATCAACGATATTGATCTGCTTCACACGATGATGCAGACGGATCACGCCGCCCATTGTCTCGATCTTTTTACCGACATACTCCCACAGCTGACCGGGACCGTATTTCGGATACCAAAACTCCTCGATCAGAGAGGTCTCGACCTTACGCTTTTTCTTGCTCTTTTTTCTGTGAAAAATCCGGCCGAAAATATTACCCAAAACTGAGAGGATCGAAAGGCCCTTCACCCGCTGAGAGCCCCAATCCGCGGAGATCTCACTGGGATGACGTCCCCAGAGTTTCTCCGTGTACCCCTCGAAAAACATTCGGTAAAGCACCTTACCGAATCGGTTGATATAGAAATTTTCCAGGTTTGTTTCCTTGCGTCTGTGGATGCAGGCACCAAGATAACTGAAACCGGCATGCAAGGTCGTAAAAAAACCCATTCCCTTGATCGTTCGGCGACTGAGTGTCACCGGATAATCAAAAAAGGTATTGTTATAATAAATCCTCGATACGCGTTCACGGAGCAGCATAACCTCATCCACGACCTCCGGATCGGGACCGTGATCGGCATACTCTTTTTTCTTGCCGAGGATGATATCATCATATGCAGGTTTTCCCTGGAGCGGTAGCATCTCTCTCCACCATTCCATGATTCGATCATCCTTGGAAAAGAACCGATGGCCGCCGATATCCATACGATTTCCGTCGTGTTCGATCGTACGGGAAATGCCGCCGAGGGTATCGCTCTCCTCCAGGATGATCACCTCATAATCATCCTTCTTTTGCTTTAACAGCTCATAAGCCGCTGTCAGTCCGGCGGGGCCGCCGCCGATGATAACGATTCGTTTCAAAGCTTCAATCCTCTTTCTTTTTGTTTTTTATCTTAGGCACGATGACAAATAAACCGATCGCGCCGAGCACGCCTGCTAACGCAACCAGCAATCCGAGATTCCAGCCCTTCGGAGTGTAGGTAACACGGATCTGATGCTCACCGGCTGAAACCGGGATTGCCAGGAAGGTTTCTGCCCACTGGGACGCCTCCACCTTTTCTCCGTCGACATAGACCGTCTGACCGTCGTCATACGGCAGCGATGTCGCAATCACCTGACCTCCCAGGATCTTGATCGTCCCCTCGATATTACCACCCTTGTATGATGTTAGTTCCAGGGAGTGTTCTTTTAGTTTATTTATTTTTTCAGTTAGCAACGTCGTGTTTTGCGACACGATCCAGGCCTGATCGAAGTTTGCGTTGTTCGTCCGGATCGATACCGTAACCGCTTCTCCCGGTGAAAAGGCGCCGATATAAAACGCACCGTTTGTTTCAAGAGAAAAACAGTCGCTCAGATACTGATCGTTTACAAAGATCTGACCATCCCAGCCCTCGGTCTGCTGCAGATGCAAAAACATTGGCTGGTCATCCGGCGCGGTAAAGGTCAGTCTGTATTCCCTTTCGGCATCGTCCTCGTCACTTTCGATCCCGATATCTTCTCTCTCGTATTCAACCGGCGTATATAGTTCGATTGGCTCACCGCAAAGCATGGATAATAAATTGCTTTGATTGGTAAATACATCGTTATCCGGAATAGCCGAATTCACGACAGTCGGACCTGCCGCAAAGCCGAGCGGTAAAGCTAACGTGTTTTCAAACAACGACACATCTTCATTTTTCTTTTTTTCCTGATAGGTCGACGGCATCGGCCTGGTTGCCATCCGGTATTTCACGCCGAAAACAGCATCCATAAGAGGTGTCGCTCCGTAACCGGAACTCCAATACCAGCCCCGCGACAAACCGTAACGCGGAGACAGATTGTTAACTGCAGCATTATAGGTTGAGGAATAATGCGTCATTCCTTTGTAGCCGAGAAGCATGCTGTCATTTTTGGAGAACTCATAATCCTTGTCCATCCGGTACCATGAATCATCGGTCTCCTTAACCTCATCGACAAGCGGTTTCGTTCGGCGTAAAAAGGTATCGTACTCCTCTTCCTCCATATACGTAAAATCTCTTCCGAGTCCGTTAATGTAATTCTTGGCATTGTTTCCAAGCTCAATAGAGCAAACGAGCAAAAGCAGAGCACAAACCATGATCTCCGCCACCGGTCGCTTAACACCGATTATTCTCGAAATCTTTTCATACCCTCTCTCCTGCACCAGCTCGTCATATGCCCGATACGCCAGGTACACCAGGAAAAAGCCAAACAAAAACGCATAGCGGAACGGGAACCAGTGCGGAAGCTGAAAGCCGTGCCAAATCGAATCCAACCCAACATGCCAAAAGCTGATCAGCATGATGGCACCAATGATAAACGCGACAATCTTCTCTTTGATTTTAATGGATTTCATTACAAAGAAAAGAAGCGCAAAAACCAATGCCAGTAAGCCGGCATAAAGCTGCGGATGGATATTATCCGTCGTGATCGAGTCATACTGGCCCGGCAATAGCTTTTTAAATACATCCCCAAATGAGTAATAAAAGACGCGGGCATCGGTCTCCGGATCCGAGGTCAGTTTCCCCTTCATCAGGTCGATGACGACCGTTAACAGGACCGGAGCCGCTGTCATGGCTGCAAGTACAGCCGAGATGATATAACGGATCCCGGCCTTCCGGACATCCGGCCAGTTACTCTTTTTCGTATTCGGATCCCGATGGTAGGTGCCGACCATACGAAACAGAAAATACAATACGGAAAAGAGGCAGATCATATAGGCTGTATAATAATTATTGATCATGGAGGCAGCTAATGCACCATACATTAATAACCCGCGTTTTCCCTTCAGGATCTGCTCGATTCCGAGTAAAACTAACGGTAAAAAGATACAGCCGTTTAGCCACATAAAACAGTTGGCATAAACCATATTATATGACATCAACGCATAACAGCTCGCAAAGATAACAATACTTAAGTTGCCCTTCTTTTTGCTGACACCAAACTCAAGGAAGCACGCCATCGTCAGTCCGCAAAGACCGATCATCAGCAGCTCAATCACCATAACGGCGACCGGCATCATCTCGACCGAAAACAGGGTGGAAAGAAAGGCAAACAGTCCACCGGAATAAAACGCATAAAGTCCGACAACATTACCGCCCATCGATCGGGACCAGTTGAAAAACAAACTGTCGTCGCCGCCGAAAATGTATTTCAACGAACCGAGATACTCGGTATACTCTCCCTTCAGATCCATAAACAGTAATGTTTTATTTCCGTTGGGCGCAAACTTAAGAAGAACCAATACCGTGAAATAAATCAGTACCGGCACAACAAAGGACAGGATCAAAATTAGGATCCTGCGCTTACGCGTATCATCTGTTTTCGTAACACTCTTTCCCAAAATCATTTCCTCTTTCTTTATGCATCATTTCGGATAAAATACGATGTATCGTCCGAAGTCATTACTTATAAATCCGTCGCCATACAGCGAGTTGGCAACCGGAGATCCGTCGTAGGAATGATCCAGCACATAAACCGCATCTGCCTCCGCATCACTCTCGGTATCGATCGCAAAATCATAACGACCAAAGGAACGGACATCCAAAAACGGGGACGGATAATTGGTATACTCGACCGTATCCAGATACGTATCAAGATCGGTTTTATCATAAAACAGCACCCGGGCGTAATTGACATTCGGTGTGATATGCACTTTGTTATACGAAGCCAGATTCTCCGTTACAAAGTCCATCGTCTCCTCGATACCCTCACAGAAATTGTCATTGATCTGCGTTTTGTATTCCGTAAAATAATAAACCTCAAATACCGTAAAAGCCAGCAGATACACCATAGCCGGTAACCAGATCAGGCGATCACGAATCCAGGAAAAATGCGTAAAGACCATATACACACCGTACGCGGTAAGCGCGATGATCGGATAATGAATGATGTTCACGCGGTTGATATTCACCGTGATCAGAGCACCCGTTACCAGTCCTCCGACCAGCCAGACCAGCACAAAGAATCCGAGTGAAATCGGAGCCGGTTCCTTATTCTTTTCTTTTTTACTCTTTTTCCATTTGGCATTGGCGATGCCGTTGGTAAACCATTTGTGAAAAGCAGAAATCGGTTTTTTTATCATGAAAAATAAACCGACAAAGGTAAACGGAATGGAAAACTTATAGATCAAACCAAACTGGTCCGTCGCGTTCCAGATCAAGCCATCGTTTTGGTTCCAGAGGACGTCGAACAGTGTTTTTAGATTCTCCGGGATTTTGGAAAAGCTGACCTCATCCATACGGGCCTCGACCATCGCCGGGATCGTAAAGATCGGTGTACGGATCTCGTCGATCACACCTTTATTAACCAGTAAAAATAACATCGCGGGAAGCGCCAAAACAAACAGTATCACGACCGAAAGGATCGTGTACCTGGAAAACCGGATCCGATGGAGCTTGATCCCGTACAGGATCTGTGCCAGGATGATAAACGGCAGAACGATCCAGATCGTCGCATAGGTATAGAGAGACAGTCCGTAAAACACTGCAGACAGTAAAAAGAACTTCTCTTTTTCCAGTCCCTTTAAAAAGAAATACAGACCAAACAGTATGAAGCCCGGTGCCAGATTGGACTCCATCGCCCATCGGGATATCATGATATGCCAGGGCATGATCCCGGTAAACGCCATACAAAACAGCGCCAGGATGTCATTTTTAGCGAACTCACGTACCAGCTTATAGATGGTAACCAAACTAAGTAAGGATACGAGCAGAGGCACGAGACGGATCGTCCATGCGTGCAGTCCGAAGATAGCAACAAACGGCATCGCCAGATAGCTCTCAAGAGCGTTCATCCCGGAGCCCCAGGCGGTCAGATACATCGGCATCGTATTCCCGAAGTTGTCCTTCCCCTCATGTAAAAGCGTATACGTGTTGTAACCGGCGAATGCCTCATCCTGATTGATGTCGGCAGGAACACCGGAAAACATAAATACTCTGGCAAAGACAAGCACAGCAAATATAGCCCAAAACAGGATAACACGTCTTCGGTTGTCCATCGTTGTTGCCATAACAAAACTCCCCTACTTTTTATTCTTCATTTCATTCAGCTCTCTCAGAGCATCCTGGATATCTTCATCGTCACGATTGATCTCTATCATCATCCCTATAATCCCGCCGGACAGCGATCTGGCATGCTTGGCGATCAGCGGGAAACCTCTCTCCTCCGCGATCTCGCCGATCTTTCCGGAAAAGACGACCAGTCCTACGGATACGGCAGCCGCAAACAGGATCGCCAGGATGCCTGTCGTAATGCCGCCCTTGCCTTTTTCTTTATCCGTACGTTTGCGGGAACTCATCCCGAGACCGAACGCAATAAATCCGCACGCGGCACCGACACAACCGGCGATCCATCCAAACAAAACGCCCATCAGGATCGCAACCAGGATCCCGATCACGCCGAGAACCAGCGCCGCTTTGGGATGTGCTTTTTTCTCAGTCATTGGTCTGACCTCCGTCCCCCTTGATTGGCATCGGGTCTCCCAGATACGTCGGCTCCGGCTTGAAAATACTCGACCAGACGGATTTGATCCTTGCCAGGTATTCTCGAAGCTCATATCCGATATACCGAAACTCATCCATAATATGGATATCCGATGGATACCCGACTGCTTCCAGGCCCAGGCTGCGCGCCAGATAGACCGCACGAAACAGATGATATTTTTGCGTCACAACCACACAGGTTTTTACGTTAAAAATTGCCCCGGCTCTGTACATGGTTTCATAGGTTGTAAAACCGGCATGATCCATAAACACATGTGCTCGCGGGACGCCCTGCGCCACCGCATATTCTTTCATCACACGTACTTCATTGTGATACTCATCACCATGGTCACCGGACATCAAAATGCGATCCGATACGCCTTGGTTGTAGAGCTTGATCGCCGTGTCCAACCGATCCTGTAAAAACGGCGAGGGTGTGTTATCCTTTGACAAGCCGGCTCCGAGAACGATGATCGCATCGACGGGTTTATCCAGCTTTTGCATATCATTTTCGATATGACCGCAGGATCGCAAAAATACATATCCGTTGATCAGCAGACTCAGCACTATGAGCCCGATTATAACAAAAAGCCCGATCATAAGAATACGCTTAATCAGGCCTTTTTTACTCTTTAACTTACTCATCGTTATTCTCCGATACCGACTCTGCCGCTTCCGCTGCAGGTTCCGACTCGAGCATGTCCGCGTCGTCCGCAAACAGATCCTCGAAGCTTCCTTCCGAAGATGCCTCGTTCGGGACGAAACCGAGTTCCTGTTCGACCTCGGCCTTAAAGTCATCGATGGTTTCCTGGTTCAGGATCGGAAGGTCATCCAGAGATTCGTAATTAAAGTAACGTAAGAACTCCTCGGTCGTACCGAACATCATCGGTCGTCCCGGGGCATCCATCCTTCCGACCTCCTGGATAAGACCGTACTCGACCAGCTTGCTTACGGCATGATCACAGGAAACGCCGCGGATCTTTTCGATCTCAATACGCGTGATCGGCTGCTTATACGCAACGATCGAAAGCGTCTCTAAAAGAACGTCTGTTAAGACGTGTTTCTTGGGAATATGTGCTACCTTAATCAGATATTCATACATGTCCGGCTTGGTACACAGCTGGAATGCGCCGTCCATTTCGATGATATGGATGCCGCGGTCTTCTTCGTCGTAGCGGGTCATCATGTTGCGGATTACATTGCGGACCGTTTCTTCGTCGTGATCGACGGCTCCTGCAATCCGTTCCAGCTCGACCGACTCGCCGAGCGCGAATAGGATCGATTCGATCGCTGCCTCCAGTTCTTTTATCGCCATCATTTTAACCTTTCCTCTGATACTCTATTTGTATGTCACTGAAAAGTGATTCCTGAACAATCTTTAGTACACCGGTTTTCATAAGCTCGAGGACGCTCATGAAGGTAACAATTAAGTAGCTCTTGCCGCGCTTTTCCTCGAGGAGCTGACGGAACGAGAAGCGCCCGTGCAGCATCGCGTACTCTTCGACGTGGATCATCTGATCCTCGATATTGATCTCCTCTTTTTCGATCTCGCCGAATTTGCTTCGGATCGGATCGATTTTGTCCTCCTGCTTTTGCATCACCATGTCAAAGATTTCCTGAAGCCTTGACAGCGTGACCTCACCGAGCAGATCGTCGTAGTCGACACCCTCGTCGTAGTTTTTGACCTCGTCGGGGATCGTCGGCTCCTTATAAAACACCTTACCGGCGTCCACCTGACGATCGCGCAACTCGAAGGATGCGTACTTGTACAGTTTGTACTCCAGAAGTCTCTCGACGAGCTCCTGACGTGGATCTTCTTCGTCCTCTTCTTCCTCGGAGTCATCCTTAGGAAGAAGCATTTTGGATTTGATGCGCAGCAGCGTCGCTGCCATCACCAAGAATTCACTCATGACATCCATGTTTCGTTCCTGCATCTGAGACACATAATCCAGATACTGATCCGTGATCAGAACGATCGGGATATCATAGATATCAACCTTATTTTTCTCGATCAGATGTAACAGCAGATCGAGCGGGCCCTCAAAGACCTCCAGTTTAACCGGTATTGCCATGGTTACTCCTATTGCCTGTTGTACTCTTTATAGTTTGGGCTGCAGACGGATCACCACCAGCTCCGGCGGATTAAACCAACGGAACTTGACATGATGGGTGCCCAAACCGCGACTGACGATCATCGTCTTTTTTTTCTTTTCATATTTGCCGCCGGAATAATTCGGAAACAGCTGGAGATACGGTGAAAAGACGCCGCCCAAAAACGGCAGCCGCAGGATCCCGCCATGCAGATGACCGCTGACGGTCAGATCAGCGCCCCACTTGACATACGTGTCAAAGTATCGCGGATCGTGTGCCAGCAGGATGGTCGCCACGCGATCATCGGCCCTGCTTTGTCCCAAATAATTACCGATATCCTCGATGGTAAGCTCCTCGCGGGAACGATACCGCTCGATCGGCAGATCCAGTCCGAAAAACCGGATATTATCATACGGGAAAACCCGTTCCTGATTGGCGATATATTGGATTCCCATATCGGATACCGCCAGCTGATAGTCCTCATAATCGTTCATCCGGATCTCATGATTTCCGGGTGAATAATACACCGGATACTGCTTGGATAACTGTTTCAAAAAACGCAGTACTTTCTGTACGCGCGCGTCCCCGGTATCCATGTGTTTGGTGACCATATCACCGGAGATCAGGATACAGTCCGGATTCGCCTGCCGGATACGATCCAAAAGCTTTTCATTTTCCTCTCCGTGATAACAGCAATGAAGATCCGATAACAGAACGACGGTATGCTCCGCGGATATGTTCTCCAGAGGAACCGTGTACGTCGTCGTAACCAGATGATAATGCGACAGGTATCCATATATAAGTAATATTGCAATTATTCCAATGATGATGCCTGCTACCAGCATGAGTCACCTCTCCGTAAAATGATCTGATAAACGTCCTTACATCTGATCGATGTAGGCGCCTGCTCCCAGCTTATCGAGCTTCTCAGCCTTGTTTACAACGCCCTGCTTCATTTCCTTGCGATAATCTGCGAGCTTCGCATGGAGTTCCTCATCGGAAACAGCGAGGATCTCAGCCGCCAGGAGAGCTGCATTGACCGATCCGTCGATCGCCACGGTCGCAACCGGAATACCGGACGGCATCTGGACGATACTGTACAGAGAGTCCACGCCCCCTACGCTCTTGGTATGGATCGGAATACCGATCACCGGCAGATCAAACAGTGCCGCACACATACCCGGCAGATGAGCTGCCCCACCGGCACCTGCGATCAGAACCTTAATCCCTCTCTCCTGCGCCTTGGATGCATAATCAACAAAGATATCCGGCATACGATGTGCGGAAATGATCGTCATCTCATAATCGATCCCGAATTTCTCCAATGTGTCAGCTGCTTTTTTCATGATCGGAAGATCCGAGTCACTTCCCATCAGGATTCCTACTTTAGGCATGTCAAATTCCTCCTTTTAATGCGTCGTTCAGCCCCTCCGTACCCGGGAGGACGAAACGACCATCGCGTATTATTATAGTTTCTTTTTCATCCTTTGTAAAGACCGAGATCCCACCGAGCTCCTCGTAGGGAATGGTGATATCCGTATGGCACTGGAAATACGCTTTTTGCGGGTCCTCCTTACGGAGGATAGAGCACTCGTTATCCTTGGCGATGATCTCTTTTCCGTCCGGATTGTACACCCGTACCTCCTCGCTCATCGAGTAGCACGTGTCTCCAACCGCAAAATGCGGGCCGGTTTTCTCGGCGATCAGGATCGGCAGTCTCGCCTCGATCCCGTATTTACGACCCATCACATAGGCGGTCGTATTGGTCCCGATCGCAAACTCTCCGATCGGCAACGTATCATGATTATGCAGGATGTTTTCCTTGATATAGGCCTTGCCTTCCTCGACATCCGCATAGTTTCCGCACCGATAGTCCGAAACCTTGCCATCCGTAAAGGTCAGCTCCAGATCCTGATAATCCAGGCCGTTTAAGTATACCCTTGAAACATGGAGCACACCGTTGGTCCCCGTCAGCACCGGCGAGGTAAAGACCTCTCCGACCGGGATATTGACATCCGCCAGACAGTTTTCAAAGTTCGTCTGATGCGCGGGATCCGCCAGCTCGTGCAGCTGCACGGTGATATCCGTCCGGTTGCCGTTCTGCCCCCATACATGGACACGGTTTCCGGCATCCAGGGCATCGATCAGTGCCTGATGGATCCGCTGATAGGTATCGGTATCCAGTGTATTGATCCGCACGGTTTCTCTAAAAATATCCTCAAACTGCTCGCCGATCTCCGGGATCGGGTAAGCGATGATCGTAAAGCTGCGTTTGTCGCCGGGGATGTAATCATCCTGCAGCAGGGCGAAATCCCGGCGATACCCGAGACTGATCTTCTCCTGCTCACCGGTGTACTTCGGTGCTTCTTTTTTACTCTCCGGATGGAAAAGATCCTCTCCGAAGGTCTCGATCACAGCCGGTCCGGCATAGGTGATCGCCTCTGACTTATACGTTTCAAAAGCCTTTTTCGCATGCTTGAGTCGTTCCGCGACGATCGCCTGATTAAGGTACAGGGCATCGTCGAAACGATGATCATGCAGATACTGGCGGCTCGGCGGTGTCGATATTACACCGATTGCCTGGGTATTGGTGCGTCTGCGAAACGTCGGCTTCAGTCCCATCGCATCAAACTGCAGGACAGCCTCTCGCACCATACGCTCAAAGCCGATCGGATATCGGATCTCGACGGATTCTTTTTGTGCCAGATCGATACCGGCCACCTCGAAGCCCTTTTTATAGCCCTCCGTATAGGTGGCAGCCATCGCCCGGATCTCCTCCTCGGGAAGCTGCGATAAAAATGCCGCGACCTCGAGCTCGTTGTGAGAAATGTACTCTCCGTATTGATATAAATACGACGGATCCGTATGATCGGTCTCCATCACCAGATGGTAAATCAGGCTTTCCTTATCCGGTACGACCAGCTCGCGGATCTGTTTATCGACCGTTACATCATCGTAATCGTGGATAAAATAATAGATCATTTCTTTTAATGCGGTCGCAAGCTCCTCCGTATCCATGTCCTCGGACAGGTAGGTATAGAGTTCTAAAAACAGCTCCGCTCGCGTCAGTATCGTCCAGATATCCTTTTCATACGCTGCCGTGATCGCATCGCGAATATGCGTAGCAATCCAGTTCAGATACGCAGCGACGTCTGTGCCGTAGTCAGTAAACGCTTTTCGACAATACGTCGGGTTGGTATAGGATGTTTCATAAGCTTCGCCGTCGATATCACTGTACAGTGCGCTGTTGGTCGTTTCATTTGCCATGGTCTTCGGATTGCGACAGATGGCTATGATCTGCTCCAGCAGGCATCCCTGTGTCAGCATATAGTGATGGATGGGATCCTCCTTGTCGCGGATCTCCAGTATCACCTCGCGGATGCGTCCGCAGGCGAGCTCGTAACGTTCTAAAACGTCATCCATGTGAATAGTCTCCTTTATCAAAATAGAGCGATGCGATAAGCCGGGTTCTGTCGTGGGTGATCATCTATCTAGGGCCGCCGTTACCGACGGTCTCGAGCAACCTACCCGGAGACACGACGGGCCGCCGTATCGTCTCCTGCTTGGTCTTGCTACGGATGGGGTTTACATCTGCCCTTGACGTTACCGCCAAGGCGGTGAGCTCTTACCTCGCCATTTCACCATCACCGGAGCGGATGCCCCGGCAGTATCATTTCTGTTGCACTAGCCTGGGAGTCACCTCCACCGGACGTTATCCGGCATCCTGCCCTGTGTAGCCCGGACTTTCCTCGTGTGCCACGCACACGCGATCACCTGCATCGCTCTGTTTGATCATGTCCGTGCCGAACGCTATCGTGATTCTTATCCTAAGAGAATACCTCCGCCGATGAACTCACGTAAAACGGAGTTGAGCGGCACGTGATGAGGGTCGACCGGGAGGAAGTAGTCAAGGAACTTGAGGAGGCGCTGCGCCTCGGAGTATTCCTCGCTGTCCTGCGGCACCTGGAAAAGCACCGGGTCGGCGTACAGCTTCATCGCTGCCAGCTCGTAGATCAGAGCGGAGTTAAAAATAACATCGGCTCTTTCCTGGAAAGGAAAGATGTTCTGCTCTTCACCGCGACGGACACTATCCCACATGGAGATCGTGCGCTGTGCGGTATTTCCCCTGGTTCTGGCATCACGGATGATACGGCGGATCAGACGACCGTCAGTCGTCGGGATCCGGTTATGATCATCGAGGTTCAGTGTTGTCAGAGCGGAAATATAAATCTTATATTTTTCATTCTCGGGGATGCCCTCGGTCAGTTTATCATTCAGACCGTGGATACCCTCGATCACCAGGATGTCATCTTCACCGATCTGCATCACCGGCTTATCATACTGACGCATACCGGTAATAAAATTATAGGTCGGAAGCTGGATCTCTTTTCCTGCCAGCAGTCCCTTCATATCATCCTGGAACTGCTTGGTATCGATTGCTTCGATACACTCAAAATTATACTTACCGTTTTCATCCTTCGGCGTATCCTCACGATTGACAAAATAATCGTCCAGGCCGATCGGATGTGGATTAACACCGAGTGTTTTTAACTGGGTTGACAGACGATAAGAAAACGTGGTTTTTCCGGAAGACGAAGGTCCTGCGATCGTCACGATATGAGCTTTTCTTTTGACGATTTCTTCTGCGATATCGCCGATCTTTTTCTCGTGCAGTGCCTCCTGCGTACTCATCAGCTCAGTGAACTCGCCGCGTACGATGACATCGTTCAGCTCTCCGACATTGGAAACACCCATCATCTCGATCCAGTCATTGGTATACTGCATCGTATAGAAAAACATCTTGCTGACATCGAACTTCTGCACCTTTTCCGGTTCATTTTTCGACGGAAGAACAAAGACAAATCCATCCATGTACAGTCTCAGGCTGAAGTGCTTGAGCACACCCGTGCTGTACGGCATCGCGCCGAAATAGTAATCGGTATAATCGCCCAACTCGTACACGGTCATACGGGAGTTTCGACGGTATTTGGTAAGCGATACCTTTGAGTCCATATTGAGGAAGCCGAAAAGCTCCTTGGCGTCACGGGTACGGATCACACGTTTCTGGAACGGGATATCCTGCTCGACGTACTCTCTCATTTTTTCTTCGATGAGATTTATGAGTTCCTGATCCAGATCGACATTTCCGATGATGTGACAAAAATGCCCTGTATAGAGTGTGAACTCAACCTTGACATTCTCGACACGATCCGGCGGCAGGATGTCATGGATTGCTTTTAAAACGAGCATCGTAACACCACGCTCGTACACGCGCATACCGTCGTTGTCTGAGATCGTGCAAAGACGGACGTGCGTCCCCTCCTCTGCCAGATGATAAAACTCCTGCACGACACCGTCTACCTTGGCCATGATCACATCATTCGGGTATTCGGAAGCATGCTCATCCGCCAGCTGTTTCAAAGTCGTACCGGCAGGTACCTCAATCTCCTTATCCTCCAACCATAATTTCATAAGCCACTCTCCTTGTCAAAAATGCTGTCTCAGTTCCCTTAGCTTGTTTCCCGGTTCTCCTGTTGAATCATGCAGATCACCATCATCAAAACTGCTTTCTTAATTCCCTTAGCTCTTTTTCCAGTTCTTCTTTTCTTGCCGACGCCCGGTCACCCAGCTCGAGATTCGGCAGATCCAGCGTCTTTAGCAGATCGGCAATCTTATCCGTCATCATACGCATATATCCCCGATAGACATTGCCGCCCTCTTCGGCGAGAAGACGTGAAAAACGATACTCCGTATCCGTGTACGGCTCCTCCTCGTCACCCGGGACAGCTCGGATCGCAAAATAATACTTGCCGTCCTCCATGCAGATCGACTCCTTGTCGATCCGAAAGCCGACCTTATGCAGATGTCGTCTGACCTCTTCGATATCGGATTGCGGTTGCAGGATCAACGTCCGGATTCCGCTCAGCACCTCCGGCGCCGCGGACAACATCTCACAGATCAGCATACCGCCCATCCCGGCGATCAGAACGGTATCGACCTCGCCAGGCTCCAATATCTGCAGACCATCTCCAAGCCGTAACTCTATATCCTCCGCCATCTTCATGGCCTCGATATTCTTCTTTGCCCTCTTTAGCGGACCTTCATTCACATCCGTCGCGATCACTCTGGGACAATGTCTTTCCCGCACCAGCCACATCGCCACGTATCCATGATCACAGCCTACGTCTGCTACGCTGGACGATTCGGGAACTAACGAAGCATTCATCCGCATCCGAATAGATAGATTTATTTTCATTCCAAATAATCCCTCAACTTACGGCTGCGGCTCGGATGTCTCAGCTTCCTCAGAGCCTTAGCCTCGATCTGTCGGATACGCTCTCGCGTCACGTCAAACTCCTTGCCGACCTCCTCGAGCGTCCTCGCACGCTGATCATCCAGCCCGAAGCGCAGTCTCAGAACTTTTTTCTCGCGCTCCGTTAACGTCTTCAGTACCTCGTCGAGCTGCTCCTTCAGCATTGTCTCAGCAGCCGCCTCCGCCGGCACCGGCACATTATCATCCTGGATAAAGTCGCCCAGGTGAGAATCCTCCTCCTCACCGATCGGCGTCTCGAGAGACACCGGCTCCTGCGAGATCTTCTGGATCTCACGCACACGCTCGACCGGAAGATTCATCTTCTCAGCGATCTCCTCCGGATACGGCTCACGTCCGAGCTCCTGGAGGAGCTGACGCTGTACGCGGATCAGCTTATTGATCGTCTCTACCATATGTACAGGGATACGAATCGTCCTCGCCTGATCCGCGATCGCACGCGTGATCGCCTGGCGGATCCACCAGGTCGCATAGGTCGAAAACTTGTAACCCTTTTTATAATCGAATTTCTCAACCGCCTTGATCAGGCCGAGATTTCCCTCCTGGATCAGATCGAGGAACAGCATACCGCGCCCGACATAACGCTTAGCGATGCTGACAACCAGACGGAGATTCGCCTCAGCCAGACGCTTTTTCGCGCTCTCATCGCCCTGCTCCATACGCATCGCGAGCTCTTTCTCCTCCTCCGGAGAGAGAAGCGGCACCTTACCGATCTCCTTCAGATACATACGTACCGGATCCTCGATGCTCAGGCCCTCCGGGACAGCGAGCTCGATATTCTCCAGCTCCTCCTCGGTCGGCTCATCATCGACGTCGGACATGATCTTATCGTCCTCCGGCTCGTCATCCTCCACCATCGTAGTGATGCCGACATTGTCGAGAGCCTCATAGAGCTTGTCTTTTTTCTCCTCGTCGTAGTTCACTCCCTTGTCGGTAAGCACCTTCTCGATCTCAGCAACATACAGCGCGTTGTCACTTTTCTTGGACATCTCGACCAGTGTGTTGATAATGTCCTTCATGACCTCCATTTCCTGATCCTCGGTCATTTCCACGTTCTTCTCCTTTTTCATGAGAAAATCCTCCATTCTTTATGGGTTAAACAATCGATTAAACCAATCATAAATCTATTCTTATCTGCTGTAGACGCTTTCTGTCTTCGAGCAGCTTTTGCACCTCCTCGATCCCGGTCGCATGCGCGCTCCGATACTCCAGCGAGGCCTTCATAATACCCATCACCACTTCACTGATGGTCCGTACTTCCTTGTCCTCTTCTCCCTCTACTTCTTTATGAAAAATACCCGCAACGATGTTTTGCGTTTCCGGATCTTCAAAATGTCCGAGTATGGAAGCGGGCTCAACCTGTCCGGTCTTTTCCAGCTGATCAAACACTTCCTTTGCCACCTGCGTGTAAGGCTCGTCGATAAAGTCGTCGGGGGAGACATACTGTTTCAGTCGGCCGAAATTCTCCGGATGCTCACATAACCATGTAAGCAGGATCCCCTGCCCCTCGGAAACGGCATCCTCCTTGGGCGCGTGTCCCTGTCTGGCGGATCGCTCCTCCTGCCGTTTATCATAGTCGATGCCGACCCTTTTGGCACTCTGTTTGATCACCATCGTACGGAAGTCATCACTCCGGACGCCGTACTCTCTGGCGAACGCTTCTATATAATTGGTCCGCTCGACCTCATCCTCAAACTCGATAATCCGGTCGGCGATCTCCATCATAAACCGTGTCTTCTCGCCCGGATCCTCCATGTCGTATTTCTTCGCGATCACATCGACCTCAAAGAAAAAACTGATCCTGGCATTCTCGATCCGTTCCTCAAAAGCCTCCCGCCCGAGATGCTTGATAAACTCATCGGGGTCCTTATGAGGCTCCATCCGGATCACCTTGGTTCGGATACCGTATTTGCGCAGCATCGGGACGGCCTTCATCGCCGCCTTGGTACCCGCCTGATCGCTGTCAAAGCAGACATAGACCAGATCCGTCATCCGTTTGATCAGGGATGCATGCCCATCCGTAAACGCAGTCCCCAGTGCCGCGACCGCATTGGTGAAGCCGGCCTGGTGCAGGGCGATCACATCCATATATCCCTCACATAGGATCAATCCCTTATCCAACTTGCCGTGAATATAATTGATTCCGTATAGGTTTCTTCCTTTATCAAAGACCGGCGTTTCCCGTGAGTTTAAATACTTGGGCTCTCCCTCTCCCATCACGCGACCACCGAAGCCGATCACATGATTGCGCCGGTCGACGATCGGAAACATAACGCGGTTCCAAAACTTATCATAGGGCCCTCGTCGGTCATCGTAACCGAAAAATCCACTCTCCTTCAACACATCATCGTTGAAGCCCTTTTCCTTCAAAAACCGATACAGTCCACCGGACTGCGGCGCATAACCGAGCGCGAACTTCTGCAGCATCTCATCACTGATCCCGCGCCCCTTCAGATACTCCATACCGGCCTGTCCCTTCGGGTGCCTCAGGTAACCGTAATAAAACTGACCGGCCAGGGAGTTGATCTCAAACAAAGTCTCGCGGAGGGAGTCCCGCCGTCTTGCCTCGGCATTGTTCTCGACCTCCGGTAAAGTGATCCCCTCACGCTCCGCCAGATACTGCACGGCTTCAGTGAAGGTCATATTTTCATAATCCATTAAAAAGGTAAAGACGTCGCCACCCTTGTGACAGCCGAAGCAATAATACATTTTTTTACTCGGTGTCACCATAAAAGAAGGTGTTTTTTCGTTGTGGAAAGGACATAAGCCCTTGTAGCTGGCCCCGGCTCGCTTCAGCGAGACATAGGTACCGACCAGATCCACGATATTGCAACGATTACGGATATTGTCGAGAATCTCATCTCCGTAGTACATCGGATACCACCTCTCTAGTAAATCGACCACATCTTCGGGATCGCCAGCTCCGTATAGGTTTTCACCGCATAGTTATCGGTCATGCCGGCGATAAAATCACAGACAGCGCGCTCTTTTTCCTCGCGGCCGTCGCGGATCATATTGGCATACTCCTCCGGAAGCAGATCCGGATCGTGTACATAAAACTCAAACAATCTCCGTATGAGCGACTGCGCTTTTCCTTCCTCTTTCTTAGCGATCGAGTTGATATATACGCGGTCAAACATAAACCGCCGAAGTCCCAAAAAGACCTGCTCAACCTCCTCGGAAAGCGCGATCTTGTTATTTTCCTCACTGGTTTTGATCATGTCATGGATTAAGGTGTTCAGTCGTTCTCTCAGGGTGTAGCCGAGAACCTTTTTAAACGCCTCGGGGATGTCTGCATCCGTGATCACCCCGCCGCGGATCGCATCATCGATATCCGAGTTCACATAAGCCACCTTATCACAGATTCGAACGATCTGTCCCTCGAGCGTCGCCGGTGAACCGGCTGTCGAGTGGTTCAGGATACCGTCCCGTACCTCGACGGTTAAGTTCAGGCCTTTTCCGTTTTTCTCGAGCTTTTCCACCACACGGATACTCTGCTCCTGATGACGGAAGCCTCCGGGTACGATCGCGTTCAGCTCCCGTTCTCCCGCGTGACCGAAGGGTGTATGCCCCAGATCATGGCCGAGAGCGATTGCTTCGGTGAGATCCTCGTTCAGCTGCAGAGCCTTTGCCACCGTACGTGCGTTCTGCGACACCTCCAGCGTATGTGTCAGCCGATTGCGATAATGATCGCCCTTGGGTCCCAGGAAAACCTGCGTTTTCCCTTTTAAACGACGGAAGCTCTTGCTGTGGAGGATCCGATCGCGGTCCCGCTGATACACCGGGCGGATGTCACATGGCGGCTCCGGGAAATCCCGTCCCTGCGAAGCATCCGAAAAAGACGCGTCTTTGCACAAGATGCGGTGTTCACGCTGCTCTAACTCCTCACGAATCGTCATACTATCGCTTCCTTTCTCAGGGGCTCACATCTAAAAGATACAACATGAAAAAGGGATTTCCTTTTTTTTGATACAAAAAAATACACATGCGGACGAAACCCACGGAAAATCGTATTATTCCGGGTGTTTTTGGCGCATAGAGAACCGGCATCCGCAATAATCCTGCCGGTAAAGATCATATTCTCTTGATAATTCGATGCTACGTTTGTAGCCGTTTTTCTTTTTAAAATCCGACGGGAGGTACGGAACACCGTATTCCTCGGCCAGCTCCTCCCCGATCGCCATCAAAAGATCGGCATCCTTGTGTGGGCTGATCGACAGCGTGGTACAAAAGAGGTCATAGCCGCCGGCCTTCGCCGCCTCCGCCGTCTTGCCAAGCCGCAAGCGAAAACAGCCCTCACACCGTCTCCCCCGTTCCGGCTCATCCTCTAACCCCTTCGCCATCTCCAAAAAACGCTCGGGCTCATAATCGGCATCAATCCAATCAATACTCTCCCCAAAGCTCACTTCCCCCAAATACCTCTTCAGCTCGCTCTTCCTTTTCTCATATTCTTCAGATTCTGTTATATTCGGATTGTAAAAGAATACAGTAATATCAAAAAATGGATGCAAATACTCCGTTACATAACTCGAACACGGCGCACAACAACAGTGCAGCAACAACCTAGGCCTACTACTAAGACTTTTTATATAACCATCCAGTTCTATCTGGTAATTCCTACCCATAACTACTCCATCTCCATTTATATCTATCCTAAGTCGGGGGCGGACGGTGGAGAATTCGTCTCGAAGAGTCTTCAGACGGGCTCTGAGAGGCGAATATCTCCATCCGTCCTGCCCCTGTGGTGCTCTAAAAGAAGCTCTCCGTCCTGCCCCTGTGGTGCTCTAAAAGAAGCTCTCCGTCCGCCCCTGTGGTGCTCTAAAAGAAGCTCTCCGTCCGCCCCTGTGGTGCCAAAATCAAACGCCCACCAAGTTAAGCCTCAACGCATTCACACACACCGTCACACTCGACACCGCCATGG
>JAZASH010000032.1:0-22614 GCA_036343395.1 Eubacterium sp. | reverse complement strand
GGTATCGATCTGGATTCTGTCACCCTGGTTAACAAAGAGCGGTACTGCTACCTGAGCACCCGTCTCAACGGTCGCCGGCTTGGTTACGTTTGTTGCGGTATCACCCTTCACACCCGGCTCGGTCTCGGTAACCTCGAGCTCAGCAAACATCGGCGGCTCGATTGCAAAAATGTTACCCTTGTAGGAAAGCATTTTAACGTTGTCGTTCTCCTTGACAAACTTCATCGTATCGCCGACTGCATCGGTCGTCAGCGCGATCTGCTCATAGGACTCGTTGTCCATAAAGTTATACATCTCACCATCATTGTACAGATACTGCATTTCTTTTTTATCAATGTGGGCCTGCGGGAACTTCTCTGTCGGACGGAAGGTCTTCTCAACCACACCACCGTCAACGACGTTACGAAGCTTGGTACGTACGAACGCTGCTCCCTTACCCGGCTTTACGTGCTGGAACTCCACAACCTGGTATACGACGCCCTCAATCTCGACGGTCAAACCGTTTCTGAAATCACCTGCTGAAATCATAGTATAAATCCTCCATTCCTGTTTGTGTATTTAACATACATTATGTATTCTACCCTATTTCCCTTTATATTGCAAGAAAAATGTTCGCATATCGAGTATTTTTCGACCTATTTCACATGATCCCAGATATCGGCAGCAATCGCATCCACCTCACGGTCATCGGTTTTAATCGACAGATCGGCGGCACGCTCATAGGCATCGTTACGTTTTTCCATCAGCTCCGCGATATAGCCGACGTTCATGTTGCCATCCAGAAGCGGTCTCGAGTTATCCTTGTGGATGCGCTTGTACACGGTCTCCGGCTTTGCCGTCAGACGTACGATCGTACCGAAATTCTTCAGCTTGCGAACATTGATATCTCGCAGCACGGTACCACCGCCGCACGATACCACCGAACGCGGAAGCGTCCCCAGCTCATCCAGGATATCCGTCTCCACCTGGCGGAAAGCGCTCTCTCCGTCCTCGTCAAAAATCTCCGAGATCTGCTTACCGGTCTTCTGTACGATCATCGAATCGGTATCCACCTCCGGGATTCCGTACGCCTCGCTGAGTGCCTTGGAGATCGTGGTCTTACCGGTCCCCATGAATCCGATCAGGATGATATGACCCGGGTGAGAAAACAGCTTATCAAAAGTAGCCGTCACTTCCTCCACACTGCGCTGTCCCGGCGCTGAAGCCTTACCAATCGTAGCGAAGGTCAGGCAGGAGCCGTACAGTCCGCCGTACAGGCGGGTCAGATAGCCCGGACGTCCCATCGCCATCGTTGCCACCGGGAAGGACGGAAACTCACTGTGAAAACGGCCCGTCGACACCAGCATCCGTCCGGCATCATCGATTGTCTCTGCCATGCAGGCGATCTTGCCCATATCGCAGCCCTCATCGTGAGCCTTCTCGAGCTTTTTGAAGATAAAATCCTCCTCCGGCATCGCCTCGAAATCATGATAAGACCCGATAATCTTTGTATAACTGTTCTGCGCGAGCACGATCATCTCCCGCAGCTTATCCTCATCCTTCTCCAACTCGATATCGACATAATCGGCCATCCCCTGCTCGATCACGCCGCGAATCGTCTCAAAGTAATCAAAGCGCTCACCGTTCTCCTCGCCGCCCTCATCGGTCGATCTCAGCGTAACGATCAGCTTCTTATCTCCCAATATCTCCTTTAACTCCCTTATCACGGCCGGAATCTCCTCCGGCTGCCCGGCAAAAAAGTCCAGCCGCCACTCAGCCATATCCACCTTTGCCGCTGCAATCTGCCGCGCCTCCGCCAAAATCCCGAACCAAACGAGCGACACAATCGGCACGCAAATCGCTTCTCTGATGTTATCATTTCCCTTCATAAGCACCCTCCCTCCTATGCTGTCCGATTACTTCATGAATTAGAAAGTTGTATTATATTACTATTTATAGTAAATCCTTACGTTATGTTTCATTCTTACTATTTATGTCAATATCTTATGGTATCACAATCAAATCTTTAACCGACGACGCCAGGTTATCGACGCCGCTTTCGGTGATTGCCACCAAATCCTCGATCCTCACACCCCCGACATTCTCGACGTAAATCCCGGGCTCCACCGACACTACCATACCCGGCCGGATCTCCGTTTTCTCCCGGACCGAGAACCCCGGCCTCTCATGGATCTTCAGTCCCACCGAGTGCCCCAGCGAATGTCCGAAAAACTCTCCGTAGCCTTCCTTCTTGATCACATCCCTGGCCAGCGCATCGATCTCCTTGCCGGTCATCCCCGGTCGGATCTGATCCAGCGCCGCCTGCTGTGCCTTTTTCACGATATCATAGATCTGCTGCATCCGCGAAAGCGGCTTCCCGATTGCCACCGTGCGCGTCATATCCGAGCAATACCCCCGATAAACGCAACCGAAATCCAGCGTCAACAGCTCACCGCGCTTCAGGAGCTTATCCGTCGGTACCGCATGAGGCATCGCTCCATTCAGCCCGCTCGCCGCGATCGTATCGAAGCTCAGGCGCTCACCGCCCTCGTCCTTGAGGTAGAACTCAAGCTTTGCCGACACCTGCTTCTCCGTCGTCTGCGTGGCCTTCATCGGTGTTGCGACATGATACGATGCCACCTGCCGGCCGACCTCTCCGAGTGCTTCCGCCTTCACACCGAAATCCAGCATCAGCCTCGCAAAAGCACGATCGCCCACGGCCTCCGCCTCACGGATCCGCTCAATCTCCCCGGCACTCTTCACCTGGCGAAGCTCATCCGCCTTGGTCTGCAGTGGCTTCAGCTTCGCGTTACGCTGCAGCTTTTTTTCAAACTGACGGAGCTGCGCCACCGTCATATACAGATCCTCATAGCCGACCGTGCGGATCGCCTTATCCTTCACGGCATCCATTGCGGGCTTGTAGTAGCCCTTGCCTGCCCAGTCGATCACATCAAAACCCGGGCACTCAGCACGGGCCGCGATCGTGTAACGCGAATCGGTCACGATGCGTCCCCAATCCTTCGTCACAAGTACATAGCCCTCGCCGGTAAACCCGGATATATATCGCATATTCGCCTCGTCGGTCAAAAGTGCCATATCCACCTTCGCCGCCGCTAACAGCTTCTCGATCTTCTCATTCATACGCAAACCTCCGATGCGTATCATCCACACGTTCTCTTCCGGCGCACATCACCACTGCCCCGGCATGCATCACCTGCAAACGTCCTCGACCGGTGCCCGTCACCACTGCCGTTTCAGCCGATGATACCGCTTTTTCTTCCACTCACGAAGCTCGCTCTTCTCCTGCTGTCTCGCTTCGCGCTCCAGCGAACGCTGCTCCCTCTTTGCCTTGCGCTTTGCGCGGTACTCGGAAAGCACGACATTCTCCAGCTTTCTCTTGATCACGATCTGGATCTCCTCGCGCTTGTTGATCGGCGACACGAGATAATTCTTCATGCCGATCCTCTTCGCGCCGAAAATATCCGTGAACAACTGATCCCCGATAAACACGGTATTGTTGAGGTTGGTATTCATCAGCTCCATCGCATAATAATACCCCTTCGCCGCCGGCTTGTGCGCATTAAAAATGCTGTGAACGCCGATATCCTCGTTAAACATATTCACACGTCTCTTTTTATTGTTCGAAATCAGACAGCACTCAAACCCGATCTTCCGCAGTCGCAAAAACAGCTCCTTCGCTCTCTCATCCGCCATCTCACCATGCTTCACCAGGGTATTGTCGATATCAAAAAGAAGCCCCCGATACCCCTCCTCGTAAAGCTTTTCATAATCAATCTCATAGGTCGATCCGACCGTCTCATCGGGAAAGTATTTCTCAAACATGCTTAGTATCCTCCAATATTACCCGCACTCACGCCCCATTATTCGCAAGTAAACTAACGATGAACTGCTCCGCAACACGACCGGAGTACCCGCCATTACGAAGCGCCCACACATTCCCCCGCGCGAGCAGCTCATCCTCCGACAACGCGACACCGGCCCCCTTTGCGAGCCCCACCACGATCTCATCAAACAACTTCTTATTCGGCTTCTCAAAGCTGATACTCACACCGAACCGCGCCACCAGGGACAGCTTCTCCTGCATCGTATCATTATGATTGATATCATCCACCGAACTGTGCGCGGCGAACCCGGTTTCCTTTCGGTCACTCCACGTCTCACGGATCAGATGACGCCGATTCGACGTCGCGTAAATCAAAACATTCTCAGGGCGCACCTCCATGCCTCCCTCGATTACTGCTTTGAGATACTTATAATCCGTCTCAAACTCCTCAAACGAAAGATCATCCATATAAATAATAAACCGATAATTTCGATTCTTTACCTGACGGATGATCGACGATAACTCCTTAAACTGATGCTTGTAAATCTCGATCAGACGCAAGCCCTGATCGTAATACCGATTCAGGATCGCCTTGATACACGTCGACTTACCGGTCCCGGCATCCCCGTACAAAAGACAGTTATTCGCCGGACGCCCGGCCACAAAAGCCTCCGTATTCTCGATCAGACGCTCCTTCTGACTCTCATATCCGATCAGATGATCCAGCGTCACATCCGACGTATGCGTGATCGGCTCGATCTCAAAAGCCTCGCCCTCACCGCTCACACGAAACGCCTTATTCAGACCGAACTTGCCAACCCCGTACTTCTTATAAAACTCCGTTACAATTCGGAAAAAATCATCTCCGTTTTTCGCCTGATCCAGAGTCAGACGAAGCTCACGTACCTTCTCACTGACGCTGAGATTGTACGTATTTACGTCCTTGTGCATTGATTTGTAATCCGACAGCAGAGAAAAACAATTCGTCCCGATGACACCCTCCGCCTTGGAAAAATCATAATTATAAATCCGGTAAAAATTCTCCATATCCTTCCGCACGATGATGTTCGCGGAAGCATCCTTCGCTGCACCGACCATCTCACAGAGAACACTGAAAGGATTCTCATCCGTCGCCATCAAAAAAGCGATATACGACTTCCACAGATTCTCGGTAAACCCATACGTCGTCGCAACCTCGAGAAGCTTATGGATCTCATCGTTGATCTGCGCCAGCATACTGTGACTCGGATCATCCCCATACTCTTTGATCAGCTCGCTCACGCGCGCAATAATGGTGTCCTTCCGCGTCCCGTTATACATAATCAGCGCATTCACGCTATTATAAAGACTATCCATAACTATCTACCTTTCACCCACCGCACGGGGCGTGAGTCATTTTAAGTGTCCTGCGAGGTACCTGTCGCAAACGCCACTACGCGACGTCGTTTACATATCCTCCAGCGAAATGCAATTAATATTATCCATATTCGCTGCCATGGCCGCCAGATCCTGAGCAAAGCCCTCCTTCGAAAACAGATAATAATAATCTGCTTCCTTACCCAACTGATTGGTATAATCCAGCAGCTCCTCGAAATCCTTCATCGTCATCGGCTTCGAGCTCCACTTGCAATTACCAACCACGATCTTGCCACTCTCCGAACGCGAAACGAGCGGAATAAATCCGGTCTTACCATACAGACTGCCAAAGCTGCCAAAGCGCTCCGGCAGACGATCGTAACGACTCATCAGATCCATAAACTCACGACAAACCTTGATATACGCATGCTCCATCAGAATCGGCAGTTCATCCTTGATATGCTTTGCGAAAAACTCCTCCGGCGTAAGCAGAGACAAATCACTCAGATTCGGATAGATCAGCTTAAAATAAAACTCCAAAAGCGAATCCGTGATCCCGTACAGACCCTTCTGCACCGCGTCTCTCTTATCCGGCTCAAAGGAAAAGATCTTTGCTGCCACATCGAGCTGGATCAGGTTCTTAATATACACAGAAATCTTCGCCCGGCTGAACCCGGTACGGTTGTACAGATAATTCAGCTTCGGCATATCCTCTGCCAGCACCGAAAGGATCGTATTATAGAAAGGCAGCTCACGCAGGACGGTCTTCAGGAAACGCGAAGGCTCCTTGTGCAGCGGCGCATGCTCCTCGAGGAAAAGACGGATGATATTCTTTCTTACACTCTCTTTGGGATTCCACAGATCGAGGTACTCCGGCACACCGCCGAGGATCCCGTAGATCGTGATGATATCCTCGGTAGAGCTGTTCGGGAAACGATCCACCATCTCCATAAAGGTAAACTCACGCAGCTTGATCAGCGTCGTCACCTCACCGATCAGCTCGGTCGCCTCATCGGCCATTTTATTCTCTACCCACTGCACGGAGGAGCTCACCAAAAGCACCATCACCTGGCCGATGGGAAGCGTGTTGAGATACGAAACAAAATCAGCAAAAAAGCCCTTATTACCCTTTTGCATCAGGTCGAACTCATCGATGACAAGCACACATTTTTCACGGGTCGGGATCAGCAAAAACTGCGCGATCTCTTCCTTCTTTTTATCAAAATAACGGTTCTGCTCCTTCTCGGACAGCTCGCGTGCCTGATAATAAATCATGTGTTTATCCTTCACGAACTCTTTAACGAGAGTCGTCTTACCGACGCCCTCGCGTCCGTACAGGATCACGATGTCATTATCATTTTTCTTAAATGAAGCCTCCAGCTGCTTGCGCTCCTTCTCTCTTCCGATAAACATGCTTATATCCTCCTTACATCTTCTCAGGGGCCTCAAAGCCCAGCAGATCGATTCCTTTTTCCAGTACCCGACGTACGAGTGTGATCAGTCTCAGATAGGAGTTCTTCCTGTCCTCATCCGACTCCGCCAGGATTTTTGTCTCGTGATAAAAATGATTAAACGCCTCCGAAAGCGAATAGATATACTGACAAACCTTATGCGGCGCCAGCTCGCGATACGCGCCCTCGACCATCATCGGGAAGCCCGTCAGCGTCCGATACAGCTCGCTCTCACTCTCACTGGCCGGCGGCATCAGCGGCTCATCCTCATCGACCTTGCCGCCCTCATCCGCGAACTTCGCGAGCACCGAGCCGATCCGGACGATCGTATACAGGATATACGGTCCGGTGTTCCCCTCAAAGGAAGCAAATCTCGCCACATCAAAAATGTAATCCTTCGACGCCTGGTTGGACAGATCGCCGTACTTCAGAGCGGCCAGTCCGACCTTATCCGCGATCTCTCCCAGCTCCTGTTCCTCATAATCGCGGTTCTCACTCATCTTCTGCCTGACCTCGGCCACGATCTGACCGTGCAGATCCTCGAGTCGCAGGATCCCGCCGTCACGGGTCTTAAAAGGCGTCCCGTCGGGACCGTTCATCGTACCGAAGCCGATATGGATCAGCTCCGCCTCCTCGTCGATCAGTGCCGCCTTCTTCGCCACACGGAACACCTGTGTAAAATGCAGCGACTGTCGTTTGTCTGCGACGTAGATGATCTGATCCGGCTGATATAGCTTCTCTCTCTCGATGATCGTCGCCAGATCCGTCGTCGCATACAGCGTCGCGCCGTTCGACTTCAGGATGATACACGGTGGGAGCTCCTTGGCATCACCCTCCTCGGTCACATCGACCACGAGCGCGCCCTCGCTCTCATACGCGAGGCCCTTTTTCTTCAGTTCCTCGATCATATCCGGGATGTAGCTCTCGACGTCGCTCTCGCCCTTCCACAGGTCGAAATGCACATCCAACCGGTCGTAGTTCTTTTTCAGATCCGCGACCGATATCTCCATGATATGTCGCCAGATCGCCATATAGGGCTCATACCCCGACTGCAGCTTTCTCGTATTCTCCTCTGCCTCGGTACGGAAGGCCTCATCCTCCTTGGAGCGGGCACTGGCGGTCGGGTAGATCTCCTCGAGATCGCTGATCGTAAACGGTGCCTCCTTAGGATACTCGCCGCTGAAACTCTCATCAAAGTAAGGCAGCTCCGGCTGTCTTTTTTTCAGCTCCGTGATGATCAGACCGATCTGCAATCCCCAGTCACCCAGATGGACGTCACCGATCACCTTGTGACCGGCAAACGCACAGATCCTCTTGACACTCTCGCCGATCGTTGCCGGACGCAGATGCCCGACATGGAGCGGCTTGGCCACGTTCGCACCGCCGTAATCCACGAGGATCATCTTAGGATGCTCCGGTACCGGTACGCCCAGTCTCTCATCCTCGCTCATCGCCTGTACGACCTCCGCGAGGAACTCCGGATTGAGATTGATATTGATAAACCCGGGATTGACCGCCTCGACACTCTCAAACGCATCGTAGATGGTCATCCCCTCTACGACGTCATTCGCTATCTGGATCGGCGCCTTGTGATACTGCTTGGCTGCCGCCATCGCTCCGTTACACTGATACTGACACAGATCCGGCCGGTCGGACACCTTCACCTGTCCGTACTTCGGATCGTAGCCGGCCTTCTCAAAAGCCGTCCCTGCAATGTCATTCAAACGTTCTAGAATCGTCTTCATCTGCCTGCTCACCTTCACATACAAAAATAGTCGCCGACGCCGAAACGCCGACAACTATTATATTAAACCTTAAATTAAGAAAAGTCAATAGGATTTTGAATTAAATCGCAAGAATTGTGAATGTGAAATTGTGGAACATATTGTACCGTCTTCCGGTCTTACTTCCCTCCACCGGACAGTACTCTCCGTAGGAATACATCCCCATCAGCGACACACCCTCCGGAAGCCGTCCCAGATAGGTCTCCGACTCCGCTGTTACATCACTGGCCAGCGCCATGAAACGTGCCCCGCAGGACGTACATAAGAGCGTCCGATACTGAGTGTTCTCACCGATATCGCGCCAGATTGCATCAAACGCCTTCTGCACGGAGCCTCTGACATCCGCGCGATTGATCACGCCGACATTGAGTACGGCCCCCTCCGGAATCACGCCCAAAAATGACCCGCTGCCGTCAGCCTGATTCAGCGTCGTGAGGTTTCTCGCTACCTCCACGCGGTCACCGTCCTCCTTCTCGATATCCACAACAAACGGAGACAGGATATAGATCCCTAGCACATCGGTCTTGTCCGACTCCATATTCTCACGCTTCAGAGCCTCCTGGAACGTACCATGTCCGAGCTGATAGACGGTATTATTCTCCGCCTTCGCCACCTCATAGGAGAAGCTCGCACGGTTTTTTACCGAGTTGATCACGACGAACTTCGGATCGATATTTCCGGAGATCAGCGCCATCACCTGACCGTTTGTGGTCACCTCACCGTTGCAGCTGACGCGGAACCCGTTATACGAAAACCCATCCGCTGCCGTACCGCCATAGACCGGCACGCCACCGCTGACATCGCTGAGCGCATAGACCAGATCATCACTGGCTACCTTCTCCCTTGATACGGTCATACCACCATAGCTGATGATCAGCTTAATCTCGGACGAGTGCCCCGCCTTCAGCTCATCGTATTTTTTCTGTATCTCCTGCCTGTAGTTATCATAGGTAAGCTCCGGCGTCATACCCGCTGTAAACGTACAGTCATCCGCCGTCAGGATCATCAGAGACAGACCGTTTTTCATCAACCCCTGCTCCCCTAAGAGCAGTGCCATACCGGTACTGCAGATGATCGGGAAATCCCACTTTTTCGAAAACTCCTCATACAGCTCATCAAACTCCGTATCCTCCTCGGCAAAAAAGATACCGAGTGAATTCTTTTGAAATGTAAAGTCCTCTAACTGCTCTTCGATCTCCTCGATCGCCACCTCGAGATCGTCAATCTCCTCCGTATAACAAACGATAGAATCCATATCCATTTTTCCTTTCCACTTGATGTATTCCTAGTTCGGTCTTTTCAGGAATCAGTCTTTTCCAGTTTCCTCTGGCTCTCAAAAAACTTCTTGATCTTTCCCAGAAGAGCCATCTTATCGATCGTCTTCAGCAGGTAATCCACCGGCCGCAAATCCACGACACTCATGACAAACTCTTTTTCATTTTTACCGGTCAGAAACATGACCGGGATCGCTCCTGTCGTCGAGTCGCTGTGTAGCATCTCCACCACCTGAGGACCGTTTACCACCGGCATCTCATAATCCATCAGCACCAGATCGGCACTGTTTTTCACGAGCCATGAGATCGCCTGCACGCCCGAGGATGCCATACCGACATTGTAATCATCCTTGAGCCAGTCGTAGATGAGTCGCATATACGTGATATCATCATCGACGATCAGGATGGTCTTCTGTTCGATTACCTCATCCTCAACCTCGTAGTAGCCCTTGATGGTCTTTAAAAATGCGTTCATGTCCAGCGGACGATCCAGCCACTTCAGGATCACCGGAACGGGGATGATCTTTTTGATCGAGTCATAATCCTCGCCCTCACCGATGATGACGACCTTTTTGCCATCCATATGCAGGATATCGTTCAGCGTCATCAGGGTTTTTGGTTCGATCTCGTCCTGCATATACAGCACATAGAGACCGGTCCGCTGACGGATCCTGCCCTGCTCACGGCTGCTCTCCTCCAATGTGGCAAACGCTGTATCATAGCCGAGCTCCTTGATCTTGGTCTCCATACCCTTGGTAAAGAAGCCTTCGGACGAGCTTATGATCGTTACTGCCCCTTCAATTTGCTGCGCCATATGTCCCTCCATTCTCCAGATCGGTTTATCGCTTATCCTTAACCACTGCCTCAATACTGTCCCAATCGAGCATCATCAGACTGTCGTTGACCTGCTTGATCAGCACCTCATCCATCGGCTTGAGCCGATAACTCTTGAGATTGTTCAGCACGGACTCCACCATACCGAAATCCATATTCAGTGTAAACTCATAGATTGCCCCATACGCTTCTTTTAATTCGTCATCGGGGATCAGCGGCAGCGACTCGTCCACCTCATCAAACTTGGCCAGACGGTTGTCGAGCATCTCAAACATACCGAGTGCCGCATCGGTATGACTCCGGATGAAATCAATATCGTTACCCTTTCCTGCCATCTCCAGCTGCTCTGCCAACTTGGACAGACTCATATAGCCGATGATACGACAGCTGCTCTTCAGCGCGTGTACACGGATCGTATAGTTGTCCCAGTCCTCCTCGGCATAGAAGCCGACGATCTCCCGGTTTTTCTGATCCGCGGTCTCATGAAAGGTCGTGATGACGCTCATAAAGCTGTCCTCACCACCGCAGTTTTTGATTCCCTCCTCGACATCGAGTCCGGGTACCTCGTAGAGCCAATCCGGGATCACCGGCTTTTTCTCCTCCGGTTCCGGCTCCGGCTTCGATTCGACATTCTGACCGGAATACGACTCCTGCGTCACCTGCTTGCTCTCCGGGATGTATTTTTTCAGCATCGTCTCGAGGAGCGTCCCGTCGACAGGCTTTGACAGGTAGTCATCAAACCCGGCTGCCAGATACATCTCTCTCGCGCCTGAGATCGCATTCGCCGTCAGTGCGATATGCACGGCGTTATCATACCCCGGCTGCTTTTTCATCTCATCCAGGGTTTCGATTCCGTCCATCTCCGGCATCATATGATCGACAAAAACGACATCGTAGCTCTTTTTCGCCGTCATCTCCAGTGCGCTCTTCCCGCTGTCCACAGTATCGATCTGTACACCGGTTTCCTTGAGGAGGCCTTTGATAACGATCAGGTTGGTCTCCGTATCATCGACCACCAGCAGATGCGCGAGAGGCGCGTAGAAAAGTGCCTTGTATTCTTTTCTCTCCACCGTACGGTTGCTGCGCTTAAAGCTCTCCGCGAAGCTTCCGACCGGTTCACGACTCATGATCGTCTGCTCCACCGCAAAGGAGAACGTCGAACCCTTGCCGTAAACACTGTCTACGGAAAGCGTCGTCCCCATCAGCTCGAGGAGTTTTTTCGTGATACTCATACCGAGTCCCGTACCCTCGATCTTGCGGTTTCTCTTCTCCTCGATACGGGTGAACGGAGCAAACAGTCGCTCCATATCCTCCTGCTTCATACCGATACCCGTATCGGAAATAGTGATCTCCAAAAAGATCGTTTTTTCATCCTTCCAACTATAACCAACCCCGAGCTTTACCTTACCCTTCTCGGTGTATTTGACGGAGTTATTCAGCAGGTTCAGTACGCACTGCTTGATACGGATCTCATCACCGAACAGCTCATGCGGTACACCCTCGTCGACCTCCACGTCGAACTCGAGGCCCTTTTTGCTGACCTTATCCTGGACCATGTTGACCAGGTCGTTGATCAGAGAACCGAGCTCATACTGCGTCGGTATGATCTCCATCTTGCCCTCCTCGACCTTGGAGAAGTCGAGGATCTCGTTGATCAGGGCCAAAAGTGTCTTACCCGCCGTCTGGATATCCTCCGCATAGGTCAGTGTCTCCGGCTCCTTGGAACCACGCAGGATCATCTCATCCATACCGAGCACCGCATTGATCGGGGTACGGATCTCGTGAGACATATTCGCCAAAAAGGAACTCTTTGCCTGGTTCGCCTCATCTGCACGCTCCTTGGCATCGATCATCTCCGTCATGTCAACAAAGACGATGTTCAGACCGGTAAAACGTCCGGTGTCGGTAGACATACCGGCGATCGTAACCTGCAGATCCATCTGTGTACCGTTGATCGCAGTACGCATCAGATACGGCGGGGTATCCACCCCATTTACGACATCGTTACACTTAGCGATAAAGTCCTCCAGTGCCTCATCATCGATCAGATGCTCAAAGGCATCCTTCAGATGAATACCACTCTTTACCAGATTGGGGTCGATATCGCAATAATAGAAAAACATCTCCGAAACCATCACCATATGGAGCGTCTCATCCGTCAGGATCAGCACGTAGGGAGATGTTTTCAGAAGCTGATTGTTGTAAAAAAGCTGGCGCATATTGTCACGCTGAATAAACTCCTGCGTGTGGGCAGCCTGTTCGTTGGCCATCCGCAGGAGCTCATTGTCCTTCGTCGCGTGCTTTAACTCACGCTTGAGCTTCTTTATTTCGAGTTTGTACTTCGCCAGCTGTTCCTCCGGCGTCAAGCTCTGTTCTTCATCCATAGGCAGTGCTTCCTCTGTTAAACCGATAACATCCTCTTACAGTAACAGCATTACCAACGTAAAGTTATGGAACGTATTATACTCCATCCCCGATGTCTCATCCGGAACCGGACAGAACTCTCCGTTGGAGTACATACCGATCATATTCAGATTATCCGGCAGCGTCTCGACCCACCCGGTAACCTCGTTCTCAATCCGCGACGACAATGCGAGGAAACGCGCCGCACAACTCGTACAGATCACCGTCGAGTATTTGCGTCCCGAGCTCTTGATATGCTCGAGCATGGCATTTGTCGCCTGTACCACCGTTTCCTTGACACGGTCGCGGTTGATCATACCGATCTGAAGCTTGGATCCCTCCGGCATCGCGCCGAGGAAAACGCCACTCTTATTCTCATGGTTGATCATCGACAGGTTCCGGGCTACACGGACCTCGCCACCGTCCGGCTGCGGGATCGTAACGATAAACGGTGTCAGCAGATACTCTCGGAGAACATCCGACTTGCCTACCTCGAAGCCCTCTCTGGCGAGGACATCCATCATCGGCTCTCCATCGAGGCAGAACACCTCATTATGCTCAGACTTTGTGATCGTAAAGGACTGCTCACTGGCACGATTCTCAATCGACGTCACATGGAAAAAGTGAGGGTCGAGATTGCCGGCGATCAGCGCCATCACCTGACCGTTTTTCACCAGCTTATCATTACAGAAAACGCGGGTATCCTCAAAGTTAAACCGATCGGCCGCCAGTCCGCCGATGATCGGCTTTCCGTGGCTGATCTTATTGGTCGCCTCCAGCAGATCATCCGCTGCAACATGATTCTTCGCCGTCACGCACACACCATAGCTGATGATGAGTTTTTCTTCCTCTCCCAGCTGCGTCGTCAGATCATTATATAAGGAGTTGATGCTTTCTTCGTAGTTATCCCTTGTCAGTTCGTCCGTCACACCGGCCACAAAGTTCACGTCATCACCGGTCATGACCATAACGTTGATACCGTCACTGTGATATCCCTGTCCGCTCATCAGCAGCGCTGTCGCCGTACATCCGATGATCGGGAAATCCCATTTTTCACGCAGTCCCTCGTAGAGCTCGAGATACTCCACATCCTCTTCCATAAAAATGATCGCGAGGCTGTTTTTCTTGATCTCGAAATCCGAAAAAGCCTCAAAAATCTCCTCGACTGCTTCCTCAAGGTCATCCATTTCTTCGGTGTAAACTACCTTTGATTCCATACACGCACCTCCCCCTCTGAGAGAATTCATAAACTACAACGATACATAAGGATATTTTAACATAATTCGACCACATGAGCAAGAAAAAAGTGAAAATACGGCGGAGCATTTCGATGAAAAACGCCCCGCCGTCCTGTGTCTAGCGCGTGATACTCTGCAGTATCTCAAAATAGTTGTCAAAGGTTTTGCGACAGCATGCCGGATTGTCGATACTGATGCCGCGCATCCGCATTCCCGTGACCGCAAAGGCCATCGCCATACGGTGGTCGTTGTAGGTCTGTATCCGGGTCTCGTTTTCTGCCTGATCCGGGTCTGCTGCCGGGTAGATCGTCATCCCGTCCTCGTGCTCTTCGCAACGGATACCGAGACGGGTCAGCTCTGTGACGATGGCTTCGATCCGGTTGGACTCCTGTCCGCGGATATGAGCCACGCCCGTGATCGTCGTCGGTGTATCGGCAAAGGGAGCGATCGCGGCCAGCGTCATCGTCTGGTCGGAGAAGTCGCTCATGTCGATCGTGATGCCGTGGAGCGGGCTGTCCTCGGTCCTGGTGACGAGGATCTCGCCGTGGGCGTCCTCTGCGACCATGCAGCCCATCTGCGCGAGGACGTCGAGAAAGCGCATGTCGCCCTGGGTGTTCGCGCGGGTGACCCCGGCGACGTGGGCGGTGCCGGTGCAGGCGGCGGCCATCGCGTAGAAGTAGCAGGCAGCTGAGATGTCAGGTTCGACGTCGTACTCTCGTGCGTTATAATTCAGGTTGGCAGGGACGGCGTATAGATTCCGTGTGTCGATGTCACACGGCAGATCTGAGGGTGGGGCAGCTGCAAATTTATGCATCATCTGCTCGGTGATTTTAACGTAGGAACGGGCTTCTCGTGTGCCTGTGAGACGGATATGATAACCATCCGGGGTCATGGGGGCACATAGCAACAAAGCGCTGAGGAACTGGGAGCTGCGGTCGATGTTGAGAGGGATTGTCAGTGGTTCGCCGTTCGTTGTCAGCGTTTCATCCGCTGTGTGGGCGTCTGCGTGGCGGCGGCCGGTGACGGTGAAGGGGAACGCGTAGGGCGACTCGTGGAACGTAAACTGAGCGCCGAGGAACTCGAGTACCTCGAGGAGCTCCCGCATCGGGCGTGCCTTCATCTGATCCGAACTTGTAACCTCATAGCAGCCGTCGGACAGTCCCATCATGGCTGTCAGAAAGCGCGCCGCGGTGCCGGCACTGCCGACATAGACCTTCGCCTTTTTCTGCGGCAGCTCGCCGCCGTGGCCGGTGACGCGGATCGCGATCGATCCGTCCGCCCCGTACTTCTCCGCCAGGTCAAAGCCAAGCGCCGTCAATGCCTCCATAAACACGCGGGAATCATCACTCATCCCCACGCCCCGGAGCACACTTTCTCCCTCCGCGAGCGCTGCAAGCAAAAGCGCCCGGTTCGTCATACTTTTCGAACCGGGCACACGTACATCGATATTCACAGGCCCCTCGCTAGGATTCACACAGAATACATCAACCATAAACTCTCACCAAATAAACAGAGCAGTTCACAGCAGAATTATACTTCTCTGTAAACTGCTCCTAAAGCTTTAGAACGCTTTTACTTTCTGATAGATACTGTCGGCATCCAAGCCGTACTTAGCGACCAGCTCGAGCGCCGGGCCGGACTCACCGAACACGTCGTTGATACCGATCTTCAGTGCCTTTGTCGGGCAATTCTCCGACAGACAATCGCACACCGCCGAGCCGAGTCCGCCGATCACGGAATGCTCCTCAACGATCACGACCTTACCGGTCTTCTTCGCTGACGCGATCACCAACTCCTCATCCAGCGGCTTGATCGTATGAATATTGATCACCTCGGCATCGATCCCGTCCGCTGCCAGCTTCTCTGCGGCATCCAGACAGTTGGATACCGGAAGTCCTGACGCGATGATCGTCACATCCTTACCCTCGCGCAGTACGACACCCTTACCAAGCTCGAACTTGTAGGACGGATTGTCGTTGATCACCGGCACAGCCAGACGACCGAAACGCAGATAACACGGTCCCTCGTGCTCATATGCTGCCTTAACTGCTGCCTTCGCCTCGATATCATCACTCGGCACGATCACGGTCATACCCGGGATCGTACGCATCAGAGCGACATCCTCGTTACACTGATGAGTCGCACCATCCTCTCCGACGGAGATACCGGCATGTGTCGCACCGATCTTTACATTTAACTGCGGATAACCGATGGAGTTGCGCACCTGCTCGAAAGCACGACCAGCCGCAAACATCGCAAAGGTCGAAGCAAACGGAACCTTGCCTGTCGTCGCCAGGCCGGCCGCGATACCCATCATGTTACACTCCGCGATACCACAATCAATATGTCTCTCCGGAAACTCCTTTTTAAAGGTTCCGGTCTTCGTAGCTGCTGCCAGATCGGCATCGAGTACTACGAGATTATCATGAGCCTTTCCCAGCTCTACCAGAGCATTGCCGTAGCTGTCTCTGGTCGCAATCTTTACCACATCACCCATTAGATTGTACCTCCTGCCTTCTCGAGCTCAGCCATAGCCTTCTCAAATTCTTCATCGTTCGGTGCCTTACCATGCCAGCCAACCTGATTCTCCATAAAGGAAACGCCCTTACCCTTAACGGTCTTGGCGATCACAGCCGTCGGCTGTCCCTTAATCTGGCGCGCCTCATCGAACGCCTTCTTGATATCATCAAAATTGTTGCCATCGATATTGATCACGTGGAAGCCGAAAGCCTCGAACTTCTCATCGATCGGATACGGAGAGTTAACCTCCTCGATCGAACCGTCGATCTGCAGCCCATTGTTATCCACGATCACAACCAGATTGTCAAGCTTCTTAGCGGAAGCAAACATCGCTGCCTCCCAAACCTGACCCTCCTGGATCTCGCCGTCTCCGAGCAGTGTGTACACGCGGTACGAGTCGCCCGAAAGCTTCGCCGACAAAGCCATACCGACTGCTGCCGAGATACCCTGTCCCAGCGATCCCGATGACATATCAACGCCCGGGATATGCTTTCTGTCCGGATGACCCTGCAGATACGAACCGGTATGACGCAGTGTCTCGAGATCCTTTACCGGGAAAAATCCACGGTTCGCAAGTACGGAATAATACCCCGGTGCCGTGTGTCCCTTACTCAGGACAAAACGGTCTCTGTCCGGTTTATCCGGGTTGGCCGGATCGATATTCAATTCCTCAAAAAACAGATACGTAAAAATATCCGCAGCCGACAGTGAGCCGCCCGGATGTCCGGACTTCGCCGCATGTGTGCCGACGATCACGCCCTTGCGCACCTCGACTGCCTTTTTCTGAAGCTCCTTAATATCCATGTTTTTCCTCCTTATTTACCGAAGACTGCCAGGTAATCCTTCTGGAAATTCTCGATACCCTTATCGGTCAGCGGATGCTTGGTCATCTGCTCGATAACGCCATACGGAACCGTAGCGATATCCGCACCGGCAAGAGCACAATCCGTCACATGGATCGGGTTACGGATGCTGGCAGCGATGATCTCTGTCTCGATATCCGGATAGTTAGCAAAAATAGCCGAAATCTGCTCAATCAGATCGATACCTGGCATGGAGATGTCATCCAGACGTCCCAGGAACGGGGATACATAAGCTGCACCGGCACGAGCAGCGAGCAATGCCTGGTTCGCGGAGAAAATCAGTGTAACGTTACACTTGATCCCCTCGGAAGCCAGTACCTTAACTGCCTTCAGACCCTCTACGGTCATCGGGATTTTTACGACCATGTTCGGATGAAGCTTTGCAATCTCACGTCCCTCATCGATCATGCCCTGCGCATCAACAGTCGTAGCCTTGACCTCACCACTGATCGGTCCGTCTACGATGGATGCGATCTCTTTGAGTACATCCTCCTGGCTTCTTCCGCCCTCTTTAGCGATCAGCGACGGGTTCGTGGTAACACCACAGATCACACCCATCTCCTCGGCCTTACGGATATCCTCAATCTTCGCAGTATCCACAAAAAGTTTCATAGCAACAATCCTCCTATCACAATAATATTGAGTTAATTATATACTCAAACACGACAATAAGACAAGTCGTATTTTTTCACAAAAAAGTGTGCGAATCTCCGCGGATTCACATAAAAATGCACGACACCGGATCAGGGGTAAAAACAGAGTCCCTCCAAACTGTACTTCCACACCCCGTCAAAAGAGCCTCCGACGGTAAACTCTCGCGTCACACGGAAGTCCCCGTCCCGCTCCTCATAGGTACCTCGGCTGCCGTTTCCGATGATGACATGACCGGACGGATCCCACTGGACAAACACCCGTCCCTCAAACTCGGTTTCTTTGTTCAGGAACATCTTGACTTCTTTTTTCTTGCTGTCGATCTGCAGCTTGATCGCATAGACCAGGCGATTTTTATTGACGGCAAAGGTCATCGTGTCGACGGTCCCGTTGGACTCCTCGCGCACCAGTGACAGCACACTCTCCGACATATCCCATCCGAGCAGCGGCATACCCTCCGGCTTGATCTCCGGCCGGACCGCCTCACCGGATGCAGCGTCCTCTGCCTCATCGGTTTTCTTATCCTTGTCGTCCTCGGACTTTTTCTTTTTCTTCTTCGGTGCAGTCGGGTCGATCACACGCTTTTTCACAGTGGTATCCTTCCAGTCGTTTTTCAGACCCACGACGAGTTTCACCTTCGGACGCTCACTCAGCAATCCGTCGATCCGCATGATCCCCATCGGGTTAGACACGGATACATAGAGGTTGCCGCCCACTACGGATGAAAGCGAGGTCGGCTTCATCCCCTTTTCAAAAGTATAGACGAGCTGTGTCTTGCCGCCCTTCATCGAGGTGCGCACGATCTGATAGCGCTTGCCGTTCTGGATCAGCGCGAAGACATTTTCATAATCATCATAAGCGAAATCCAGGATGCTTTTGATCCCGGAGAAAACAGCCACACCCTCGACCTGACCGAGCCGGTCGAGCCGCACGACATGCGTCCCTGCGGTCTGATAAACCACATGAGAGTCGTTGGTATACACGCGTCCGCCGTGCTCACTCTCGGTGCCCAGCGCACCGCGGAGGATCCCGTTGTTATCGTAGATATAAATGCTCTTATCATTTTTCGGCAACAGGAAAAATAACCCGTTCTGGAGACGGTAATCACTCTTACCGCGCTCGTGCGGTACCTGCGTCGAAGCCTGCAGATCCGGCACATCGACCTTGTAGGTGATATCCTCACGATGCGAGCCGTTGCCATCCAAAAGCTCCAGGATTATATAGTTTCTCATTCCGGGGATCAGTCCGCCCACGATAAACTCGTGCTCCGTGCCGAGATTTTTAGTATTGCCGTTATTGATATAACGGATGTGATCCGGTATCTTTTCATCCTCGACGGTGATCGTATAGCGGACCATACAGGGCGACTGTGTTTTGAAATAAAAATAATACGTATTCGGCAGCGTGCCAAACGGATTATACGCGATCAAAGGTTTATCAAAGTCAGGATTGGAGCGGCGGATCAGACGATCCAGACGGGCCCGGGAATCCTTACTGTGTGCTACGGAAAACGCATTGGCATCATCAAAGTTCATCACATTTTTCTCATCGCCCTCACGCTCCAGCGGCGTCGCGAGAGAATCGGTCTCAAACCGATATGCGTGAACATCCTCCTGATCGCTCTGGTCGAGGTGGCGTCTGGAGTCAAACTGTCCGACCTCCTCGCCGCCCTTCGACAAAAAGTAGACGATACCGCCGCCTGCTCCTGCCATCAGGATCGATACGATTATGAAAATTTTCAGAATCTTTTTCATTGCCAGTTTCCTTTATTTTATCTGTCCCATTTATCACACAAAGCGTTGATCTGATCGGTAAACTTCGCTGTGTCTTTATTGGACAGTCCTTCATTCTTACGGATGATCGAAAGCAAGCGCTGACCGGCGGTAAGCAAACGCGAGAAAACATCGCTGGCACGCTTGGATGCGGCACGCTTTTTCTCTGCCAGGACAGGCTCCGCCTCGCGGACAAACTCGCCGCGGATCGGATCAAACTCGGTCCCGCTGTAGGGAGCGCTGGCGATAAACGCATGCTGCTCGAGTGTCTGACAGAACTGCTGGCACACACTGTCCTCGCCGTGTACGACAAAAACGCGCTTCGGCGGCTTTTCCGTAAAGGACTCGACCCACTTGAGAAGACCGTTGACATCCGCGTGTCCGCTGATACCGTTAATCTTGGTGATACGTGCTTTAACCTCGATCATTTCACCGAAAAGCTTCACCTCGTCGATACCGTCTAAGAGGGCACGGCCGAGTGTGCCGGCGGTCTGATAGCCGACAAAAACGATCGACGAATCCGCCCGCCAGAGGTTGTGCTTCAGGTGGTGACGGATACGACCGGCATCGCACATACCGGATGCCGAGAGGATGACTTTTGGATTCGGATCAAAGTTGATCGCTTTAGAATCGTCCGAAGTAATGGACAGTTTAAGACCCGGGAAACCGATCGGGTTGATCCCGCGACGCACCAGATCTCTGGCCTCGTCGGAGAAACACTGCTCGGCATTTTTCCCGAATATATGTGTCGCCTCCACCGCGAGCGGCGAGTCGACATAGACTTCAAAATCCGGATACGATGTGATCCGTTTTTGCTCCTTGATCTGTCGGAGGAAGTATAAAAGCTCCTGCGTACGTCCTACGGCAAAGGCCGGGATCACAACATTTCCTCCGCGTGTAAAGGTCTCCTCGATGATCTCCGCCAGGTCTCCGACATAATCCGGTACTCCGTCCGAGTGGATGCGATCGCCGTAGGTGGACTCCATCACGACATAGTCCGCCGCCTTGGTATACTGCGGATCTCTGAGGATAGGCTTGTTGATGTTTCCGAGGTCACCGGAGAAAACGATCGTGCGCTCATCGGCGCCCTCCTTGGCAAACACCTCGATCGATGCGGACCCCAGCAGGTGTCCGACGTCGGTAAAGCGGATGCTGACCTCATCAGAGATGGCGATCACGGAATCGTAATCACAGGGAACTAAAAGATGGATGGCGCCCAGGGCGTCCTCCATCGTGTAGACCGGCTGGTAGATCTCGCCGCCGGCTCTAGCGGCCTTACGGTTGCGCCACTCCGCCTCGAACTGCTGAATGTGCGCCGAGTCACGGAGCATGATCTGTGAGAGCTCACAGGTTGCCTTCGTCGCATACACCTGTCCGCGAAAGCCTCTCGCATACAGCAGAGGAAGCAGACCGGTATGGTCGATATGTGCATGTGTTAACAGTACAAAATCCAGCTCGGAGGCATTGACCGGGATCTCCTGGTTCTCGAACATATCCCGTCCCTGCTCCATACCGATGTCGATACAAAACTTCTTCTCTCCGACCTCCATATAGTGACAGCTTCCGGTCACCTCATGGTCGGCTCCGATGAAAACCAGTTTCATAGTAACCCTCCCGATCTGAATGCTTCACATGATGTTATCAAAAGGCCTTGCTGATAATGATCTCCACATCGTTGCTGACGATACGAACACTGACCTCATCGGCGATATTTGCCACGATCGATCTCTCCAGCTCGTCCATAGCGTCCGCTGCGTCCGCGTCCTCGCCGGACTTATTCTCGACCTCGGCACGATAACGCATCATCGACCACTCATAGACATCGCCGGTCACCTGATATCCGCTCGGGCTTCCCATGCTCATCAGTCCCATCGTCAGCGGTGACGGGCCGTCATCACGCGGCAGCAGCGCCGAACCGATCATGTCTCGGATCTTACCCATAAAGCCTCTCGCTGCGGTGTTCTTACCGCTGCTAGACAGAGAGACCAGTTTATCCTTCATCTGGAGCGTCAGCTCCACGTCGGTCTTCAGATGGATGTCAAAGGACTTGTCTTTATTCTCAACCCAGTAAACCGCCTCGTTATCTCCCGTAACGGTGCTGATCATACCGAAAAGCTCCTCGGTCAGGAGACGGAAACGAAGCTTCTGCTTGGAATCCAGAGAAGCCGAAAGGGCGATCTTCTCTGCCTCAGCCAAAGCCTCCTCCATACCGGTGCCGTCTGATTTTACGATAATCTCTGATGTTTTCATGTCATCCTCCTTGTTATATCCGAGGGGCACCGGACCGAAAACGCCTGTTTTCGTACCAAAACCGTGCCACCCTGTTCACACGCATCACATACATATGATTCTATCATTTTTGTCCGAAAAAGTCAACGCCACGACAACAAAAAAGGCGACCACAGCCGCCTTGATCTTATTTGTGGTATGGTTCGCCTTTGAGGATGCGAAACGCCCGATAAATCTGCTCCAGCAGGATCACTCGCATCAGCTGATGTGGGAAAGTCATCCGCGAAAAACTGATCCTCTCGTCCGCCTCGCCCAGCAGGTCGATATCCAGTCCGATCGAGCCGCCGATGAGAAAAACGAGATGCGATACCCCATTGACACCGAGATTGCCGATGCCCTCGGAAAACTCCACGGAG
>JAZASH010000031.1:0-22859 GCA_036343395.1 Eubacterium sp. | reverse complement strand
CGTCAGAGAACGCGTCTCATAGACCTTGGTGTCAGTCAGGCCGTGGGAGATCAGGGCTCCGTCTTCTGACATGAAATACAGTCGATCGTGGCACGAGACCGCCTGGTTCCAGTAGTATCCGGCGGGGTGAGAGGTGTCCTGATACTGCCAGACCGTGGAGCCGTCTTTCGCTCTGACACAGAAAAATACCCCCGTGGAGTTGACGTCCTCGGAGCTGCCGCGTCCGGCCATGGCCCAGACACCGGCATACAGATAGCCGTTGTGATAGTACAGGCGACCTAAGGTCTGATAGCTGATCCCAGGGGCGGCAGTGATCTCTTCGCTGGTCCAGAGGATCGCGCGTTGTTGGATGTCGACGCAGACGAGACTACCGCCGGACAGCGGGATGTAAAGCCGGTCATCCACGAGGATGGGGTCGCAGACGGAGTTCATCCGCAAGGGGAGCGTGAGCTCGTACTGCGTCTTTCCGGTCTTAGTCGACAGGGCATACAGGGTGTCGCGGTTGACGACGTAGACCGTGTCGCCGGATATGACCGGTGTGGAGGTCATCGACGTCCCCATAAAGTACGGGTCCGAGAAGGCCGCCGTCCACCGTGCTCCGGCAAGCCCGGGCAGCGTAGACGGAGCGTGTGGAGCCGCACCACGTGTGGAGCTCAGCGCGGTGGCAGCGTCACCACAGGCAGAGTCCAGCTCGGGAACAGCGTCACCACGGGAAGAGTTCAGCGCGGGGACAGCATCACCACAGGCAGAGTCCAGCGATTGGGCTGATGGGACACGCTCATCGTTCAGTTCCTGTGCGTTCACTGGCTGAGTGCTTGCGAGGTCGATCACCAGCGTGCACAGCATTATGAATCGGATTGTTTTTATCAGTGTTTTCATAGCATTTAGTATACCACAGGAGGCGCCGGAAGTCAAAAAATGCGGAGCGGTAACTTGCATTTTTTCGATGAATACGGTATACTCATAGGCATGTCGGAATCGGTATGGAGAAGACGTCACGCGCTGACGGTCTTTATGTATTATCTGGTAGGATTTTCGGGGTTGATCGTCGTATCACATCCTGTTTTTTTGTTGTGTGTATTTGGTATATTACTACTGGTTGAAATGATGGAAACCGGCGTGAAGGAGACCCTGATCGGATTATATAAAAATCTGATACTGGCTCTGGTGATCCTGCTGTTTAACCTGCTGATCAATCACCGCGGACCGACGTTACTGTTTGCGATCGGTGACACGCGCTTTACGATGGAGTCGTTGCTTTTCGGATGTCGGATTGCGCTGATGATCCTGATCGCGTTGCGCTTTTTTATGCAGTTCAGTCGCGCGATGACCGAGGATAAGATCATGGGACTGATGGCGAAGCGTCTGCCCGGTCTTGCTTTATTATTCAGTATGGTTCTGCGTTTGGTACCTCAGGTTAAGACAGATGCTGCTCAGTTGAAAAAACTCCACGGACGGGGACCGAAGGTGTGGATGAAGCTCTTATCCATGACGATGGAGGATGGGATCGTACGGAGTATTTCGATGAATGAGCGTGGTTATAAAAGTGCCGGAAAACGGAGCAGCCTATATAAAAAAGGACTGACGATATATGACGCCATGTTGCTGTTTGTTACGTTGGGATGGGTTGCGTTTTTGATCCCCGCCGGTGTGAACGGATGGTTGGAGGCGAGGTTTTTTCCGACCTACTTTGCGGAGAATCCGAACCTGTTATTTGTTTTGATTTTTAGTGTGTATTACACGATACCGTTATGGCTGAAAGGGAAGGAGGTGTTTTCGTGGCAGCGATCCAAGCGAAGGATTACTCATATCGGTACGCCGATGAGTCCCGAAAAGCCCTGAATATCGGCGAGTTGTCCGTCGAGTGTGGCGAGCTGGTGCTCCTGATCGGCACCTCCGGAAGCGGCAAGACCACACTACTGCGTCGCATCGCCGCGCACACGCCGGCCATAAACTGCCGTTTGGAGGATGGTTTAAAGGGCGTGGAGGACGGTGTGTTGACGTCCGACCTCCATGGCTTTGGCTACGTGTGGCAGGATCCGGACGCGCAGATGGTTTGTCATAAGGTGGAGCAGGAGATCGTTTTCGGCATGGAAAATCTCGGGACACCGGCGGAGGATATGCGTCGACGACTGGCCGAGGTGGTGACCTTTTTCGGACTGGAGGCATTGCTCCACAGAGAGACGGATAGCTTGAGTGCCGGCGAGAAGCAGACGGTCAATATCGCCGGAGCGATGGCAATGAAGCCGGAACTTTTGCTGTTGGATGAGCCGACAAGTGCTCTGGATCCGATGGCGGCAGAGCGTCTGGTCGGGTTGATAAGAAAGATTCATGAGGAGACCGGTGTGACGATCGTGATCGCCGAGCAGCGACCGGAGCTGTTCTTTGAGGTGGCCGACCGGATCGTCATGATGGATGAGGGAGACGCTGTCTTTGCCGACGATTATCGTGCCTGGTTGAGGCAGGGAGAGTCGCCGTTTATGTCCAGATCATTACGCATGGCGTTGCAGACCGGCGCCGATCCCGACACAGCCATATCCCGTCGAAAACGCAGATCCTGGCTAATAAATCACACACCTGATACCATCCAAAAGGATCATTCAGATCAGAAACATTCAAGTGTCGGACAATTGCCAGATGAGAAGAATTGGCAAGCGAATTCGTCCGAAAAGAGTGGATTGGATAAACATGCGGATATTGTTGTTAAGAATATCAGTTTCCGTTATAACTTAAAATCACCTGACGTGCTGACCGATTGCAGTCTGTCATTAAAACAAGGTGAGATCACCGCGCTGGTCGGTGGGAACGGGAGCGGCAAGACGACCCTCGCTGAGATCATCGGCGGTTATCTGAAGCCCTACGCTGGCAAGGTCAGGCGCGCATCCGATACCGTATCCTATCTGCCTGCCAATCCCGCGTATCTTTTCACCAAGGATGTCGATGAGCTGAGCGGCGGTGAGAGTGAGATGCGAGGTATTCGCCATGTCCTCGACAGGGATGCCTATGTATACATCCTCGACGAGCCGACGAAGGGGCTGGATCCCGATAAAAAAGAAGAGGTCCGGCGCCTGCTTCAGGAAAAAAAGAAAGAAAACAAGGTCATCCTTTTAGTAACACACGATATCGAGTTTGCCTCCGCGTGCGCGGATACGATGGCTATGATGTTTGACGGAAGGGTAGTTACATGCGAGAAAACGAAAGAGTTCCTCGAAGGAAATGTCTTTTATACCACGGAGTGGCAGCGATTGTTATCGTGGGCCTGATCCTGTACGGCACGATGGTGCTAAAGGGTGAGCATTATTACCTGATCAGCCTCGGCGTGATCGTGACGGGACTTCTGGCCGCCGTGGTTACCTTTGAGTCCGGCAGACCGAGTGCAGCCAGGTTGACTGTGCTGTCCGTGTTTATCGTAACGGCGGTGCTCTCGCGACTGCTCCTGGCACCGTTTCCGCAGGTAAAGCCGGTGGCAGCCGTAGTTCTCCTCGGAGGCGTCGTCCTCGGAAAAGAATCCGGTTTTATCATCGGTATGCTTTCTATGTTTCTATCGAATTTCTATTTTATGCAGGGCTCCTGGACCCCGTTTCAGATGTTCGCGATGGGCCTGATCGGGTATCTCGCCGGTGTCTTTTTCTATCAGAAAAATGCCGGCATCGCAACCCGGATCGGGATCGCGGTCTATGGATTTTTCTCAGTTCTGATTATCTATGGCGGTATCGTGGATATCAACACGGTCTTTTTTTCAACCGGGCCGGAGCCGGAGGCGACAGGTGTGCTCGCCGTATATCTGGCCGGACTGCCGTTTGATCTCGTATTTGCGGGCACAACGGCTGTCGTGGCATTTTTACTCTATCCCCCGATGATCCGTCTATGGAGTCGCCTGGAAAAGAAGTATGTAATCTGATATTTGCGGTTATCATAACTACGTTACGAGGTTTGACAGATTGCGGTAAAAGTGATATGCTAGCACTTGTGTTTGATGGAATATCTTACACAACATAAAGGAGAGAAAGAGTATGAGTGTAGCAGTTATCACGGACAGCAACAGCGGGATAACCCAGGCGCAGGCAAAAGACCTTGGAATCAAGGTTGTACCGATGCCGTTTTATATCAATGACGAAGTTTATTACGAAGATATCACGATGACTCAGGAGGAGTTTTATCAGTATCTGGCAGAGGATGTGGATGTGAAGACGTCACAGCCGACGCCGGAGAGTCTGATGGAGATGTGGAGAGAGACGCTGAAAGAGAACGATGAGATCGTCTACATCCCGATGTCCAGCGGACTGAGTTCTTCCTGTCAGACGGCTTCGATGCTCGCGGATGACGATGAGTTTGAAGGACGTGTTCATGTTGTTGATAATCAGCGTATCTCGGTTACACAGAGACAGTCGACGATGGATGCGCTGCAGATGGCAAAGAAGGGCATGGATGCGGCTTCGATCAAGGAGGTTCTGCTCCGTGATAAGATGGAGTCCAGTATCTATATCATGTTGGACACTCTGTATTATCTGAAAAAGGGCGGACGTATTACGCCGGCGGCGGCTGCGATCGGAACACTGCTGAAGATCCGACCGGTGCTGCAGATCCAGGGAGAGAAACTCGATGCCTATACAAAGGTAAAGACTGTTAAGCAGGGTAAGACAGCGATGCTGAAGGCGATCCATAAGGATATGGAGACGCGCTTCGGTGATCCGGAAGGCAAAAACTGCCACGTGGCGATCGCCTATACGGCTTCTTCGGAAGAGGTCGAGCAGTTTAAGGCTGAGGTGCTTGAGGAGTTCCCGAACCATACATTGGAGATCGATCCGCTGTCACTTAGCGTGTCATGTCATATCGGCCCGGGTGCATTAGCCCTGGCAGTATCCAAGTATGTTGATGAGGCGCAGTGATCTCAAAGAGAAGAGAGTGATGAAACAGACAGCAAGCCGGACAGAGATGTCCGGCTTTTTTTATGAAAAGAAGAGTGCCATGTGTAACAAAAAAAGGATCAGGATTATTCCTGATCCAAAAAAGGATCAGGATTATTCCTGATCCTTTTAATCTTTTGAAATGAATTACTTGCCTGATGACTCGAACGCATCACCACCATCAGCGGTGTCGTCATCATCAAAATCATCGAAATCATCCTCGAAGTCATCATAATCAAAATCAGCATCGAAATCTGCATATTTCGGATTCATATAACGATATACAGCATAGGCGATCGCTGCAACAGCCACAACAGCACCAACGATAGCTAAGCATACGATGACCGGATGGCCTTTCTTTTCTTCTTCTTTTCTGCGGATCTTACGAACCAGTTCATTCGCCTTTACTGCTGATACCAAGTCTTCGAATTTTTCACTCATGATTGTCCTCCATTCTAAAAACGGTCGCACCGCTTTTACCTTCACGTTCTAAATGATATTACTATATTATCACACTTTAGTAAGGATTTCTACCCCTTTTTTTATTTTTTTTGGTTAAGAGCGGTTAATCATCGACTTTTTCGAGCTTGGCAAACGAAGCCTTCAGTTTGCGGATGCCGAAATCCTCAAAGTTCACGCTGACCTCGTAGTCACCGCCGAGATCCACCATCTCCGTAACGGTACCGATACCGAATTTCATATGCTCGACCGTGTCACCGACCGCATAGTCGGCAGAAGAGGAGTCGGACGCCGGAGCGGGCGCAAAGCCCTTGCTGATATATGGGTTCCCGGCAAAAAGATGCTTGCCACCTGCTTTCCCGGATCCACCGGACTTGCCGGAACCGAACCCGGACCCACCGGAACCACCACCAAAGCCTCCGTTAAAGCCACCGGCCGGTGCCGGTTGCCAGAAGCTGTCGCTCCGTGACGACGAGCCGTAGGTATTCTTTTGAGGAGCAGAGCCGGCCACCTGCTTGATCAGAAACCGCGGAATCTCATTGATAAACCGAGAAGGACGGTTAAACTCGGTCTGTCCGTTTCGCATCCGCTGGTTGGCACCGGTCAGCGTGAGGAGATTTTTAGCACGCGTGATCCCGACATAGCAGAGTCGGCGTTCCTCCTCGAGTTCTTCTTCATCGTCGTTGAAAAAGGCACCGCCACCAGGGAATATTCCTTCCTCCATGCCGACCATATAGACATAGGGGAACTCGAGCCCCTTTGCCCCGTGCAGTGTCATCAGCTTAACCTGATCGGCATCCATATCCACCGTGTCGATATCGGCAACCAGCGCGATATCCTCGAGCAGTCCGTCGAGCGTCGGAGACTCGTTTGCCTCCTGATACTGGACGACCTTATCGATCAGCGACTCGATGTTCTCGATGCGGGCCTCGGCCTCTGGGGTTTCCTCTGCTTCCAGCTCACGGATGTAGCCGGTATCATCGATGATGGCACGCAGGAGATCCTCGAGCGTAAACGTCTCATCAGAGAAGCCGTTTGCCGAGTCGTACAGGCGCTCCCGATAGCCTTCGATCATATCAACAAAGGCGGTGATGCCGGAGGCGCCACGACCGGTCCCTGGGATTTCCTCGGCGCGTACGAGCGCATCGTAAAAGGATAGTTCATTTTCAGCAGCGTAAGCGGCGACACGACTGATCGTCGTCGCACCGATCCCGCGCCGGGGGACATTGATGATACGTGTAATGGCGATATCGTCATTTCCGTTATTCACAGCTTTCAGATAGCAGAGGAGATCCTTGATCTCTTTTCTGGCATAAAAATTGATCGCGCCGATGATCCGATACGGGATCCCTGCATAGACTAGCTTTTCCTCGAAAACACGGGATTGCGAATTGGTCCGGTACAGGATGGCGAAATCCGAGTACGACGCACCGAGCTCGCGTACTTTTTTCTGAATATCGCTCGCGACACCGGATGCCTCCTCATAGTCCGTATCGTAACGGGCATAGATGATCGGATCGCCCTCACCGGCCTCAGTCCAGAGCGTCTTTGTTTTACGGTTGGCGTTATTCTTGATCACATCCGAAGCGGCGTTCAGGATATTTTTCGTGGAACGATAGTTCTGCTCGAGGCGGATGGTCTTCGTGTCCGGGAAGGTCTCCTCGAAATTAAGGATGTTGTAGATGTTTGCCCCGCGGAACTTATAGATCGACTGATCGTCGTCACCGACTACGCAGAGGTTATGATACTTGGCTGCCAGGAGCGAGAGGAGTACAAACTGCGCTGTGTTGGTATCCTGATACTCGTCGACCAGGATAAACCGGAACCGTTCCTGATAATAGTCGAGGACATCATCCGCCTCACGGAAAAGCTGCACCGTCAGCATGATCAGGTCGTCGAAGTCGAGCGCGTTGTTGTTACGCAGGCGCTTCTGATACTCATAATAGATATCGACAAAACGCTTCATGCTGAAATCGCCCTCGTTTTCGAAGGCGAAATCCTGCGGGCTTTTCAGCTCGTCCTTGGCATGGGAGATGACATTTAAAAAGGTTCGCTCCTTATTTTTCTTGGGATCTAAGTTCATATCCTTGATGATGCCTTTCATCAGGGCCTTTTGATCGTCGGCATCGTAGATCGAAAAGCTGCGATCGTAGTCGAGACGATCGATGAAACGGCGCAGGATACGTACACAGGTGGAGTGAAACGTCGAAACCCAGATATTTTCGGCGCCGTTCGTGATGAGATTATCGACACGTTCACGCATCTCACCGGCGGCCTTATTGGTAAAGGTCAGGGCCAGAATCTGATAGGGAGAGATGCCGCATTCCTCGATCAGATACGCGATACGATGCGTGATAACGCGCGTTTTCCCCGAGCCGGCACCCGCTAAAAGCAGAAGAGGGCCGTCTCGGTGGAGCACGGCCTCTCGCTGTTTATCATTCAATCCGTCAAGTAGAACACTCATTATGTCATAATCCTCCAATATATATAAAAATACTACTAAATATCATAATCTTACGAAAATAATCAAAATCAATCAATATCTTCCATGGTTTCATCGATCAAACGCTCGACCATCTGCTTTTTGAGATACGCATCAAAGGAAAGCAGGCAGATAAAGGCGAAACGCGAAAGATAGTCCTTTTCCTGCTCGTCGGTTACATCCGAGAACACCTCCTGCGAGGACTGGAAACGACGGAGGACATCCTTGGTCAGCTTGTCCGTCATTTTTTTCTCCATCGTAAAAATCTGCGCGTAGATCTCGTCGATCCCGATGGATTTGTTCTTGTCGTCGTAGAATTTTTCCTTTAACGGATGGAAAATCTTCTGGATATCGTCAATACTCAGGACATTTTTGAAATAATACAGTAAGATAAGCAGGCACATATGGTCCTTGGAGTATTTTTTCTTGTTCGGAGGGGGCAGCACGTCGTTTTTGGTATAATTGTTGATCATGGTCTTGGTCAGGACCTTTTCTTCGTCCGAACGACGGCATGCACCGAGGTGCAGATCCATAAAGGTCGTCACCTGATCCATGTACAGCTCGATACCCGGTATGATTTCGGGGTCGATATAGTCGATTTCCCGCATTTTATTGATTAGATTCATCAGACTCTGTTCCGTATCGAGTTGTTTTGAGCTTTTTGGTGCCATGAGTGCCTCCTTATGAGCGATTTTTGACTATTTTATCATATTTGCACTTGAAAGTCTATCAGTTTTTAGGTAAAATAGATGTGTATGCGCATGAGAAAAACACATATTTTTTGATGGAGGGGTTTTTATGCGTTTTTCCCTGAAGAAAAAGACAATCATACTGATCTCACTATTCGCGATTTTGTTTGGGGCTGCGGGACTGTTTCTTTGTAGTGCCATGGTAAACGATGTGGTGAATACGAACTATGCCTCAAAGGTTCGCCATCTCGCTACGTCTGTGGCGCATCAGATCGACGGCAATAAGGCGGCGAAGATCCAGAAAAAGGTCAGCCGCATCTACAATAACCTGGACGAAGACGAACGGGTGGGTAGCTCTGAGTGGGGGACGCCGGAGTTTGAGGCCTATTTGGCAAACTACGAGTCGATCACAGACACCAAGGAGTTTAAGGAAATCCATAAGACAATGGAGCTGATCCAGGACGATAACGAGGTTAGCTCCGTGTATTTGGCATACATTGATGTTGCCACGGAAAACTTTATCTATCTTGTCGATGCTGCGCACGAGGATCCGTGCCTCCCGGGCTGCTTTGACCCGGTTTACGAGCAAAACCGCGAAACGCTGGCGGATCCGGAGCGAGGTTTCCCTCCGTACATCACCAATACCGAGGAGTACGGATGGCTTATCACCTGCGCGGTTCCTGTGCATGATTCCAAGGATCGACTGGTCGGCTACGCAACAGTCGATGCCTCGATGAAGGAGATCCGAGATAAGCAGCGTCTGTTCTTCTTTATCTGCATGGGCGTTTTCAGTTTGCTGGTGCTTTTCATTGGCTTTGTCTGGTATCAGGTGATCAACCGCACCATCGTCAAACCGATCCGTGAGTTGTCTGAAGCAGCCAGACATTATTGCCTGGATGATACGCGATCTGCCAAGGTGGGATTCTCCCATATCATGGTTACGTCGCACGATGAGATCCGAGAGCTGTCTGACTCGATGAAACAGATGGAATACGATCTCAATGAATACATCAAAAATCTTCTGCGGACGAGAGAGCAGCTCGTCGTCACCAGAGAGCGCGCGGAGCTGATGAGCGATATGGCCAATAAGGATTCTCTCACCGGCCTGAGAAACAAGCGTGCTTATGAGGTGGATATCGTACGACTTGAGCATGAGATCCAGGATGGGATCGCTCGTTTCGGTATCGTGATGGTGGATATGAATTTCCTTAAAGTCATGAACGACAACTACGGACACGATAAGGGAGATCTGGCGATCCAGAAGACCGCCCGCCTTATCTGTAATGCGTTTAAGCACAGTCCGGTGTACCGTTTCGGCGGGGATGAGTTCGTCGTGATCATCGAGCATTCGGATTATCGTGATGTTAACGATCTCGTACGCGAGTTTAACGGTAGCATTGCCGTCAGCCAGGAGGATACATCGCAGGATCCGTGGGAGAGAATCTCAGCGGCGATCGGATTCTCGATCTATGATAAAACCCGTGATAAGCATGTGGACGATGTCTTTAAGCGTGCGGACGATGCGATGTATACAAACAAAAAACGCATGAAGGACACCGGCATAGCAAAGAGGCCTTAACACCGGAGGACAACAAGATGAGTCGTAAGAAAAAACAGATTCCCGACGGTGGAAAGACGCCGTTTTGTCCGCATTTTGAAAAATGCGGAGGCTGTACCTATCAGCGGTATGACTATGACGGGCAGATGCTCGAGAAGCTCAGACAGGTTCAGGACCTGATGGAGGAGGCCTATCCCGGATTTCCTCTGACCGAGGTTTACGGCAGTCCCCGTCAAACAGGGTATCGCAATAAAATGGAGTTTTCCTTTGGCGATGAGATCAAGGACGGTCCGCTGACACTCGGACTTCATCAACGAGGCAGCTTTTATAACATCGTACCGATCACCGACTGCCAGATCGTCGACAGTGATTATCGGGCGATCGTATGGATGACGATGCAGTTTTGCAGGGAGAAAGGACTCCCTTATGTACATAAACGGACGCATCAGGGTGTGCTACGGCATCTCCTGGTGAGGAAGTCCGTATCGACCGGAGAGATCATGGTGGCGTTGGTTACTTCCTCCGAGGGATGCGGTATGTCCGGCACGGACAGTGCGGCCGCCTATCAGGCGCCTGCGTGGATCCGTGAGTATACGGAGAGATTGCTGGTACTGGACCTGTATGGGCATATCACCGGCATTCTTCATATCGTGAATGACAGTCTCGCCGATGTCGTACAGGCCGATCATATCGAGGTGCTGTACGGAAAAGAAGATATCAGCGAAAAGCTGCTGGGACTGGATTTTACGATCACACCGTTTTCTTTTTTCCAGACCAACTCGACCGGGGCTGAGGTCCTGTACTCCGTGGTGCGTGACTTTATCGGCAACACAGACGGGATGACGGTGTTTGATCTGTACAGCGGCACGGGGACGATCGCTCAGATCCTGGCACCGGTTTCCGATCATGTGATCGGGGTTGAGATCGTCGAGGAGGCGGTCGAGGCTGCGCGAGAGAACGCGTCGCGAAATGGTCTTGCGAACTGCGAATTCATCGCCGGTGATGTACTGGAGGTACTGGATACGCTGACAGATACGCCGGATGTGATGGTACTGGATCCGCCGCGAGAGGGGGTCCATCCCAAAGCTTTACCGAAACTTTTATCCTACGGCGTGGATCGATTTGTCTATGTATCCTGCAAGCCGCAATCACTGGCAAGAGATATCGTACCGATTGCAGAAGCCGGGTATAAGGCCGAAAAGGCTGTATGTGTCGATATGTTCCCCTGGACCAAGCACATAGAAACGGTTGTATTGTTTCACAAATGATAACACAGGGCTAATCTTTGAAGGAGAAATCAGATGGGTCAGAATGACAAGAAAAACAAAATGTTTCAGTCAGCACATTTAATGCTCTTGATCGGAAACACCGTGATGTCTGCGATGCTGATGTTTGAAACGATCCGTGTCGGCTGGGAAAAATGGGCTGCCGTAATGATTGCTTTCGGTATCCTTGTTTCCTGGGCGCTTTATATCCGTCAGACGTCGACACCATCTGTTCGGATGTGGATCTACGGCATTATAATTGTCATTACCTTTTTCTTTTACGGTGTACACGATACCAGTCGATTTGATATGATCGCGATCATTGCAGCGGTGATCATCCTGTTTACCATGGCCGGGATCCGCGGTCTGATAACGATGGCCCAGATTACCTATTATGTCACGATGGGCTACAACCTGTTTGATTATTTCTGGAACGGCGGAAAGGTTGACGGACTTCTGATCAGCCGTATTGTACTGCATACAGTCGTGCTTACGATGATCGCATGGTTCGGTCGGACGATCATCGCCAAGTGGAGTCTGGTTCTCTCAGAGATCGGCGAAGAGGTAGATGAACTTTCCGAGACGACGAGACGTCTGGATGATTTCCTGGTCAATGCATCACACGAGATCCGCACGCCGGTCAACGCGGTTGTCGGCTTGTCCGGTGTTTGTATGAACCGAGGCATCAATGAAGAGAACCGTGACGATCTGCTCGCCATCCGGACGGCAGGACGACGGGTCGCGGATCAGATGAGTGATATCCTCGATTATACCGAGATCGATCGCGACATGCTCGTGATCAACGATGAAAATTACATGATGTCATCCCTTCTGTCGGATGTCGTTGCCAAACTGCGGCCGTATCTGGCGGGCCGCGTCGAGCTGATCCTCGATGTCGAGGCTTCGATCCCGGCTATGATGAATTCGGATGTGGCTAAGCTGAAAAAGATCCTGTGGCATCTGATCATGAACGGTCTGAAGTACACCAACGAAGGCGGTGTATACGTAAAGATCACATCGGAGGAACAGGATTACGGCGTCAATCTTTGTATCGATGTGTCTGATACCGGTATCGGTATGTCGGAGGATGAGATCGAGCAGGTATTTGACCAGTTTTATCAGGTGGATTCGAGCCGCAGCCGTGTGCAGGGCGGTCTTGGTCTGGGCATGCACATCGTCAGTGGGTTTGTCCGGGCGATGGGCGGATTTTTAACGGTTAAAAGTAAACCGGGTATCGGAACCGATATCCATGTTTGTATCCCGCAGAAAGTCATTGATGCTTCGAGCTGTATTTACGTGAACGAGCGTGAAAATGTCAGCCTCGGTGCATTTTTCATGTTTAAAAAATATCCGATCCCGGCAGTCAGAGAGTATTATAACTCCCTGATTACGAATATCGTTAAAGGGATGGGGGTAAAAATCCACGGTGTTGACTCGATGGATAATCTGAAAAAGCTGATGGATTCCGGAGTGTATATTTCGCATATGTTTATCGGCATGAAGGAGTACGAGCTCGACCCGGATTATATCGAAACGATCGCGGCAAAAATCCCTGTCTATCTCACGGCGGATATCGGGTATTCGTTGCCGAAGCGCTCGAAGGTTCGATTCTTTGAGAAGCCACTTTACTGTTTCCCGGTTATCAGCGTGATCAACGCCAGCTGGACGGAAGAAGATAAAAACTGTAAGATGGATCTGCATGGTGTGCATGCTCTTGTCGTGGATGATGAGCCTATGAACCTGATCGTGGCAAACTCTGTTTTTACCGGTTACGGGATGACCGTCGAGACGGCGAACTCCGGGCCGGAAGCGATCGATATGTGCGTGAAGAACAAATACGATATCGTATTTATGGATCACATGATGCCGGGCATGGACGGTGTGGAGACGATGAAGAGGATCCGCTCCGGAATGCGAGGCAAGGCGGATATGGCGATCGTAGCACTGACGGCCAATACGGTCAGCACGGCGAGAGAGATGTTTATGCAGGAAGGCTTCGACGGCTTTATCGGAAAGCCGATCGAGGTGACCGAGCTGGAGCGTACGCTTAAGCTCGTATTGCCGGAGGGCAAGATCGCGTATGTGCCGTTTGAGGATGAGGAGGTCGAGCCGGCAGCTGTAGAGTCGAAGACCGAAGCCGGTCCTGAGCCGGCACCGAGTCGCGATCCGATATCCATCAAGATCGTAAGCTCAAATACAGAACCTGAGCCTGAGCCGGAGGAGCCGCAGACCAAGGGCAGGGAAGCACTTGAGTCGCTGCGTGTCTATGGTCTGGATGCGGAGGTGGGCCTGCAGTATTGTCAGGGGGATGAATCCCTGTATCAGGCAATCCTGACAGATTTTGCCAACGGTGCGCCCGAGATGATCACCTATCTCGATGAAAAAATGGATAACGAAGATATGAAGGGCTATGAGATCAAGATTCACTCGATGAAGAGCACCTCGCGTATGGTCGGGGCGCTGGAGATCGGTGATATCGCAGAGCGCCTTGAAAAAGCATCCGCGGAGGGACGCGTAGAGGATGTTAAGTTGGAGCATAACCAGGTAATCACACTGTATTCCTGTTTGACAGAAGCAATCCGTAATTTCTATCGTGGATAAATGGAGGCAACTATGAAGCAGCTGTTCAGAAAAGCATATAAATTTCTAACCAACAGTGATGTCGATACCGATAAGCGAATGTTTGCACTGCTTTCCGGGATCGGACTGGTTGGTCTTTTGCTTGCGGCCCTGAGTGGGATCATCATCGGTGAGACCTTCGAGTCGATCATGGCCTGCGCGATTGCGTTTTTTGTTTTTCTAGCTTTGGTTTGTGTTGCTTTTATCTTTGACAAGGTTACTTTGGTTTCGTATATTGCTGCATTTATTCTGGTGTGTATTTTTCTTCCGCTGAACTTCTTTACCAGTGGAGGTATCCATGGTGGCGCGACGGTATGGAACGTGTTTGATTCTGTTTTTATCGCCATGATGTTAAAGGGCAAAGGTCGTGTGATCATGTTTGGCATCGAGGGCATCTCGGTCGGTGTCACGTATTATCTTTATTGGACATATCCGGATATGGCACTGTATCGACCGTTTGAAACACAGTTCCAGGACTCTCTGTTTTCCTTTCTCCTGGCCGGTGTGGTTATCATTATTATGATTGCTTTTCAGACAGGACTTCTCCGAAAAGAGAATGAAAAAGCCAAGCGTCAAAAGGATGAGATTGACGAACTGAATAAAGCGCAAAACCGGTTTTTCTCCAGTATGAGTCATGAGATTCGTACTCCGATCAATACCATCATCGGACTGAACGAAATGATACTGCGTGAGGATGCTTCCGAGGAGATTAATGAGGACGCCACCGCTATCCAGTCAGCCAGCAAGATGCTTTTGCACCTGATCAATGATATCATGGATATGTCTAAGGTTCACTCCGGACAGATGAAGCTGACACCGGTCACCTATGTCACCAGTGATATGATCATCGATATCGTGGATATGATCTGGGTGCGTACGAACGAAAAAAATCTCGGGTTTTCTGTTGATATTTCACCGAGTCTTCCGGATGAACTGATGGGAGATGAGGTACGTATCAAGCAGATCCTGATCAACGTATTAAATAATGCTGTTAAGTATACCAACGAGGGCCAGATTTCTCTTTCGATCCATCATGAAATGATGGATGAAAAAATGGTCAATGTTGTCTATACGATTTCCGATACCGGTATGGGTATCCGTAAGGAGAGTATCCCTGTGCTTTTCGATGCGTTTAAGCGTGTGGATGAAGAAAAGAACCTGATGATCGAGGGAACCGGACTGGGGCTTTCTATCGTGAAATCCCTGGTGGATCTGATGGGTGGTAAGATTTCTGTCGATAGTGTCTATACCAAGGGATCCACGTTTACGATTGAGATCCCACAGCGCTGGGTCGGCGATCACACTGTCGGTGAGCTGGATTTAAATAAGCGCAGCGGAAAGAATGCAATGGCTGATTATCACGTTACTTTTGAGGCACCGAAGGCGAGAGTTCTTGTCGTCGATGATACCACGACCAACCTGCTCGTGGTTAAGAAGCTGCTGCGTGATACCAAGATCGAAGTCACCTGTGTAGAGAGTGGTGAGGAAGCACTCAATAAGACACTGGAAAAAGAATACCATGTCATCCTGATGGATCATAAAATGCCGGAGATGGATGGTATCGAAGCCCTCCATAAGATCCGAAATCAGACCGGCGGTTACTGTAAGAATTCCAAGGTGATCGCACTGACGGCCAATGCCGGATCAGAGATGGCAGCGCTTTACTATCGGGAGGGCTTCGATGGATATCTCGTGAAGCCGATCAATGGGGCTATGCTCGAAGAGGAAATCCGCAGTCATCTGCCGAGTGAACTCGTCACGATGACAGACGAGAAAAAGGATATCGAGTCCAAGTCGAATCTGTGGCGCGACGAGCATCGAACCAAAGCGATGGTGGCCATCACAACCGACAGTGTGGGAGCGATTCCTCCGGATATTGCGAAGGAATATGGGATTTCCGTCATACCGGTTACCATTGTTACTCAGGACGGAGAATTCCGAGATGAGATCGATATCAACTCGGATGGACTCCTCAGATATTATACCAAGCCGGATCGGAGCGCTTTTGTACGACCGATCGAGACGGAGCAGTTTGAGTCGTTTTTTGCAGATAAGTTGCGTGATGCCAGAAACGTGATCCATATTTCTGCCACCGGCATGGTTGAAAACTCCAGTTATCTGGCAGCAGTAGAGGCCGCCAAGAACTTTGATAATGTTTATGTTGTGGACTCGGAACACCTGTCCGGGGCGATGGGCCTTTTGGTTATGGATGCGGCCAGGATGGCACAGCAGGGTGTTGAGCCGTATACGATCCTCGAGAATCTGGAAACCAACAAGCAACGTATTGTCGGTGGCTTCATGGTTGAAAGCCTGGACTATCTGGCAGCATCCGGACAAATCAAACGCGGTATGGCTAATCTGGCACGTGCCTTTTCGATCCATGCGGTGGTCTATGTCAGTCGCGGTAGGATGCGGTTCCGTCATCTTGTATTCGGTTCCAAGCGCTATGCGTGGAAAAAAATGATAAAAAAGTCGATTAAAAAGACATCACATATCGATGGAAAGGTCGTCGTAGTACCTTTTGTCGGACTGCGTTTGAACGAACGCGAATGGTTGGAAAAAGAGATACGAAATCGTGTCGATATCGAAAAAGTGTATTTTGTAAACACTTCAGCCGTGGTTGCGGCCAACTGCGGTCCGGGTACATTTGGAATCGCATTTCGAAAGAAAGCACAGGAGAGTGAAAATGCATAATAGTGTTTTGATTGATAAGTACGAAGTACTGAAAAAAACAATCAAATCCTATCAGCGTGTTGCCGTGGCATTCAGCGGCGGCGTTGACTCGACATTTTTATTATACACAGCCAAGGAAGCGCTGGGAGATCAGGTGCTCGCGGTGACGGCAGAGTCCGAGCTGATGCCCGGTTATGAGTGCAAGGAGGCCAGGGACTACTGTAAGGAAAACAAGATCCGACATTTGATCTTCCATCCGGAGGTTATGAAGATCGACGGGGTCGCGGACAATCCGCCGAACCGTTGTTATCTTTGTAAAAAGAACCTGTTTTCTCAGATGAAAAAGCTGGCAGAGGAGCGAGGGATTTTCGAGGTGATCGACGGTTCGAATGCCGACGATGACGGCGATTATCGTCCGGGATTAAAAGCACTCGAGGAGATCAAAATCCGCAGTCCGTTAAAGGAACTTGGGTTTACTAAAAAAGAAATCCGTTCCCTGTCGCATGCGCTGAATCTCCCTACCTGGGAGAAGCCGGCCTATGCCTGTCTGGCGACAAGGATCCCCTATGGGGAGTCGATCGATCTCGGCAAGCTGAAAATGGTCGAGCAGGCGGAGGCGTATCTGCATGAGTTGGGATTCGAGGAGGTCAGGGTTCGCGTTCACAATACCGTGATCGCCCGGATCGAGCTGAACCCGAATGATTTCAGTCGGTTTATGAGAGGGGATATCCGACTGGAGGTAAACCACAAGCTAAAGACGATGGGCTTTGCCTATGTCAGTCTGGATCTGCAGGGGTATCGGACCGGAAGCATGAACGAGATATTACCATAACATAAGGAGACCTACCTGATGAAACGAATACTGATAACGAACGATGACGGAATTGATTCGGACGGACTGATCCGGCTGGCACGTGCCGCCCTGAAGTACGGAGAGGTATGGGTGGTGGCGCCGGAGTCACAGCGCAGTGCCTGTTCGCATGCGATCACGCTCCGTGATCCGATCGAGGTGACACCGTATCCGGATTTCCCGGTGGAGGGTGTCAAGGCATTTTCCTGTACCGGGACACCGGCAGACTGTGTCCGTGTCGGCGGGCTGAATGTCGTCCCTGAGCGTCCGCATGTTCTCTTATCCGGTATTAACTACGGTTATAATGCCGCGACGGATATCCAGTATTCCGGTACACTCGGTGCTGCCTTTGAGGGAGCCTTTCAGGGGTATCACGCAATCGCGGTTTCCGAGTCGGCGGATCCCTGTCATGAGACAGCGGATGCATATCTGGATGAGGTACTGGCCGAGGCGATGGAGGTGAAGCTTTCCTACGGGGAGGTGTTTAATATCAATTTCCCGCACGGACCGCTTTCCGAGTGCAAGGGGATCCTCCGGGATCGTACCGTGTCCCGCGGGATGTTTTATCGGGATCAGTACAAGCAGACGCGTGAAAGAGAAGACGGCGTCAAGGAGCTGATGGTCGACGGCCAGTGGACCGGGATCGGTGAGGAGGGTACCGATCTGGAGGCAATCGTCAACGGATATGTTTCGCTCGGTTTTGTGAAAAACTGCGGATGCTGATGATAGGATGACAGATACGGAGGTGGAGTCAAAATGAAAGCGACAGTAGTGATTGAGGGCATGATGTGCGGTATGTGTGAGGCTCATATGAACGATGCGATCCGACGCGTACTGCCGGCGGCAAAGAAGGTCAAATCCTCACATAAAAAGGGAGTAACGACCTTTGAGACCGAGGATGTCGTAGACGAGGAATTAATAAAAAATGTGGTTGAGGAAACAGGATATACCTTTGTTTCTGTTTCGTTTGATCAATAAGGGGAGTTGGAGATTGTATTATGTTTGATTTAAAAAAAGGTCGTGTGCTGATCGCTGTTTGGCTGGCACTGGCCTTACTGGTAACCGGTATTTGTGATACCGGAACATCTGCGGCCGTTGCCGGGAAGAAAAAAGATCGTGAGGTTAAGCTTTACCTCGAAACACCGGTAAAAAGACTGCAAAAAATGAGAAAAGCGACCTCGGAGGAGTGGAATTGGTTCCAGAATGATATCGGAGCTTATGAGGTCGCGCAAAAGATTCGTAAAAAGGGACGCGAGCCCGGGGAGGGCATCGTTGTTGCCATCCTGGATACCGGTGTGGATACCACCCATCCGGCACTGGAGGGATCACTCTGGACGAACAAGGCAGAGGAAAATGGAATCGTAGGCGTCGATGATGACGGTAACGGTTATGTCGACGATATTTACGGAGCGAATGTTTGTAATCCGGCGCAGCCGATGTGTGATGTCGGCGGACACGGAACACAGCTGGCCGGTGTTATGGTGATGCATTCACCGATGTCTACCGGTGTGGCGCCCGGCGTAAAGGTGATGTCCGTTCGGATCGGCAGTGAGAGAGAGTTTACACTGACGGACGCGATTGCCGGAGTCCGGTATGCCGTGGAAAACGGTGCGGATATTATTAATATGTCCTTCGCCGCTCAGGTCGACGCGGAGCGACTGCGGGAGGCCTTGCTGGAAGCGAGCAAAACCTGCGTGCTGGTGGCTGCAGCCGGAAATGAGGTTTCGGCCGCTGTTACGCCGGCATATCCGGCCGGATATGATTTTGTGACCGGTGTTATGTCCTATGGTAATACCGGGATGCTTTCGTCCTTTACTAACTGGGATGTCGAGCCGGGCAAGGGAGTCGATTACGATGTGGCAGCCCCCGGTGAAAAGATTATTACGTCATCCAGGAATGGTAAATATGTTGCTTCGGATGGGACCTCTCATGCGACGGCGATCGTCAGCGGGACGATGGCGGTGGCGCTTTCCGAATTGCGGTATCGCGGTGTCTATATGGAGCCTTTACAATTCCGATCCTGGTTTCTCTCATCCTTAAAAAAGAAAACCGAATCGGATCCGTTTCACTCATTTCGGACCTATCCGAAGTTGTCGATGACGGATGTATATAATCAGGCAAAAAAAGAGAAACCGGCACCGACACCCAAGCCGACGCCGACACCGCCGGTACAGACACCGGAGCCGGTTATGACGCCGGCACCTACGGTGAATCCAAAGGATTTGTTGGATTCCGACTCGCCTTTTGACGAGGAGTTTTATGAGCGGAAGGACGGTCCGGCACCGACACCGACCTCGGGATTTCTCGAGGAATAATAACGAGTATTAATTAATGATATATATTAATTAATAAAAACAATAAGGAGGATTGTTACAATGAATGGAGACATTAGTGGATTTGAGGATTTCATCGATGGGATCGACAGCTTTTATAACGAAGCGGGCTCTGGGTTTGGGAGCGCTGCGACGGGGGCTCTTGTCGTAAGTAATATCATCTCGTCGATCATCGCATTGGCGGCGATTGTCCTTGTCATCGTTGCTCTGTGGAAGATTTTTGAAAAGGCAGGGAAACCGGGCTGGCACGCATTGATTCCGTTTTTAAATGTTTATGATATTTTCCAGATTTCATGGACGAGAAAGATGGGTATTGCGACTATCGTGTTGCAGATTGTTTCTATCGTAGGCATGATTTTCAGTGTAGTCTTTTTAGCGATGGCTTTCGGGACCGGTTATATTGATTATCTGTTGGATTACAGATCCGGTAGCTTCGGCAGATCTCTGTTTCAGTTGGAATCCTCGGCAGTCATTTGGGTTATGTTGATGGGTGTGTTTTGTATCGTGCTTTTGGTCGCTGCGATCTTTGCGATCATCAGTTATATCAAGCTGGCTCAGGCGTTTGGAAAGAGTGGCGGATTCTTAGTCGGTATGTTTTTCGTACCGGTAGTATTCCTGTGCATTATTGCGTTTGGCAAGTCCGAGTATCAGGGATATTGGGATAAGGAAGGCTATCATCCGAATACGGACGGCTATGGTCCGGGACCGGTTCCGGCAGGAGCAAATCCGTACGCAGCGCCGACTCCGAGTGTTACGCCGGGTACGTATAATCCGGGTGCAACCACATCGGTGGATGAGATTCCGGAAGCACCGAGATACTGCAGTGGTTGTGGTACCAAGATCATACCGGGATCCAAGTTCTGCGCGAATTGCGGAAAACAGTTTGAAAAGTAAGTATATAACGAGGAAATAATGAAACAGTACAAGGTAAAAGGAATGAGCTGCGCGGCCTGTCAGGCTCGCGTTGAGAAGGCTGTGAGCAGGGTGTCCGGTGTGACATCCTGCTCTGTCAGTCTACTGACCAATTCTATGGGCGTGGAGGGAGATGCGTCTCCGGAGGCCGTGATCGGTGCCGTGAAGGCAGCCGGCTATGCGGCTTCGTTAAGCGATGATAAGGCAGAGGCATCAACACCATCTGTATCCGTATCGGATACGAATCCCGGCGACTTTCAAAAAGAAACCATCCGTCGACTGCGACATCGGTTGATCCTGTCGGTGGTATTTTTGGTTGCGCTTATGATTATCACGATGGGACATCATATGATCGGGATTCCTTTGCCGTCATTTTTAGAGGGGAATCCCCTGGCGTTAACACTGACGCAGCTTTTGCTGGCGCTGATCGTGATGGGGATCAATCGCGACTTCTTTATCAGCGGATTTCGTGCGGTGGCGCATCTGGCACCGAATATGGACACGCTGGTGGCGCTGGGATCATCTGTTTCATTTTTATGGAGTCTGTACGTGTTCTACGCGATGTGTGTTAAGGTCGGAGACGGTGGTACGCTCGCTTCGCTGATGGACATGTATCATGATCAGTTGTATTTCGAGTCGGCTGCGATGATACCGGCTCTGATCACGGTAGGGAAGCTACTGGAGGCGATCTCTAAGGGGCGTACGACGAACGCGCTGGAAAGTCTGATGAAGCTGGCGCCGAAAACGGCTGTGCTGATGCGGGACGGGCAGGAGGTCCGCGTCGCGATCGAGGAGGTGCAGGTCGGTGATGAGTTCGTCGTTAAGCCGGGGTATACGGTGCCGGTGGACGGCTTTGTGATCGAGGGAAAGGGCGCGGTTAATGAGTCTGCGCTGACCGGCGAGTCAGTGCCTGTGGATAAAAATCCCGATGATACGGTCAGTGCGGGGACGATCAATATGTCCGGACAGATCCTGTGTCGGGCTACGCGGATCGGTGAGGATACCACACTCGCGGGTATCGTAAAAATGGTCTCGGATGTGGCGGCGACCAAGGCTCCGATCGCCAGGATTGCTGATAAGGTGTCGGCGGTGTTTGTGCCGGCTGTGATCGGGATCGCTCTGATCGTGATGATCGGTTGGCTGATCGCAGGGGAGACGGTCGCCTTTGCGATAGCGAGAGGGATCTCCGTGCTGGTGATCTCATGCCCGTGTGCGCTGGGACTCGCAACGCCGGTGGCGATCATGGTCGGAAACGGAGTCGGTGCGAGAAACGGGATCCTTTTTAAGACGAGTGAGGCGCTCGAGATGGCCGGACGCGTGCCCTGTGTCGTTCTGGATAAGACCGGGACGATCACCTATGGGGATCCGTCGGCGACCGGGACGATCCGTGAGGACTCCAAGGCGGCGATCGCGGAGCTGAAAAAAATGGGGCTGAAGGTGATCATGCTCAGTGGTGATAAAATGAAAACGGCGCAGGCAATCGCGGATGAGGTCGGTGTGGATGAGGTGATCGCTGAGGTGCTGCCGGATGGTAAGGAGGCGCATGTACGTGCGATCCGTGAGAGGTACGGACTGGTGGCGATGGTCGGTGACGGGATCAACGATGCGCCCGCGTTGACGCTGGCCGATGTCGGCATCGCGATCGGCGATGGGACCGATGTGGCGATCGACAGTGCGGATGTCGTTTTGATGAATTCGCGGCTGAGTGATGTGGTGAAGACGATCCGGCTGAGTCGGAAGACGTTGCGGAATATAAGAGAGAATCTTTTCTGGGCTTTCTTTTATAATGCGGTGTGTATTCCGCTGGCGGCAGGGCTGTTTGGTTGGGAGATGAATCCGATGATCGGCGCGGCGGCCATGGCGGTGTCGAGTGTGACGGTGTGTGTGAATGCGTTGAGGCTTAACTTGGTGGGCGTTTGATTTTGGCACCAAGGGGCAGGACGGATGGAGATATTCGCCTCTCAGAGCCCGTCTGAAGACTCTTCGAGACGAATTCTCCACCGTCCGCCCCCGGTTAAGGATTGTAAGAGGTATACTATATTAATGGATGATTTATGATGATAATATTGGGATGGTGTAATAATGATGGGTAGGAATTACCAGATAGAACTG